>NC_021284.1:369114-738229 GCF_000400955.1 Spiroplasma syrphidicola EA-1
ACCAACATATAAAAAGATTGTTGAAATTGATCAAGATACTCCTAATATTACGATTCATGGAGAAGTTTTTAATAAAGCACGAGTACAAACTGCTGCTAAAAAATATATTTATACAATTCAAATTACCGATAAAACTGATTCAATTGGGGTCAAATTTTTTTCGCGTGATGAACAACCAGATACAGCGATTGAAGAGTTAAAAAATGGTGATTGAATTAGTGTTTTTGGGGATATTCGTTATGATACTTATGCTAATGAACAAATGCTGTTTGCCAAAAAAATCACTAAATTAGAGGAAAAAAATGCCGAACGCCAAGATACAACTCCGGAAAAAAGAGTGGAATTACATTTACATACCAAAATGAGTACAATGGATGGTTTAATTGAAATTCCTAGTTTATTTAAAACCTTAAACAAATGAGAACATCAAGCAGTTGCTATTACAGATCATATTAATGTTCAAGCCTTCCCTGAAGTTTATAATACAAGTTTAAAATATCCCAATCTAAAGGTAATTTATGGGGTTGAAGCTGATGTTTTAGATAATAAAGTTTGATATGTTAAAAATCCTCACCATCATAATTTGAAAACAGCAAAATATGTTATTTTTGACTTGGAAACAACTGGTTTAAGTAGTGAGTATGATGAAATTATTGAATTTGGGGCAGTTGTTTATGATAGTAATACCGGTGAAAAAAAGGTTGTTAATCATTTATTTAAACCCTCAAAACCAATTTCACCTTTTACAACAGAATTAACGGGAATTACAAATGATCTTTTAGTTGATAAACCTAGTTTTATTGATAGCATTGATGATATTCTAGCTTATTTTCAAGATGCAATTTTAATTGCCCATAATGCCGAATTTGATATGGGATTTATTCAGTCATGGTTGCAAAAAGCGAACCGTCCAACAATTGATAATACGGTAATTGATACTTTACAATTAGCACGAATCTTAGAACCAAATCTAAAAAATTATCGCTTGGGAACAATTGCTCGTTGTTATAATGTTATTTATAATGAAGAAATTGCTCACCGTGGGGATTATGATGCTAATGTTTTATCAGAAATTTATGAATATCAATTACGAAAATTAACATCAGACTATAATATTACCTTTGATGATGAAATTGATCAAATTCATCAACCTTTAATTTATAATAAATTACGACCAAAACATGTTACGATTTTAGCAAAAAACCAACAAGGGTTAAAAGATTTATTTACGCTCGTTACTGAGGCTCATACAAAATATTTTTATGGTTCGCCAAAATTATTAAAAGATTGTCTTGCTCCTGTCCGAGCTAATTTATTAATTGGTTCAGGATGTGTTAATGGGGAAATTTTTGAGTTAGCCCGTAACAAATCAAAAGAAGAATTGCGATTAGCAATAGGTTTTTATGACTATATTGAAGTTCAACCGTTAAGTGTGTATAAACATTTAATTCAAATGGGGGATTTAACCCAAGAACGTTTAGAAATAATTGTTAAAGATATTATTACCATTGCAAAAGAAATGAATAAAATTGTTGTAGCAACGGGTGATGCCCACTATTTAAATCCTGAAGATAAAATTTTCCGGGAAGTATATATTCATGCAAAAGGAATTGGGGGCAAAGCCCATCCATTATATGACTATAAGCAACGGGTAAAAGATTATCCAGAACAATTTTTACGTACAACAGATGAAATGTTAAATGAATTTCAATTTTTACAAGACGAAAAGTTAGCCTATGAATTAGTTGTTACTAATTCAAAGCTAATTGCCCAACAAGTTGAAAAAGTGCAAGTCATTAAAGATAAACTATATACTCCTAAAATTGAAGGTAGTGATGAGTTATTACGAGCACTATGTTATAAAAATGCTCATCAAATTTATGGCGAACAATTGCCAGCAATTGTTGCTGAACGGTTAGAGCGAGAATTAACAGCAATTATTAAACATGGTTTTGCTGTTATTTATTGAATTGCTCATAAATTAGTTGATAAATCGCTCCAAGATGGTTACTTAGTTGGATCACGGGGAAGTGTTGGAAGTAGTTTCGTTGCAACAATGAGTAATATTACTGAAGTTAATCCGCTTCAACCCCATTACTTATGTAAAGAATGTTGCTATAGCGAATTTATTACTGATGGTAGTGTTCGCTGTGGTTATGATTTACCAAATAAAGTTTGTCCAAACTGTCAGCATCAATTATTTGGGGAAGGACATGATATTCCGTTTGAAACTTTCCTAGGGTTTGAAGCTGATAAAGTTCCCGATATTGATTTAAATTTTTCGGGGGAATACCAACCAATTGCCCATGATTTTACAAAAGAAATGTTTGGCGAAAAAAGCGTTTATCGTGCCGGAACAATTTCAACAGTTGCTGAAAAATCAGCTTATGGATATGTTAAAAGTTATTTTGAATTAAAAAATGCTTTACATTTAAAACGCAAAGCGGAAATTGAACGAATTGCGAAAGGATGTGAAGGGGTTAAACGAACAACTGGCCAACACCCCGGAGGAATTGTTGTTATTCCAAATGATTTTATTGTTGAAGAATTTACCCCAGTTAATTTTCCTGCCGATGATGTTAACTCAACGTGATTAACAACTCACTTTGATTTCCATGCTATTCATGATAATGTTTTAAAATTAGATATTTTAGGCCATGTTGATCCCACCGCATTACGAATGCTCCAAGATTTAACTGGGGTTGATCCAAAAACAATTCCAACAAATGACCCAAATGTTTTGAGTTTGTTTTGCAATTTAGATAGTTTAGCAATTACCCCTGATGATTTAAATGGCGAAAAAACCGGGGCAATTGGAATTCCTGAATTTGGGACAACTTTTGTCCGTAAAATGTTATTAGATACAAAACCACAATCATTTGCTGACTTAGTTCAAATTTCAGGGTTGTCACATGGAACCGATGTTTGATTAGGGAATGCCCAAGAGTTAATTCGGAACCAAGGTGTTAAAATTTCTGAGGTAATTGGTTGTCGTGATGACATTATGGTTAATTTAATTTATAAAGGACTACCAGCAAAAACAGCTTTTAAAATTATGGAAGATGTCCGAAAAGGAAAAGGCTTGCTACCAGAATATCAAGCCTTAATGTTAGAACACAATGTTGAACAATGATATATTGATTCATGTAATAAAATTAAATACATGTTTCCTAAGGCCCATGCAACAGCTTATGTTTTAATGGCTTGACGGGTAGCATGATTTAAAATCAATTATCCAGCGGAATATTATGCAACATATTTTTCAACGCGAACAGATGTTTTTGATATTAAAACAATCTTAAAAGGCCCTGAAACAATTAAACAAGTTGTTCAGGATATCCAACAACGGATGGATGTTAAAGATTTTAATTTTCAAAATAAACCATCGCAAAAAGAAAAAGATTTAATTCCAGTTTATGAAGTGGCCTTGGAAATGTATGGGCGGGGAATTAAAATGTTAAATATTAGTTTAGAAGATAGTGATAATAAAAATTTTAAAGTTGTAAAAGATGAAAATAATAATAAAATGATTTTACCACCATTTTCAGCGATTGATGGTTTAGGAGAAGCTGTTGGGGAAAGTATTATCCGCGCGCGATTAGAAAAACCTTTTATCTCAATTGCTGATTTACAAAAACGAACTAATATTACCAAAGCACATATGCAATCTTTTGAAGATTTAGGAACTTTAAATCATTTATCATTAGATGATCAAATTTCATTTAATTTTTAAGGAACGAACTATTCTTTCGGACTTTGTTTTATAATTAAAATAGTAGTAATACTCAGAAAAGGAGACATAATTATGGAAACTAAATCAGGATTTGTGGCAATTGTTGGGCGACCAAATGTTGGAAAATCAACGTTATTAAATAGTCTATTAGCCCAAAAGGTGGCAATTGTTTCGCCAAAAGCGCAAACAACTCGTAATCGGATTCAAGGAATTTATAATGATGATGAAGCGCAAATTGTTTTTATGGATACCCCTGGAATTCATAGTGCTCATCATGCAATGGGGAAATTTATGAACAAAGTGGCATTATCGTCAACAAAAGCCGCGGAGGTAATTTTGTTTTTAGTCCCAGCGAATGAATATATTGGTCAAAATGATCATTTTATTTTAAAGGCCTTAAAAGAGCGTAATGTTCCGGTAATTTTGGTAATTACTAAAATTGACTTGGTAACTAATGACCAGTTACTAGAAAAAATTGCTGCTTGAAAAGAACTTTATCAGTTTACTGAAATTATTCCAATTTCAGCTTTAAAAAATAATAATACTGACCGCTTATTAACGATTTTAAAAAGTCATTTAGAAGTTGGGCCAAAATATTATCCTGATGAAATGATTAGTGATCAACCAGAATTATTTTTAATTCGCGAAATTATTCGTGAGAAAATTCTTTTTTTAACGGAAGAAGAAGTCCCTCATAGTGTCGCAATTTTAATTGATAAATTAGAAGAAAAACCAACCCTATTAAAAATTATTGCCTCAATTTGTGTTGAACGTGATTCCCAAAAAAAAATTATTATTGGTAAAGGGGGGCAATTAATTAAAAAGATTGGAACGCAAGCTCGCGAAGAGCTAGAACAAATTTTAAATACAAAAATATATTTAGAATTATTTGTTAAAGTAGTTGATAAATGACGTGATAAACCATCAATGATTGCTCGCTTAGGATATAACAAAGAGAGTTACTAAGAATGGCTAATACTTTACAGGGACTTGTGATTAGTAAAATTAATTATAATGATTATGACCAAATTATCACAATTTTTTCGCGTGAAGAAGGGAAACTAAGTTTTTATGCCCCTGGGGTTCGAAAGGCAATTTCAAAAAACCAGTTTTCATTACAGTTATTTGCCACGAGTGAGTTTGAACTCTTTTTGTCCTACCATAAGAATAAAGTTAGTAAATTAAAAACTGGTGTTTTAATTAAAGATCGTAATTTATTAGCAAAAGATTATGATGATTATTTAGTTGCAACCTTAATGGTGGAAGTGCTTGACCAGGTAATTGAAGAGCGAACTGGTGATGATGAACTATATAATTTAATTACCAATAGTTTAGACCGGTTATTAAATAACAGTGATAATTTAATTATTGTAATTTTCTACTTATTTAAAATGCTGAAATGATATGGTTTACGTTGAGATTTTAGTAAATGTCAACGTTGTCACAAAAAAGAGGGAATTAAGACAATTTCTTTTATTGATCAAGGCTTGCTTTGTAGGGGTTGCATTACTGAAAAAGATTATCTTTTTTCAATTGGATTAATAAAAGAAATTATTTTATGACAAGACCACCAATTTACCGTCACAGCTTTTGATAATAAAACATTTGTGACAAATCAGGAATTAATGCTTTTATTTAAAATGCTATGTGAGTATTATTTAAATGTTGTTGGTATTTTTTCATATAGTATTAAAGAAATGGCTGACAAATCAATTTATTTTAAATAACAGCGCATAACATAGTATAATAAATCAGAAGGAATAGAATGGAGTTATTTTTAAATGAAATATTCGTTAGAAGAAGTTGTTAATCATCTTAAGACCCAAGGGTTTGTTTTTCCAGGAAGTGAGATTTATGGTGGTTTAGCTAATGCCTGGGATTTTGGTCCGTTAGGAATTGAAATTATTCGTAAATTGAAAAATTTATGATGAAAGTTTTTTGTCACAAAATCAAAATATAATGTTGGTTTAGATAGTGCAATTTTAATGAACAATAATGTTTGAAAAGCATCAGGGCATCTTGGCAATTTTTCTGACCCATTGTTAGATTGTAAAAAATGTCAAACAAGAATGCGCGCTGATAAGTTAATTGAAGAAAAATATCCTAACATTAATTGTGGGGGTTGAGATAATAAACAATTAACTGATTTTATTAACAACGAACAAATTGCTTGCCCACACTGTGGCGCGCATGATTTTACTGATATTCGTCAATTTCAATTAATGTTTCAAACAAACCAAGGGGTTTTGCAAGATGAAAAATCAATTGTCTATTTAAGACCAGAAACAGCCCAAGGAATTTTTGTTAACTTTAAAAATATTCAACGTTCATTGCGAAAAAAATTGCCATTTGGAGTTGGCCAAATTGGGAAGTCATTTCGAAATGAAATTACCCCTGGAAACTTCATTTTTCGTACGCGTGAATTTGAACAAATGGAATTAGAATTTTTCTATGATCCCGCTGATCAAACTGACTGATTTAGTTACTGAGTTCAACAAGTTAAAATTTTTTTAACAACAATCGGTTTAAAATCAGAGAATTATGTATTACGTGAGCATGACCCGAAAGAATTAGCCCATTATGCGAAAAGAACAATTGACATTGAATATAAATTTTCGTTTGGACAAGGGGAGTTATGAGGAATTGCTGACCGTGGCGATTTTGATTTAAAAAGTCATAGTGATTATAGTCATCAAAATTTAAGTTATCTAAATCCAGAAACAAACGAAAAAATTATTCCACATGTCATTGAACCTTCAGTGGGGGTTGGTCGTTTATTGTTAGCTTTATTAGCTGATAGTTATGAAGTTGAAAAAATTGGTGAAAATGATAGTCGGGTAGTTTTAAAATTATCACCATTATTAACACCATATCAAATTGCTGTTATTCCGTTAAGTAAACAATTGAATGAACAAGCATATCAATTGTATGAAACATTATTAAACGATTTTGATTGTACCTATGATGAAACAGGAAACATTGGTAAGCGTTATCGTCGTCAAGATGCAATTGGAACGCCATATTGTATTACCTATGATTTTGATAGTTTAACAGACAACGCAGTTACAATTCGTGATCGTGATACAATGGAACAAATTCGTCTGGCAATTAGCGAATTACCAGCTTATTTAAAAGAACATTTAAAATAACCAAAAAGAGGTGAGAACGTAATGGCCTTAATTAGTAATGAAAAAATTGAATCAATTCGTTCAAAAGTAAGTATTGTTGAAGTTTTATCAGAATATTTACAGTTAGAAAAACGGGGGCGAAATTTTTGGGCAGTTTGTCCATTTCACCAAGATTCCCATCCATCAATGAGTATTTCACCAGAAAAACAAATTTATCGGTGCTTTGCTTGTTCAGCGGGGGGGAATGTTTTTACTTTTCTGCAAGAATATAAAAATATTTCTTTTATTGAAGCTTTGAAAATTGTGGCGGAAAAAGCCAATGTTTCATTAACCGAACTCCAAAATTACCAAGAAGTTTCTCGTTATAGTGAGGAAGATAAAAAGATTTTTGCCATTAATGAATTGGCAAAAACCTTTTTTATGAATAATTTACAAACAAAAAAGGGACTCCTTGCTAAACAATATTTAGAAGAGCGTGATATTACCAATGAGGATATTTTGGCTTTTGACTTAGGTTATGCTGATAGTAACAGTCAAAGTTTATATAATTTTTTACTAAAAAAAGGTTATACAATTAATGAAATTGAACAAGCGGGGTTAGTGAATATTAATGGAAAAGGACAAATCTATGATTATTTTAATGATCGTGTAATGTTTCCAATCCATGATGATGAAAATAATATTATTGGTTTTTCTGGTCGTTTAGTGCAGGAAAAACCTAATTTACCAAAGTATTTAAATACTTTAGAAACAAAAGTCTTTAAAAAAGAACAAGTAATGTATAATTTCTACCGGGCAAAACCATTTATTAAAAAAAGTGGTAATTTGATTTTGCTTGAAGGTTATATGGATATTATTAGTTTAAACCGCATTGGAATTAAAAACACGGTTGCGTTAATGGGGACTAATTTAAGTGATTATCATATTAACGCAATGAAGAAAGTAACGCCAGAGTGTATTATTTTCTTAGATGGAGATTTACCAGGGGTTAAAGCAAGCTTAAAAGCAGCTGGGAAATTACTGGTCAATAATTTTAAAGTAAAAGTTGTTTATAATGAAACTGGTAAAGACCCTGATGAATTAGTTAAAGCCGGGGAAGAAGAATTTATTACTAAGATTATTACTGGCGCTAATTATCCAGTTAATTTTGCTATTAATTATTTTAGGGACAAATATAATTTGGAAGATGCCAACGAACTTGCTGAGTTTTTAACAATAGTTGGGAACTTAGTTAAAGTAATCCCTGATCCAATTGAAAAGGAACTCTCAATTAATAATTTAGCAAAAGTAACAAAATTATCGCCAACAGCAATTGCGGCAAAAATTGACAATTTAAAGAGTAATTTAAAACCAGTTAGTACAAAAGGGTCAAGCAAACCACCTGTGGTGGGGACAAAAACCTCTGCGCCAAGGGAGAAGGCAAATTATTTTATTCCCGATGAGCCTTCATCTGTGGAACCAATTAACCCACCAACTTCAAATGAAATTATCTTGTCTTGAAAGCCTTATCGGATTAAAAACTTAAAACGTTACACCTTAGCGGAAGAGAAAATGATTCTTCAACTATTATTTTCCCGGCAAGCAATGAATTTTTATCAGCTGAAAATTGGGGCATTAAATAATAATAATTATCGTTTAATTGCAAATGATATAATTGATTATTATAATAGACATTTAGCCGAAGAAAGTGTTAATATTAATATGTTGTGTGATGAGATTAATGACGGGCAGCTGAATGCAATTTTAATGACAATTCTTAATAAATCAACACTGAAAACTAAATATAATAAAAAAGCATTAGAGGATTATGCAATTCTAATTAATGATTATGCAAATGAAAAAGAAATTGAAATATTGCGGAAAAAAATGACTGAAGCAAGTACACTTGAGGAAAAACAAGTGATTTCCAATGAAGTTGATAATTTGAATCAACGATTAAAATTTAAGAAGGGGTAGATAAAATGGAATTAACAAAAAAAGAAGTTAAGGATATGCAAACATTTGAGGAATTCAAAGAATATGTTAGCAAATATCTGGAAGAAAATAATAATGAAATTGAACAAGAAAAATTATTAAGTTTAATTAATGATCATTTTGAAATTGATGATAACGATGTTGACGAATATTTTGAGGAATTACTAAGCAACGGAGTTGATTTTAGCGATGTGACAGGAATCGAAGAAGTTGAAGAACAACCAGAAAAACCAGTAAAAAAAGCGGCAGAGGAAAAAATTAAATATAAAGTTGGGGGAATATCAAACGAAACTAAAATTCAAGATATTATTAAAGCTTATTTTAATGTCCTAGGAACAAGTAAGATTTTAACGCGTGAAGAAGAGATTAAATATGCTAAAATGCTTGAATCAAAAGATGATGAAGAACGCAAATATGGTCGTGACAAATTAATTACTTCAAACTTAAAATTAGTTGTTTCGGTGGCCAGAAAACATTTAAACCGGGGATTAGATTTTTCGGATTTAATTGAAGAAGGTAATATTGGTTTAATGAAAGCCGTTGATAAATTTGACTATAAACGTGGGTTTAAGTTTTCAACTTATGCAACATGATGGATTCGTCAGGCAATTACCCGCGCAATTGCTGACCAAGCCCGAACAATTAGAATTCCTGTTCATATGGTCGAAACAATTAATAAATTAACAAGAATTGAGCGTCAGTTAACCCAAGAGTTAGGTCGTGAACCAAGTTTTGATGAAATTGCTGAAAGAATGGGGCAAGGAATGACTGGGGAAAAGGTTCGGGAAATTAAAAGATTATCAATTGAACCAGTATCATTAGAAAAACCAATTGGCGATGAAGATGATACCCATTTTGGTGATTTTGTTGATGACAAAGATATTTTTACCCCTGATGAATATGCGGAAAAAGAATCATTACGGGAAGTAATTGACGAAGTTTTTCATGAAATTTTATCAGCACGAGAAGAAAAAGTTATTCGTATGCGTTTTGGGATTTTACCAACAAAATTACGAACAGTGTTACGCCTAGCAAAAGAATGTGAAGATGAAACCTTCCCAGAGTTAGTTCAAACAATTAAAACGCTTGATATTCACTATGATACTCCAATTGAAAAAGTTCAGAGTCGTAAAAACAAATTAATTGATAAACATTTATCAAAATATGATTCACCAAAAACTTTAGAAGAAGTAGGGCGGGAATTTAAAGTTACAAGAGAACGAATTCGTCAAATTGAAGCTAAAACAATTCGCAAATTTAAACCAAATCAAGCAACATCAAAAGCAAAAGTATTAAAAGATTTCTTTAAAGGATAAGGTGGGGAACACTATGACTAAATTATCAGAGCGTTTATTGTTAATCGCCAAGCAAGTTAATAATAAAGATATTATTTGTGATATTGGGACAGACCATGGTTTAGTACCAATTTATTTAGCGAAAGGTAATTTAATCACAAAAGCATATGCTTGCGATATCGCACCAAAGCCGCTTCAACAAGCAATTGACAATATTAAAAAATATGACGTTGAAGAAGTTATCACTCCAATTTTAGCTGATGGCTTAAATGGGGTTAAAGGGATAAAAATTGATTCATGTATTATTGCCGGGATGGGAAGTAGTACTATTTTTGATATTCTTCAAGAAGATCAAACAACAATTGGTCGTTATATTTTTTGTCCAAATGATGATCCTTATTTATTACGTCAATGGGTTAAAGACCAAAAATATTTTATTGAAAAAGAACTATTAATTAAAGAAAATAATTATATTTACGAAATTATTGTTGTTAATAAAGTGGCCGGTCACAAAGTCAAATCACAAAAAGATATTGCCTTTGGTGTTTTATTACACAAAGAGCAAAGCGCTTTATTTAATGAAAAGTGATTATTAAAAAGTGATTATTATCAAACCTTATTGGGGCAATTACCAGAAAAAAGTCAGCGTTATAAAGAATTAAAAAAGAAATTAAAATTAATTAATAAGATGATTTAACATGCAAGCGAAAGAAATTTTTAAAATAATTGAAGCTGACTTCCCCTTGCGATGAGCAGAAAAATGAGATCATTGTGGGCATCAATATGGTAAGCAAACAATTGCTGTTAATAAAATCATGGTGGCCCTTGATTTGACAACAGCAGTTATTAACGAGGCAATTAAAACAAAGGCTAATTTAATAATTACGCATCATCCTTTTGTTTTTGAAAAATTAAAAAAAGAACAAAAGGTACCCTATAAAAATAAAATTTTTAAGTTATTAGATGAAAATAATATTATCGTCTATGCAACGCATACTAATTTTGACGGTAAAATGAATGAAGCGATTTTAGCAACCCTAGCGGGAGAAGAGATTCATAGCTTTACAAAAAATGATCATATCTTAAAAGTGGCGACAATTAACACAACCGCTAACCTAATTAGTGATAATTTAAAAAACCTTTTTGAAATTGATGTTGTTCAACATAATCTGCCAGATTTTAATCAGAAAATTTCAACAGTAGCCATTTGTGCTGGGGCGGGAGGTAGTTATCTTAATAGCCTACCTGCGGAAATTGATTTATTTATTACTGGCGAAGTAAAATGAACTGAGTGAGTAATAGCTAATGAAAAAAACTTAAATGTTATTTGTTTCAATCATTATATGGAAAATTACTACACAAAAATTTTTACCCAATATTTAATCGAAAAATTTCCGGACTTAACAATTAGCTCCTATAAAATAAAAAACATTATTAACTACCGATAATAATGTTTTTTTTATTGCTCTTCTAAATATTTAATTACTTCTAATTGGATATTACTTGGTGTTGATGCTCCAGCTGTTACAGCAACAGTATTAATATTTTCTAATCATTGCGCTTTAATATCATTTTTATCATTAATCCGGTAAGAAGGAATATTTTTGCGTTCTCCCATTTCCACTAACTTTAAAGTATTATTACTACGTTTATCACCAACAACAAGTAGTAAATCAATTTGATCTGAATCTAATGCCAAAACCGCGTTTTGTCGTTCGAGAGTAGCATTACATAAATCATTTTTAAATTCAATCATTTGTTGTGGTAAACGGTTTTTAATATTAAGAACAATATCTTCAATATCAATTTTTGATAAAGTTGTTTGGTTAGTGATGAGGATTTTCTTGGTGTGATCAAGTTTTGGAATAATTGGTTCAATTTCAGCAACGGTTGTTACTAAATGAATTAGGGGGCTAATTGATAAAATCGCATTTGTTTCAGGATGGTGAGTTTTACCAATAAAAATAATTTCATAGTCTTTTTTTGCTAAATATTCGCGAATTAAATCTTTTGTTGCTGTAACTCATTCACATTCGGTATCTACTATAATAATATTTTTTTGCGCAGCTAAAGTTTTAATCCGTTCATCACTACCATGCGCTGAGAGGATAACTACACTATTATTTGGTAAGTTTGCTAATAAGTCCAAGCGGTTTTGTTTATAATCATTAATTGGAATAATTCCTAAATCAATGATTTCTTTAACTACATGTTGATTATGGACTAAATAGCCCAGCATAAAAATCTCTTTATCTTGATATTGCTTAGCCGCATCTTTTGCTCATTTAATTGACTTAACAACTCCCAAGCAATAACCGCGAGGGGTAACTTTAATAACATTCATTTTTCACCATTTATTTCTTAATTTTATTTAATCATAGCATATTTTTTAGGGGAAAAATAAATCTCTTTTAATTATTTTTTTAAAATAATTTGCTCTTTTTATAATGCTTTGGTATAATCTTTACCACTAATATTATTTTAGGAGAACAAAATGAAAAACAAAATGCAAGGTTTTTATGAAAAAATGTGTGCGAAGTGTCAAGCACGTTTTAAACAATTAATTTTATATATTAGAAAGAACTTACCAGAACTATTAAAAGAATTACAATTATTTAAATGTGTTATTGATAAGGAACGTAAGATTGGTGATGATAAAGGGATTACGCCATTAGCACTGATTAATTGTCAAAATGATTCTTATGTTTTTCTATGAAAAAATAATCTTTTTACTAATACTGTCCCAAAATTACCAATTACCAACGATGCAATTGTGTTATCACAAGAAACAATTGATAATATCACAAACAATCAAAAACAAAAGTTAAGTAATAATAATAATAATAATAATAATAATAATGAATTGTTACCAAGTGATTTTTTTACTGTGCCAACTATTATTAATAGCCAAAAAAATGATAATATCAATCGTCACTTAATTGATTTAAAGAGAAATATGGTAATCATGAATCAAAGACATTATCTTGATACTAATAAAACACGAAGACTTATTGTTATTTTTGGCTTAGTATTTTTATTAATTTTTGCTAGTTTTTCTGGTTTTTTAGGATGATATTTTTTACATACTACTCCAAATATTTCTAATCCATTACCTGAACAAATCCCAAGTCGTATTAATTTAGAACAGCATTTGCAAGAAAATCAATTAGCAGTGATTGAAGATAATCGTGAACAAACTATTTTAACAGCAGCTAAAGTTAAGAATAAAAATTTGGTGGTTGAAGATTTATTAGTAAAAGAAATTAGTGAAGATCGAGCAACAATTTATGTAAAATCTTCAAGTAGTATTTATAGTTTTAGTTCAACTGTGATTGTTCATTTTGCTGCTCAAAAACTTACACTTAGTACACATATTAAAATTTCAAATTTTACAACGCCAGTTGAAGATTTAAATAAAGAAATTATGTTAGAAAAGATTAAAGCCGAAAACTCATTATTATCAAAAGAAAAAGTAGAAATTAATGCAGTTTCAAATATTGGTACTGGGGGGACTCTTTTAGAAGCAGTTTTAGCTGCTAAGGCTAATAATGGTTATTATCTTGAGGATGAAGAACTAAAAATATATTTTAGTACGACAGGGATAAAACAAATTTCCGATGATTTAGAAAAAATTAATATTGGTGATCTGTTAGAAAGAGAAGAGGAACTAATTATCAAAGCTGTTTTTGCCGCAAATCCAAATTTGATTCAAGAAGAAGTTATGATTTTGGCAGATTCAATTACAGCAACCCAAGCAATTGTAGTAGCAAAAGAAGATAGCGTTTTTTATGTTCCAAATAGTCAGCAAATTGTTCATTACAGAATTTTTAATGCCAGCATTGGAACAGAGCAAGTATTAGTAAACAGTGAATTTAATGGCCAAGGAATTTTACCAACTAAAATAATAATGACATCTGATAATAAAATTATTTTTGGGACTAGTGAGGGAATTTACGAATTAGATTCAGAAGGGAAAATTATTAAAAAACTATCAGATCTTTGAGTTAATATGATGTTACAAATTACTGAAAATGAATTTTTGGTTTTTGATGATAAAAGTATCTTACATAAAGTATTTTTAGATGGAAAACCATCGGAACATTTAACTAACGATGAGCAATTTAACGATGAAATTACAAGTTTAATTAAATTGCAAGATGAAAGATTATGAGCAGTTGGAAAGCATAATCAAATATATCAATTAAATCAATCAAATTGGAATGATGTTACCAAAATTGATACTGGGATTACTAGTACAAAATGAAACTCGGTACTATTTCAATTGGAGAATGGAACTATTTTATTCTCAACTTATATTGATAACGATACTAAAATTTTTGAATTAGATTTAGATGGAAACATTGTTAAAACAATATTAGACAAATCAATTCCCGTTATTACAGAGTTTATTTATTTTTCCGAAGATAAATTCATTGCTTTAGGATTTGAATCACAATTATTACATTTAAATGCTGATGGATCTTTTAAAGAGTTAGCTGACATTAAGGAAGATTTTTATACTTGTGGCATTAAGTTAAATAATGGTAAAATTTGAGCTGCTTCTGTTACTGGAACAATTTGAGAATTAAATAGTAATTAATTCTTATAAATCAAAATAAAATTTAAGAAAAATTAATTAATTTATTATTTTAAAACTTTTAATTAATTTTTAAAATAATTGCTAAAAAAATTATATAATTATATTATATAGATTAAGATATAAAGGGGATTTAAGAATGGCAGCTATCAAAGAAAAGCAAAAAATGACAAAAGAAATGTTTGATAAAATTCAAAGAGCAAAATGATTGGAAATTAAAAATGATGCAATTGCTAAGGCAACACCAGCAATGTTAATTTCAATTAATCGTAAAACAGGGGTAGTTGAAAGTAAAAATTTTAAAGATTATCGTGAAAAAGATGGTTCAGCAGCTTCAGGGATTTTTCGAGCAGAAGATTTAATTGCCGATCGTTTAGGAAAAAAACCAAGTAGTGTAAAAAAAACTAGTACGGTAAAAAAATCAAATACTATTCCAGCGCAAGTAGTTTCAAAGGCTAAACCAGCCAAAAAAGTAACTGCTAAAAAACAAAAAAACTAAGTAATTAGCAAAAAACTTAATTTCTAAAATTAGAGAGAAGGAAAAAAATGAAATCATTTGGTAAATGAGGGATTTCAATTATTTGGACAATTCCAATTATAATTTTAATTTTATGTTTAACCTTTTTAGCACTCCCATATTCGGGATACTATTGAGATAATAATAGTGATTTACCAACTAATATTAATCAAATTCATACTTTTAGTGGTAATGGTTTTCAATTAATTCAACAGTTAGGCTTTCCAACTGTTTTAAAATTAGCAAATACTGGAACTTTTGCTTGAGGATATAATGCAACATTTATTTTTGAAGGTAAAACTTATAATATTTTAGAATGAGCACAAAGTTATTCAAATGAAGCTGGTGTAATTGACTGATTAAACATGGAATTAACAACAGGGTTAAACTTTGCCGCTTTAGTTGGGGGATTATTAACAGGAATTATTGTTGCTGTCCCAGTTTTATCTCTGATTGCGAGTTGAGTAACAGTTAAGTTATATCGGGCAATGATTTGTCAGTATTCAATTGAGTATATTGATGCAAAGAATAGTTTACAAAAAGCCAATAAAGGAAGCAAAAAAGAAATTAGGAAAGCTAAAAAAGCCTTTAAAAAAGGAATTAGTAATAAAGACAAATTACTAGATGTTGAAAAATATTGGGCAGAAATAATTATTGAACGAAATAATGTTTTTATTAAAGAAAAAGCCTTTTATGAAGAACAATATAAAGCTAGTAAACTTTTATTGAAAAGAAAAAAATAAAAAATGAAATTAACCTAATTTCATTTTTTATTTGCTATAATTTTTAATATATCAGAAATTGAGGAAGAAAATAATGGGGCAATTTAGTAGTTTCGGATTAAAAAAATTTTTAAATGATGGATTAGTTGATCTAAAATTTTCAGAACCAACTTTAGTGCAAGAACAAGTAATCCCATTATTACAGAAACATCAAAATGTTATTTGTTTAGCTAATACTGGTACTGGAAAAAGTCATGCTTTTATTTTGCCAATATTAAATAATTTAGATTATCAGCTAAATCGGATTCAAAGTGTTATTGTAACGCCAACTCGAGAATTAGCTAAACAAATTTATGAAAATATTCGTTTTTTTAAAACATACCAACCAGAATTACAAGTTGGTTGTTTTATTGGAGGGGAAGATATTAAGCGGCAAGTTGAGCAGTTACAAAAATCTCAACCACAAATTATTGTGGTAACCCCAACACGGTTAAAAGATCTTTTTCTAGCAGATGCGTTAAACTTTGGAAAACTATCATCATTTATTATTGATGAATGTGACATGATTTTTGATTTAGGGTTTATTGATGATGTTGATTATATTTTAAGTAAAGTAAATAATGATGTTAAAGTTTCTGTTTTTTCCGCAACAATTGCTGAAGCATTAAAACCATTTTTATTAAAATATTTAAAAAATCCCCATTTTATTGATGTAAATAAATCAACGGTAACTAACCAAAATATTGAACATGTTTTAATTCCGACAAAACATCAAGATCGTGGGAAGGTCTTGTTAAAAGTTTTAGCCACAATTAATCCATATTTATGTATAATTTTTGTTAATCGCCGTGAAGAAATTCCTGGTTATTTTGATTTACTCCGTGAAAATGGTTATTCAGTTTGTCAATTACATGCTGGGTTAGAACCACGCTTACGAACACAAATGGTTAAACGAATTAAAAATCTGGAATTTAAATATGTTATTGCAACCGATGTTGCAGCACGGGGAATTGATTTAGATGGGGTTAGCCATGTTATTTCAATTGATTTACCAAATAATCTAGAATACTATATTCACCGTAGTGGTCGAACTGGACGGGGGCAGTATACTGGTAAAAGTTATGTCTTATACGATACGAAAAACTTAAATTTAGTTAAACAATTAGAACAGTGAGGGATCACTTTTGAATATCAAAAATGAAATAGTAGTAATGAATTAGTAACTATTAACCTTGAACCAGTTCGGAAAAAATATCAACCACAAACAACAACAAATGAAGTTAATAAAATTATTAATCGCTATAAAACAAAAAATAATAACAAAAAAGTTAAACCAGGTTATAAGAAAAAACGTAAAGAAGAAATTGATAATTTAACTAAACAAATCCGCCGGGAACATATTAAAAACTCAATTAAAAAAATAAAAAAAGAAAAGGCCAAAGAACGGGGCAAAAAATTATTTGATAAAGATTAGAAAAACAGATACAATCATTTTGAGTGTTAATAAAATTAGCACATAGTAAAACTATTTTTAAACTATTTTATGAAATATTATTAATTATTAATAATTAATAATTAAAAAAGAGAGGAAATCAAAATGAATCATTCAGTTTTAAAGAACAAAAATCAAAAAACATCGAAGTTCCAAGAAAAACTTAAGAATGCTTTTTCATTAAAAATTTTTCGTTATAGTTTAATTAAAATGTTAAAGTCACCGTCAACCTATGTCCTTTTAGCAATTACAATGGTTACAAATGCCATTTTAGTTTTAGCCTTTACGGGTTTTTCAAATTCTGGTAGTAATTTAAATAATGCTATAAACGAACAATTAACATTTTATTTGTGGATTTTCTTTATTTTTTATTTTTCTTTTACAGCAATGTATATAGGTTTTAAATCGGTCCAAATTATTCGGGACGAATTAGATGATGGAACATTATTAATTATGGCGTCTTTACCAATTACTCGCTTTAAAATGATTTTTGAAAAATGATTATCATTACAATTAATTTGTTTAGGTTATGCAATTATTGTATTATTTATTCCACCTTTATTTGGTTATGTTACTGGTGAATTAGGGCAGTTATTAACTAATGCGATATATAGTGCTTTACCATATATGTTTTTAACAGCAATTATTATCCAATTTTTATTATCAAGTGTTGCTATTTTATTATCGTTAATAATTGGTAGCAAAGGGGTAATTGGAATTCTTTTTATCCTAGGATTTTTATCATTAATTGGTGCCTTGGGGCCTTTTATTTATAATGTTTCAAATAACAGTAATCCAAGTTCAATTTTTTTATCATTTACATCTGATTCTGCTAAAAAGAAAATTTCATTAAATAGCACAAACAAAAATGTCTTTAAAAATATGACAGATATTCGGGGTTGAGATATTTGAAACCTTAACAGTGACGGTTTAACACTTAAAAATTCTAGTAATTGAGGAAACTTTTCCTTAAAATATGATTTAACCAATATTAATAAGGAAGCTCAGAAAATTATTGCTGAAAAACCTAATGTTTCATCGGAAGGATATCGAACATATATTTTAACTAATGCTAGTACTTATCCTTTAATGAATAATCTTGTTAGCGATCATGAATTAACAATAGATAACGTTAGTTTACCAAAATACAGTGGGGGTCAAAATTTTACAATATTAGAAAATGATAATTTGGGAATCAATTTATTATCTAATTTTTATGAAAATGTTAAAACTAAAAAACCAGTTACTTTATCATGAAAAAATAATGTTGTTGGTGATTTAGGAATTAAAAATTTTGATACAACTAATATTACAACCCCAGAAGACAAAGCAATTCTACAACTAATGAATGAGTGATATCAAAAGGAACTTTTTACTCCAAACTCAAAAAATTATTCTGTCAAAAGATTAATTGACTTATATGATATATCAAAACAAATTACAGGGACAACTTTCGGTAATTTATTTGACTTAGTATCTAGTTCTTTAAACCCACCATATGAAAGTAACAATTCAAAAGGATTATATTTTAATGATTTATCATTAAATACAATTCATTATTTTACTAATAATCTAATATCAGAAATTTTAAGACCAATCCAAAGTTTTGGTAAAACCAATAATGATATTGACAATGTTAATAAGGCAATTGACAAAATCAAAAAACAAGAATTAAGTTATCGTTTAATGGGATACTTAAACATTTGGCAACAATGAATGGTAATGTGAACAGGAAACAAAGGAACTAATGGGTTTTTGCCAATGTTACCATTAAATAATTTTTTAACTTCACAATTATACCCAGTAAAATATCAATCTGGTAGTGATATTTTTACAACTTATTCTATTGGTGCTAATTTTGCTGCTCCAGTTGAAATTGTCAATTTACCAGTAATGATTTCCGTTTATACCATTTTTAGTCTTGGTATAGCTGCCTTATCAGTATGATCAATTACTAGAAAGGATTTTGTTTAATGATGAAAGCGCTATTTAAAAAAAAGGTTAATAATATTAACCCTAATCCAGAATTAGCAATTGAAATTAAAAATTTTACCAAAAAATTTAAAAAATTTACCGCAGTTGATAACATTAATATTAGCGTTAAAAAAGGTAAAATTCATGGGTTTATTGGTCCTAATGGTAGTGGTAAAACAACCACAATTAAATCTTTAATTGGAGCGATTATTGCGACAAATGGCGAATTTTATATCAATGGTTTAGAAGCAACTTCTGTTGATGCCAAGAAAACAATTGGTTATATTCCTGAAAATGCTCGTTTTCCGAAGCATTTAAAATCTTTAGAGTATTTAGCTGAAATGGGATATTTACGGGGAATTCCTTATAAAGAAGCAAAAGCAAAAGCCCGCAAAATTTTAGTTAGTTTAAATTTAATTAAGTTTAAATCAAAAAATCCTAATACGTTTTCATCAGGGATGAAAAAGAAAATTCTGTTAGCACAAGCTTTAATGGCCGATCCAGAAGTTTTGATTTTAGATGAGCCAGCTGCTAATTTAGATCCAACAGCGCGCCAAGAATTATTTAATGATTTAATCAAATTACGTGATCAGGGTAAAACAATCTTAATTTGTTCGCATATTTTATCGGAGTTACAAGATATTGCCGATGAAATTACGATTTTAAATTATGGAAAAGTTGTCTATTATGGCGAAGTTATTAATGCTTCACATAATTACTTTCAATTCACGGTAATGGAACCAGAAATGCTAGAAAAATTGGGTCAAGAAATTAAAAAATTGGGCTATGAAATTATTCACCAATTTGCTGATTCTTATGTTATTAAATTAAATGATACAAAAAATGAAATTAAACGGATTGCCTTTGCCGCTTTTGAACAAAAAATTATTTTAATTGGGATTCAACCATACTTTACTAATATTACAAAAATTTATGATGATGTTGTTTTCTCAAATAATAAGAACTTTGGTCAGGCATCAGCCTTAGTTTCATAATACAAAATATTTTAAAAAATCTTTAAATAATGATTTTTTCCGATATAATAATGGTTGGAAGATATAAATCAATTTAAAGATTTTTTTATTGATGGTATAAACCATTTTTCAGCATTTATGAAGAAAATGCAAACAGATATTTACAACAAAAAGGAGGAACAAAATTGTGACAACAGTTTTAACAAAACGTGAACAAACGCTACGTTATGAAAAACCTTGAAAAACCATTTTAATTTTTTGTTTGCCAACCGTTTTTTTAATGATTGTGCAAGGGCTATACAATATTTTAGATAAAAGTTTAGCCCAAGTCTTTGCGGCACCAGATGCAATTCATAATCAATACTATATTGATATGTATAATCAAATGAAGGGGACATTGGTAAATGAAATTCCCTTAGCTGATATGCGCTCATTTATTAATGTTGCAACACAATATGCTTCACAAACATATAATTTATTGTGAGCTTTTAGTGTTATGTTTGGGATGGGTTGTGCAATGAATTTCTCAATTGCTTTTGGGAAACGTGATACTCATAAAATGCAAGAGTTATCAGGAAATGCTTTTGCGGTAACAACATTATTCTCAATTTTAATTTCTTTTATTATTTTTAGTCTCGTTTATCCTGGATGAGGAGCAGTTTTTATTACTTCTCAAATGGGGTCACATTTTAATCCAATTACCCAAGCATTATGTTGAAATTATACAATTCCAATGTTATTAGCAACACCAATGATGTTTTTAAGTTATTACTTTATTTCATTAATTCGTAGTGAAGGACGAATGAAATGAGTAATGGCAATGGTTGTTAGTTCATTAGCAATTAATGCCGGGGTCGCAATTTTCTTTATGCGCGTTGTTCATTTAGAAATGGCTGGAGCCATGTTAGGAACAGTTTTTTCATGAATTGTCCAAGTAATTTGAGGATTTTTCATTGTCTTTAAAACAAAAGATAGTTATGCCAAATTTACCTGAGCTAATTTAGTTAATATTAAATTAAACAATATTTGGCAGTTTATGCGGGCAGGATTCCCAAACTTTATTATTAATGGGGCAATTGTGATTACTTCATATGTTTCAACAATGTTAGTTGTTCAATTACCAAATCAAGATTTTAATGATGGGGTTTCGGTCTTACAAGAATTGTACTCTTCAATGGTACCGTGAATGACCTTGATTTTATCGGCGGGAATTGGGATGACGCAAGGATCAAGAACAATTTTAGCTTATAATTTTGGCGCCGAAAAATACCAACGGATTTGACAAATTTTAAAACGAGTTAGCATCATTATCATTGCCTGATTTGTTTTAATGTTAATTGTTATCATTTCATTTGGACAGCAAATGATGGAATTATTTGCCTTTCCCCATGAATATGCTGTGCAATATCGTTGATGAATTGTTATTAACTTTGCAACGTATCCATTTTGTGGGTTTACCTATATTGCTTTAACATTATTCCAAGGAATTAATCGTTCATTCTTAGCAACACTTACAAGTAGTTTACGAACAGTGATTGTTATTTTACCATTAATTGGGATTGGTTATGCTGTTAGTGTTAAAACTGGGAACCCAATCTTCTTCTATATTTTTATTGGTCTAACCGATCTTTGTTCGGCGGCGATTATTATTCCAATTTTAGCCTACTTTTGGTTTAAATATCGGACAAAACTGATTGATAAACCAGATGATTATGAACATGATCAAATTAGCGAAACACATCATCTTAGAAAAACAAAGAAAAACTTGGTTAACCCGAAAGAATAGGGACCAAGTTTTTTATTGTTCACTAATAACAACTCAACGTTCTTTGGCTGAAAAGTGATAACATTTTTTATGATAGTTATTAATACTAAAGTTTGGTAAGTTTGTTAAAGTAGTAATGTACTGCGGATCTTCAATTTTTTCCTGACATTTTTCACAGACAATATTATTAACCATTGCCAATAAACTATCTTTTTTAACAACTTGTAGTTTTTTCAGTTTTCCTTTACTAATTTTTGTGGCAATTTGTTCAAGGTTACTTTTACTAGTTTTTGTTACATATTCGGTTAAATAAAGCTTAATCGGGCGAAAACCCATTTTTCGGTAAAGATTATAACCTTGTGGAGTCGCAATTAAACCGACTAAGTCATAACCATGGGAAACGGCACGATGTAAGAGATGATTAATCATTTTCTTTGCCAACCCTTGGTGACGAAAATCAGGGTGCGTAGCGATATCATCGATAATAACAAGGTCTTTTTCAAAATAAATGTTTCCTGTTACTGCTGGTTGGTCATTTTTATATAATAAATCAATTTCCGCAACATCATCATCTTTATTTAATTTTAATAATGTTTTATAAAATAAATAATCTCAACTTTTTGGTCCCATTGCTGCTTTAAGAATGTTACTAAAGTCATTTAATCTTTTTTTATTATTAACTCGTCGGAATTTAATCGTTTGATCATCAACATTTTTCTGTTGTTTTTTCAATTTTTTAACATCCATAATCATCCCAATTAAGTTATCATTTTGAACTAACCCAATTGATTCAAAAAACTGGTTTTCTTGGATATCAATTTTATCCCGAATTGTATATCAAATAAAATCAAGGTCATTATCAACATAATCTTGGACTAATTCTTTTACCCGTTCAGCATCTTCTTGATAATCTAACTGGGTACTAATGGCAATCGTATATTTTGACCCTTCATCACTAATAATATCGGACATATAGATTTCATTTTCATGGTCAATTAGCTCATTTTTTAAAGTTTGATCAATAAAAGGGTTAGTCATATAACGCACAAAATTTTGGGCTAATTGGGTTGCTTCAACCGCCCCTTTGAACTTGAACATTCGTTTTACTTTATAATTTAACCGGTATTTTTTCCGCCTCATACTTGTTTGTTTCTCCCATGCTAGTTTATATGTTTTATTATAGCCCAATCTAATCTGATTTGGTGAAAAAATAAAAAAAATAAATATCTTATTGTATTTTAACGAGATATCGTTATAATTAATTATGGTTGTTTCAGTTTCAACCGCTCTTTGACTTTTAAGTACCAAAAGGATTTGAAACACGAATCTACTTACTAGGCGAGTATAAACTGGAGGTGTAAATAAATGTTTGCAATTATTAAAACTGGTGGAAAACAAATTAAAGTATCACAAGGTGATGAAATTTTTGTAGAAATGTTAACAGGTGTTGAAGGAGATAAAGTTCGTTTTGACGAAGTCCTAATGATTGATGGGAAAATTGGTTCACCAACAATTAAAGGGGCTGCTGTAACGGGGGTTATTATGAAGCAAGGAAAACAAAAGAAAATTGTTGTCTTTCATTATAAACCAAAGAAAAATGTTCATAAAAAATATGGGCATCGTCAACCGTATACAAAAGTTAAAATTGAAGAAATTTCTTTAACAGGAGCTAGTGCAAGTAAAACAGCACCAGCAGCAAGTTCTGCCCCAGCAGCCCCAAAAGCTGCGCCGGCTGTTAAACCTGCTGCTGAGGTAAAACCGGTAGGGGAAAAAGTCGCAGAAGCTAAACCAGCAACTGTGTCAAAACCCGCAACCGCTAAACCAGCAGCGCCAAAAACAACAACTACAACAGCAAAACCAAAATCACCAAGTACGACAGCTGCCAAAACAACAGCTGCTAAAAAACCAGCAGAAGACAAAAACACAGATAAATAAAGATGATAAAGATTAATTTTATAAAAACTGAAAATAAAATTAAAAAAGTTGAAATTACCGGGCATGCCTTACAAGCCGAATCAGGAAAAGATCTTGTTTGTGCCGCTGTTACAGCAATTTCAACAGGAACTTTAAATGCAATTGATCAAATCAAAGAACATAGTTGTAATTTTACAATTGATGATGGGTTAATTGTCATTGAAGTATTAAATGATGATGATATCTTGCAGATAATCTTACAAACAATGTATTATCAATTGTTAACGATATATCAACAATATCAAACGTATATCCAACTAAAGGAGGTCGAACAATAATGATGAAATTTTTATTAGGATTGCAATTATTTGCTTCTAAAAAAGGAGTTGGGTCAACTAAAAATGGTCGTGACTCACATTCAAAACGTTTAGGAGCAAAAAGAGCAGATGGTCAAGCAATTCATGCTGGCTCAATTATTTACCGTCAACGTGGAACAAAAGTTCACCCAGGGGTAAATGTTGGACGTGGTGGAGATGACACATTATTTGCTTTAATTGATGGTGTTGTTAAATTTGAAAAATTTGGAAAAAATAAAACAAAAGCATCAGTATATCCAAAAAATTAAGATAATTATTTAAAAACAATAACTTTAAAAGTTATTGTTTTTGTTTTTTTTTCATTAAAAAATCAAAGGAAAAAATGAATTTCAAATTAGTAATATAGATAATAATAGTATTAATTCTTTATGGTATAGTTGTTTTTATTCAAATATTTATTATAATTATTATGACAAGATTAGAGGAGTAATTACGATAAATAGTTACAGAGAGTTAATGATTGCTGAAAAATTAACCTATTAATGTAATGAAGGTTGCTAATCTGATAATTTAATATCTTAAATTAAGATAATAAAATTTTTATTTTATTAAAATCAGGATGGTACCGTAGTTATGCAAATAATTGCTCCTATTATTTTTTAATAGGAGTTTTTTATTTAGAAAGGAAAAACATTAAAATGAAAAAAGAATTAGCTAAAAAATATGATCCCCAAAATGTTGAACAAGATAAATACCAAGGATGAGTTGAGAAAGGTTATTTCACCGCAAAAATAACAAAAGATAACCCATCTTTTAGTATTGTTATCCCACCTCCAAATGTAACAGGAAAATTACATTTAGGCCATGCGTGAGATACCAGTTTACAAGACTTAATTATTCGTTATAAAAAATTAAATGGTTATGATACCTTATATTTACCAGGAATGGATCATGCGGGAATTGCAACCCAAGCAAAAGTTGAAGAACGCTTAAGAACGACAAAAAATCAATTGCGCCATGATTTAGGTCGGGAAAAATTTATTGATCAAGTTTGAGAATGAAAAGAAGAATATGCGCAAATTATTCGTGACCAGTGAGCAAAATTAGGGTTAGCATTAGATTATTCAAAAGAACAATTTACCTTAAATGATAACCTATCGTCAGCAGTCCAAAAAGTTTTTATTGACCTTTACGAAAAAGGATTAATTTACCAAGGAAAAAGAATCATTTCATGAGATCCAAAACAAAAAACAGCGTTATCAAATATTGAAGTAATTTACCAAGAACAAGTTGGTAAAATGTATTATTTTAAATACTTTTTAGCGAATAGTACAACCGAATTTCTAACAATTGCCACAACTCGTCCCGAAACAATGTTTGCCGATCAATGTGTTGTTGTTAATTCAACCGATGAACGTTATCAACAATATTGGCATCAACAAGTTATTAATCCCGCCAATGGGGAATTAATCCCAGTTATTTGTGATGATTATGTTGAAAAAGATTTTGGAACGGGAGCAATGAAATGTACCCCCGCCCATGATGCAAATGATTTTGAAATTGGGAAACGTCATAATTTAGCGATGCCAATTTGTATGAATTTAGACGGTACATTAAATGAAATGGCGGGTAAATACCAAGGTCAAGATCGTTTTACGGCTCGTACTAATTTAGTTAATGATTTAACGGCCCAAGATTTAGTTGTTAAAATTGAAGACCATGTTCACCAAGTTGGTTTCTCTGAACGTAGTGGGGTTGTTGTTGAACCTTATTTATCAAAACAATGATTTGTTAAAATGGATTATTTTGCTGACAAAATTTTAAAATTCCAAAGTTCAAAAGATAAAATAAATTTCTTTCCACACCGTTTTGATAAAACATTACAAACATGAATGGAAAATATCCAAGACTGATGTATTTCTCGTCAATTATGATGAGGTCATCAAATCCCAGCGTGATATCATCGCGATGATGAAAGTAAAGTTTTTGTTGGAACAGAACCACCTAACGAAACTGATTGATATCAAGATGAAGATGTTTTAGATACTTGATTTTCTTCAGCGTTATGACCATTTACAACATTAGGATGAAACTGAAATGAAGAATTATTTAACCATTATTTCCCAACTAATGTTTTAGTTACCGGTTATGATATTATTTTCTTCTGAGTTTCACGAATGATGTTCCAATCATTAGAGTTCACTAATAATAAACCATTTAATGATGTTTTAATTCATGGTTTAATTCGTGATGAAAAAGGTCAAAAAATGAGTAAATCATTAGGGAACGGAATTGATCCAATGGATGTTATTAGTGAATATGGGGCTGATACTTTACGTTATTTTTTAGTAACGAATAGTGCCCCTGGTCAAGATTTACGTTATTCGGAAGAAAAAATTAAAGCTGCTTGAAACTTTTTAAATAAATTATGAAATGCGGCGCGATTTGTCGAAATGAATCGTCCAACAGATTTTAAACCATTCACTAACTATCAAAATGAAATTAAACCACTTATCGAACAACACCAAGAATCAATTATTGATTGTTGAATTTTATCAGAGTTGACTTTAACAGTTAAAGCGGTAAAAGCTAATATGGAAAAATATGAGTTTGTGCTAGTAGCAAAAGACTTATATGATTTTATTTGAAACAAATTTTGTTCATGATACATTGAGTTAGCAAAAGTTAATTTAGGAAGTGATAACCAAGAAGTTGTCAATGGAACACAGCAAACTTTATTCTTTGTTTTAAAACAAATTATTATTATGCTCCATCCGTTTGTTCCTTTTATTACTGAGGAAATTTATCAAACCCTAAATTTAAAACCATCAATTATGCTTGAAGAGTATCCGGCTTTTGCCTTTACTTATCAAACTAACTTCTTAAATGAAGTGGTAAAGATTACGGGTTTAATCCGGGAATTAAGAACGCAATATCAAATTCCAAAAACACAAGCCTTAAGTTTAATTATTAAAACAACTGGTGAACAAGAACAAGAATTAGCAACAGCTCTTGATAGTATTAATAAGTTTATTATTCGGTTAGTAAATAGTGATATTAGTAACGTTGTAACATCATTTGGAGAAAGTAAAGAATACATTGCGGTACCATTAGAACATTATACAGTTTATTTAAAAGCCGAAGGGGT
Organism: Spiroplasma syrphidicola EA-1; assembly: GCF_000400955.1. Lineage (NCBI taxonomy): Bacteria > Bacillati > Mycoplasmatota > Mollicutes > Entomoplasmatales > Spiroplasmataceae > Spiroplasma > Spiroplasma syrphidicola. The sequence goes on from NC_021284.1 coordinate 396,665, forward strand.
TATTAATAATGAACTGGAAACATCAAAAAGAACGGAGGAATTAGCCCGTTTAGAAAAAGAAATTGCTCGTAGTAAAAGTATTTTAGAAAATGCTAATTTTTTAGCCAAAGCAAGTCCAGAAAAAATTAAAGTTGAACAAGATAAATATGATGACTATTTAAAACAATATGCTAATTTAACAGCGGAGCAAGAATAAGGATGAAAAAAACAGAAATTAATATTATTGGTGCTGGCTTAGCTGGGACGGAAGCCGCTTATCAATTAGCAAAGCGCGGTTATTTTGTTAATTTATATGAAGTAAAAACAAAACAAAAAAATCCTGTTCAAAAACAAGATACTTTTGCTGAGTTAGTTTGTTCAAATTCTTTACGCAGTAATAGCGTTACAACCGGGGTCGGATTATTAAAAGCCGAAATGGCGCAGTTAGATTCTTTAATAATTAAAAATGCTTTAGCTAACCAAGTACCAGCTGGTGATGCTTTAGCGGTTGACCGTGATCTCTTTTCTAATGCTATTACAACTTATTTACGTAATCATCCTAATATTAAAGTCATTGATGAAGAAGTTGATGCGATTGATTTAACAAAAATAACAATTGTGGCAACAGGACCATTAACAACCCCAAAAATGCAAACAGCCTTACAAGAGTTAATTGGGGCCAATTATTTTTATTTCTTTGATGCTGCGGCCCCAATTGTTACCAAAGATAGCATTGATTTATCAAAGGCTTATTTTAAATCTCGTTATGATAAGGGCGATAGTGCCGATTATCTTAATTGCCCAATGACCAAAGAACAATATGATCATTGAGTTAATGAACTTATTAACGCTGAAACTGTTGAACTTAAATCGTTTGAAAAAGAAATCTATTTTGAAGGTTGCATGCCAATCGAAGTAATGGCAAAGCGCAGTATTCAAGCGCCATTATTTGGGCCCTTAAAACCAGTGGGATTAGGGCAAAACAAGGATGAACGACCTTATGCCGTTGTTCAATTACGCCAAGATAATGCCGTGGGAACATTATATAATCTCGTTGGCTTTCAAACCAACCTCAAGTTTCCCGAACAAAAACGACTTATCCAATTAATTCCCGGATTAGAACAAGCAAATATTGTTCGTTATGGGGTGATTCATAAAAATAATTATATAAATACCCCGTTATTATTAAATGAGCGCTTACAGTTAAAAGAACATCCTAATGTCTTTTTTGCTGGACAAATTACTGGGGTGGAAGGGTATGTTGAATCTAGTGCTTGTGGAATTGTAACGGCCTTAAATGTTGTTAATTATTTGGAAAAGCAACCAGCTGTTATTTTTCCTAAAGAAACAATGCTAGGGGCTTTGATTAATTATATTCTGCATGCTGATCAAAATAACTTTCAACCAATGAAAGCTAATTTTGGGATTATTCCCCCGTTAATTGACCAAAAATTTACTTCAAAGTTAGAAAAATATCATGCTTATGTTAAAAGAGCCCAAGATATTTTAGCTGATTTTTTAGGAAGAAATAAAATTAATTAAGTTGAAAAAGCTCTTTTATTATTACTAAAAAAATAATAAAATGTATCCAGAAGCAAGGAGAAGAGAAAAATGAATTTAGAATTGAACGCCTTAATAAATGGCGAAATGATTAATAATAATGAATGACTTGAAATTATTTCCCCAATTGATTTAAAACCATGTGGAAGAGTACCAGCTTTAAAAGCGAACGAAATTAATCAAGCTTTTAGCGCTGCTCGTCAATCATTTGCAACATGAAAAAAAACAACTTTATTTGAAAGAATTAAACTACTAAAACATTGAAGCCAATTACTATTGGAACATAAAAATGAATTAGCAAAAATTATGGCTTATGAAGTTGGAAAGGGAATTAAAGATGCGGAAGTTGAAATTGAACGAAGCATTGAATATATTGACTATACAATTGAAGAAGCAAAACGTGTTCATCCAGAAACAATGACAGGAGATGGGTGAAATATTAAAAATAAATTAGGAATATTTTCCCGAATTCCAAAAGGAGTTATTCTAGCAATTTCACCGTTTAATTATCCAGTAAACTTAAGTATTTCTAAAATTGCTCCAAGTTTAGTAATGGGAAATACCGTTGTTTTTAAACCAGCAACAAATGGTAGTTTAACAGGGTTATTTTTAGCAAAATTATTTCATGAAGCAAAATTTCCAGCTGGCGTAATTAATGTTGTGACTGGTCGTGGTCGTGATATTGGGGATTTATTAATTACAAACCCCGAAATTGATTTAATTTCATTTACTGGTTCAGTTAATGTTGGAAATCAAATTAAACAAAAATGTAATGGAAAAGAATTAGTCTTAGAATTAGGGGGAAAAGATCCAGCCTTAGTTTTAGGGGATGCTAATTTAGCTAAAACAGTTAAAGAAATAATGGCCGGGGCCTTTTCATACTCAGGACAACGTTGTACCGCAATTAAACGAGTTTTAGTCGCAGAAGAAGTAGCTGATGATTTAGTTGCAATGTTAAAAACAGAAGTTGAAAAATTAACAGTTGGTTCACCGTTAGATAATGCAACAGTGATTCCAATTATTGATGATAAATCAGCTGATTTTGTTCAAGGGTTAATTGATGATGCTTTAGCCCATCAAGCAAAATTAGTAACAGGTAATACGCGCCAAGGAAATTTATTAGCTCCAACATTACTTGACCATGTTACAACAGCGATGAAATTAGCATGAGAAGAACCATTTGGCCCTGTTTTACCAGTTATTCGTTGTAAATCACTTGCTGAAATGGTTAAAATTGCTAATGATTCTAATTTTGCGTTACAAGCAAGTATTTTTACAAACAATTTAGATCATGCCTTTTTAATCGCTGAGCAATTAGAAACAGGAACAGTAAACATTAATAGTAAATCACAACGTGGCCCAGACTCATTCCCATTTTTAGGAATCAAAGATTCAGGGCAAGGGGTGCAAGGAATTCGCGAAACGATTAATTCAGTAACCCGCTTAAAAGGATTAGTAATTAATTACTAAATAGAAAAAAACTGATTTGTTATCAGTTTTTTTATTTTTAAGGAAAAAGCCTAAGATAATTTAGTTTTTTGCTAGATACTTTCTTTTTTAAATATTTATGATATATTATATTCATAAGTAGGTGAGAATATGGAACATAAAGATAGTAATATGACATTACGCGAAGAAAAAATTGAACAACGTTTAAATGAGCTAATGCAAACAGTTAGTGATATTAATTTAGATATTAGTGATTTACAAGAAAGAGCTAGTTTAAAAAATAGCGCTGTCAAAGATGATTATGATAGCATTTCAGAAGAAGTTCAGGCTGTGGAAACAGAAATTTCCGAACTTGAATATAAGTTTACAATTTCAGAAATTTCATTGTACTTAATATTCTTAAACTTAAAATTATCATTTAATATTTTAAAAAATAAACTAGAAGTAACGAATTATTTAATTAAACTATTTTACAATAATTAGTTTATTTTTTTTATGGCAAAAGAAAGTAGAGGTTACCATGATTAATTTAAAAACAACAAAATTATTATTTTCTGATAATACTGAGCATTTATTAAGTGAGTTTCAACAAGAAAAAGGATATATTATTTACTTTTTCCCAAAAGCAAATACTAGTGCTTGTACCTTAGAAACAGTTGAATATAATAAACTTTATGACCAATTCAAACAAGCCGGTTATAGTGTCATTGGGGTTAGTCGCGATGTTCCAAAAAAACAACAACAATTTAAATTATCAAATAATATTGAATTTCCTTTAGTATGTGATGTTGATTCACAATTATGTAATACTTTTAATGTTTTAAAAGAAAAGAAAATGTTTAATAATACTTTTATGGGAATTGAACGTAGTACTTTTATGCTTGATAATGAATTTAACATTCTACATGAATGACGAAATGTTAAAGCCGTTGAGCATATTAGTGATGTTTTAAAATTAATTTAGATCGACAATTATTAAAAATTTATCAATGGGAGTTTAAATGAAAATACTATCACAAAATGAATTAAAATTACGCTATGAAAATCTATGAAAAGCAGTTTTCATCTATTCTTTGCCAACAATTTTTGTTATGACAATTTCAGCATCTTATCCATTAATTGATAAGTTGATTTCATTGTCGTTTGTAACCCAAAATGTCCTTGATTATCAGCCGTATCTCGAATGATATAAAAATAATATTAGTGTTAATAATGGGATTTTATCCCCTCAAATTGCGAAAGAATTTGTTAATATTGCCACCCAAATATCTTCTCAAATTTATAACTTGTTATTTTCTTTTGCTGTTTTAACTGCTTTAGGAAGCTCTATTTCGTTTTCTTATCGTTATGGGCAAGTTAACCGCGAAGAGGCAAAAATTATCTCTGGTAATTCCGTAACAATTACCTTTCTTTTTTCGCTTTTTGCTGGACTTTTTGTTTTTACGTTAGTTTTTCCAAAATGAGATAATATCATTATTTTTATCCAATTATCAAAAAAAGGAGCTTGAATTATTCAAGATTTGACTTGACGTTATATTTGACCAATGTTAATTGCTAGTCCCTTAATGTTTATTAACTTTTTATTATTAACATTATTAGGAGCCGATGGGAAAGGGAAATGAGCTGCTTTAATTACGGTTTTATCAATTGTCACTAATGCTGTATTTGCCATTATTTTTGTTAAGGCCGGGAATTTATTATTAGAAGGGGCAATTTTAGGAACAATTGTTTCGTGAGGTATTTCAATCACAATTAGTATGATTATTATTTATAAAAGTCAGGATTCATACTTACGTTTTCGTTGACATGATCTTTATACTTTGAAAAAAAATAATCTTAAAAAAATCTTTCAGTTAGGTTTACCATCATTTTTAAATAACTTAGCAATTGTTTCTGTCGCAATTCTTTCAGCAACGATGATTGCGTATTTACCTGGCCAAGTAGAACAACGTAATCAGTATGGTTCTTCTATTTTACAGCTATATAATAGTGCGATAAGTCCCTGAATTATGCTATTTACTTCGGTTGCGTTAGGGATCAGTCAGGGTAGCAAATCTTTAATCAGTTATAGTTATGGAGCAAAGCAATATCATAAAATTTATCAAATTACCTGACGGAGCTTTATTTTAGTAACAGGATGATTAGTGATTGTCTTTTTTGTCTGTCTTTTGTTTGCTCCTAGTTTAATGCGAGTTTTTGCCTTTCCCCCGGAAAGTGTTAATGAAGTTCGTTGATGGGTTATTTTGATGACAATGAGCTTCCCTTTAGCAGGAATTTCTTTTACGGCAACAACGTTATTTCAAGGGATCAATAAAACAAGACTAGCAACAATTGTTTCATCATTACGTGCGATTATTGTTTTACCAATTCTAGTTATTATTGGCTATATCATTGCCCATGCTTTTGATGATGGAACAACTTATAGTAACTGGTATTATTTTTTAGTAATTGGTCTTAATGACTTAATTTCAGGCTTAATTGTCGGGATTATTTTAGCTGTTTTCTTATCAAAACGTAAGAATTCGTTTTTAAAAAAACCAACCGAAAAAACGGAACAGCCTTTAATTTAAAGGGTTTTTACCACCTGTCACCTTGGAATTTAGTATAATATTATATACTGTGGATATAATAAAAGCAAGAAAATTTAGAAATTTTTTGATTTTTGTAGTATAATATTAATGTACGGGTAAAAAATTAATACAGGGGGTTAAAACTATGAACAATCAAAGCAAAGGTAACGAAAATGTAGGTGAAACAAATAATGGACCACTAATCAATAATAAGTTAGCTGATAATGCAAACATGGCCAATAATAAAGTAATGAGCCAAAATAATTCACAAACAGTTACAAATATTGCGAATACAAGTACAGGGGTAAATAAAAATCAGGTGATTAATAATCAAGGGCCAAAGCCAGCACCAGGGCAAGTAATTGGTTCTATTAAGCCAGTAAGACCGGGTGAACCAATTAAAACAACAGTTGATAATAAAGCTAGTAACCAGCCAAGTGGCCAACCAGTAAAACCAATTGGGCCATCAAATCAACCAGGTCAGCCAATTAAGTCAAATCAGCCTAATCAACCAGCACAACCAGGTCAAACTAATAACAATGATTTAATTAAACAACTAATGCAAGAAAATCAAATGTTAAAAAATCAACAACAAAACAATATTGGTCCTGGTTTTAATAATGGTTTTTTAACACCATTATCTAATCCAATGCAATACCCAGGTCCAAGAATGCCAATGATGGGTGATCAATATAATCAATTTATGGGTCAACAAATGTTTTCACCATTTGCCCAACAAGGTCATGGTCCAGGTTTTAACCAAATGGGTATGGCTGGTGGTCCTGAGCAATCAATTCACTTTAATAAACCAATTTATCAAGCTATTGTTTATCAACCTTATGTTTTACCACCAATTAATAATGGTCAACAGCAAAACATGCAGGGGATGAATATGTATGATGTAAATCCTCAAAGTTTATCAATTAATCCATTAAATCTTGCTTATGGTCAACAACAAAATAATCCATATTATTTAAATGCCCCATCAGCTAACCAATTCCAAACTGCTCCTGGATATCAACAACAACAGTATCCACAACAAAACTATTATCAACCTAACCAACCACCTGTAATTGGTCAAGATTCAATGAATATGGGATATAATTCACAACAATTTGTTCCAGAAAACCAAGGATATGATTTTGACAACTATAATAATGACAATTTAGCAACAGATAATCATTTTGCAATTATGAATCCAGAATTATCAAGTAAAGAAGATTATATTGATCAATGAGATGATGTTAATAACATGGATAATGAATTTATTAATGATGAAGATCAATATTATTCAGATAATTATGAAAATGATGATAATTATCCAGCTGATTACAATGATGGTTATGATGAAGATTTAAATTCAGACAATTATGATGATTTAGGGGCTGATAATTATGACGATTTAAGTCCAGAAAATGATGCTTTATTAACTAAAAAAGAATTAAAAGCGAGTGCTAAAGCAAAAAAAGTATGAGAAAGAGATCAAAAACGTGCCAATAAGAAGAAATTACCTTTATGAGCTAAAATTATCATTAGTTTATTAGTAATCTTAGTGGTTGCCGTTGGAGTCTTAACAATTGTTTACTTTAATGTTCCGGCTTTCCAAGAAATTGTTAATGGGTGATTTGGTATTACAAAAACCTTTAACCCATGGTTCTAAAGATATTAGCAATAATATCTTTTTTATGCATTAAAATAATAAAAAAACTAGACAGGAGTATGTCTAGTTCATTTCTATTATATATAATTAATTTTATTTTATAAAGGGTTTAAAAATATGAAAAATTTATATTAATTTTAGGGTTTAGTTGTTGTATTTTTTTAATTTATCTATTTTACTGGTGGTAGTTGCACTACTTTAATTAAGAAAAATCATAAGACAAATCCCAAAATTACTAATAATGGACTTGTGAAGAAATTATTTTGTTGTTGAGAACTAATTTTTTTAGCAACAGGGGCCAAAGATAATTCTTGTTCTTCTTTTTCAATTACAACTGTTTCGCTATTATTGGTAATAGCATTATTTTCATTAATTTCATTATTAATAATAAAGGCTTGTTCATAATCATTATTATTAAAAATATTTCATAAAACTTGTGAAGTTGATTTTGGGGCAAACAGACCAAAAGATAGTTTAATTTTATATAAAATTTGGAAAAACTTTTTTTTCACTGTTGTCACCCCTTTGATAAGTTGATATTAACATAGACAAGATAAAAATAGCAATAGTTTTTTAATCATTTTAAGTGATTTTATTTACCAAATAGGGTAATATTGAATAGTAAATTAACACTAAGAGGAGAGTATTATGAAACAATATTTGAAAATGGTCGAATTTGTTTTAGCAAATGGCCAAGAAAAAGCAGATCGAACTGCAACAGGAACAATTTCATATTTTGGTTATCAGATGCGTTTTAACTTGAATGAGGGGTTTCCGTTATTAACAACAAAGAAAATTCACTTTAAGTCAGTCGTTCACGAATTATTATGGTTTATTGCTGGGGATACTAACATTAAATATTTAGTTGATAATGATGTTCGGATTTGAAATGAATGACCATATGAAAAATTTAAAAAATCACAAGAATATAATAATGAAACATTAGCTGAATTTGTTGAAAAAATTAAAACTGATGGTGAATTTGCGAAACGCCATGGTGATTTAGGGCCAGTTTATGGTAAGCAATGACGTAATTTTAATGGTGTTGATCAATTAGCACAATTAATTGAAAATCTTAAAACGAATCCGTTTTCTCGCCGCCATATTATTAGCGCCTGGAATCCGGCGGAAATTAATGAGATGGCTTTACCACCATGTCATACATTAATGCAATTTTATGTGTCAGAAGATAAAAAACTAAGTTGTCAATTATATCAACGTAGTGCTGATGTTTTTTTAGGAGTTCCATTTAATATTGCCAGTTATGCTTTATTAACATATTTAATTGCGCAAGTAACAGGCTTAGAACCTGGTGATTTTGTCCACAGTATTGGTGATTGTCACATTTATCAAAATCATTTAGACCAAGTAAATGAACAATTAACCCGAACACCGCGCTCCTTACCAACCTTAAAATTAAATCAGAACATTACTTCGTTGTTTGATTTTAAATATGAGGATATTAGTTTAGAAAACTATGATCCAGCCCCTTTAATTAAAGGAGCTGTTGCTGTCTAATGATTAAACTATTATGAGCAATGGATGAAAATCGTTTAATTGGGGCGGGTAATAAATTACCATGACATTTAAAAGAAGAGTTAGCCCATTTTAAAGCAACAACTTTGGGAAAAACAATTTTGTTTGGTCGTAAAACCTATGAGGGGATCGGTAAAAAACTACCTGATCGTAAGATCTTTTTATTAACCCATCAAGAAGATTATAAAATTGATGACGTTGATGTTGAAGTTATCAATAATTTTGATAATATTATAGAGAAATATAGTAAAAATCCAACAAATGAAATTTTAATTTGTGGGGGCAAAAAAGTCTATGAAGATTTTTTACCCTATGCAGATATGCTAATTATCTCAGAAATTAAAGGGCATTATGTTGGAGATACCTATTTTCCTGGCTTTGATATAACCGCTTTTCAACAAATAAGTGAAGTTGTTAAACCCGGTTTTATTATAAAAGAATATATTAGGAAGGAAGAAAATTAGATGATTAATGGCTGAAAAGTCTTTCTAACTTTACCGCGCTTTTTAAGAACTTTGACAAAATCAAAAAGTATGGCGAAAAAAGTAAAGCGAGACCCCAATTTAGTAACAGAAGAATATCGCTATCATTGATTACAAAAAAGATGTCGTTATTTTTTATGACTTTTTGATATTAAATTAATTGTTCACAATCGTGATAATTGAATTGATAAAGGATGTTTAATGGTTGCAAACCACCAATCAAACATTGACCCGGGAATTTTATTTAGTTTAAATGATTTTAGTAAAACAGCACCATGTGCTTTTATTGCCAAATTGGAATTACAAAATGATAAAACTTTTAAACGTTTTTTAACATTAATTGATGTTTTATTTTTAGATCGTAAAAATCCTCGTCAAGCATTAGAAGTTATGCAAGAAGCAAATGAATTAATTCGCATTCCCCGCACAATGGTGATTTTTCCTGAGGGGACTCGTAGTCACTCAGAAGAAATGGGGGAATTTCAAGCGGGAAGTTTTAAAATTGCCCAAAAAGCTCATGTTCCAATTATTCCTGTATCAATCGTAAATTCATATCGTGTTTTAAATAAAAAGGCAAAAAAAAGAGGTCGCAAATATGTTCATATTGTTTTCCACAAACCAATTAAACCAGATACGTTTATGACAAAACCAACTGACTTAATTGCTAATAATGTTAAACAAATCATTCAAAAAGGCCTTGATCAATTTGCTAATGTGGATGATAAAAAAGCATACCATGAATATAAAAAAGAATTAAAGAAAAAAAGTTAGGATAGATAATATGGATATTTTAAATTTCATTGAAAAAAAGAAAAATGGTCAAGAATTAACAAAAGAAGAAATTCATTACTTAATTTCTGAATATACGAATGGGATTATTCCCGACTATCAAATGGCGGCTTTTTTAATGGCAGTTTATTTTCAGTCAATGTCAGCGAAAGAAATTTTTTATTTAACGGAGGCAATGGTTAATTCAGGAGAAACTTATGATTTATCACAAATTCCTGGTTTTAAAGTTGATAAACACTCTTCTGGGGGTGTTGGTGATAAAGTTTCATTGATTTATGGCCCACTTGTCGCTTCTTTTGGCTTAAAAGTTGCGAAAATTTCTGGTCGTGGTTTTGGTCATACGGGGGGCACAATTGATAAATTAGAAAGTTTCCCAGGCTTTAAAACTAATTTTACTTTCGATGAATTTGTTAAAATTATTGAAAAAACTAATATGTCAATTATTTCCCAATCACAAGAAATTGTCCCAGCGGATAAAAAGATTTATCAATTACGCGATGTAACCGGAACTTCTGATTCATTACCGTTAATTGCTTCAAGTGTAATGTGTAAAAAAATTGCAACGGGAAGTGATGGGATTGTGTTAGATGTTAAAAGTGGTAGTGGGGCGTTATTAAAAAGTAATTCAGAAGCACGTGAATTAGCCCAAATTATGATTGAATTAGGGTTGGACTTTAATAAAAAAGTAGCAGTTATTATAACTAATATGTCACAACCATTAGGGCATGCAATTGGTAATTTAATTGAAATTTTTGAGGTTTTAGAAGTATTACAAGGGCGCGGACCACAAGATTTAATTTATATTAGTTGTAAAGTTGCTGCGTTAAGTCTTTGCCAAGGGGGGATTTTTGATAACCTGGATGAAGCCTTTGCTGCTTGTGAAGCACGCTTAAAAACCCCAGAACCATTAAATTATTTTAAAGCTTTTATTAAAGAACAAGGGGGCGATTTAGCAATTATTGAAAATCTAACCACAATTGAGAATTTATTAAAAGTAACTAATAGAATTGAAATTAAAGCAAAACAAGATGGTTATTTAGAAATCTTTAATACGAGTGAACTTGGGTTCTTAGCATCACGCTTAGGGGCTGGGCGCAGTGAAATGACCGATGAAATTGATCATAAAGCTGGAATTTATTTAAATAAAAAACATGGCGATGTTGTGAAAAAAGATGAAGTTATTATGACATTATATACAAATCGTTACCCAACCCAAGCAATTTATGAATGACCAGATAAAATTTATCGTGTTGTTGAAAAAGCCCCAAAAGAACAAGAACTAATTTATGACATTATTCAATAATTAATAACAGGCTTTGAGTATATCAAATAAAATGATATACTTTTTTTTGGCAGTTATTATTTTTAATCAAAATATTTCATTATTGCAAAAATATCGTTATTATTAATTAAAGAGATTATTAACAAAGAAAGGAAAATTGGCAATGGAGCGCTATGAAGTTAATTTAGAACAATTTACGGGCCCGTTAGATTTATTATTACATCTAATTAAGGGCAAAGAACTTGATATTTTTACAATTAGTTTAGCGCAATTAACCGACCAATTTACTAGTTATTTAGCCGATGTTAATAACCTTAATATCGAAGTGGCAGCAGAATATTTATTGATGGCCAGTTACTTAGTGGAAATTAAGACGAAATTATTAATCCCAAAACAAGAAGTCGAAATTGAAGATAACTACGAAACTGATTTACGCAATGAATTAATTGCCCGCTTATTAGAATACAAAAAAATTAAAGAAGTGACAAAATACTTTAAAGAACAACATGAACAAGGGCGCCAGTACTTATCAAAACCAAAAACAATTATTAAGGGAAACAAAGTGCCTGATGAACAATTACCATTATCGCCAAAAATTAATGTTGATAAATTAGCTAATACCTTTTTAAAAATGCTGGAACGAATTAATTTACAGCGCCCCTTACAATCAAATATTGTTATTAGCGAAGTATCCCCAGAAGATATGGCGGTTAAAATTGTCCAGTTAATGGGTGAAACATCAAAAACATGATTATTAGAAGAATTATTAAGCCATTTTGAACCAACGTTACAAGTTTTTGTGGCTAGTTTTATTGCTTTACTTGATTTAGCACGAAGTCAAAAAATTGTGATTGAACAATCCGATCACTTAGAACAAATTTATCTTACTTTTCAGAAGTAATAAGGAGGAAAACAAATGAATAATGCAGAAAAAATCGCTTTATTAGAAGGATTATTATTTTTAGTCGGCGATGAAGGAATTATGTTGGATGAAATTTGTGAAGTTTTAGAGTTAGAACCCCAGGAAGTAACATTATTATTAACTGAGTTAGAAGAAGAATATCAAAATAATACTCGCCGCGGTTTTATTATTACCAAATTTGCAAAAAAATACCGGTTAACAACCAAAAAAGAATATTATAGTTTTTACTTAAAATTAGCCAATAATAAATTTGAAAGTAAACTATCCCAAGCAGCTTTAGAAACCTTGGCGATAATTGCCTATCGAGGACCAATTTCGAAACCAGAAATTGAAGATTTACGAGGAGTTAATTCCGATAATGTTATTCATAAATTAAAAGCCCGGGAATTAATTAAAGAAGTTGGTAAAAGTGAAATTGCTGGAAAACCAATGAACTATCAAGTAACGGAAGAATTTTTAAAGGTCTTTAAATTATCATCGTTATCAGAGTTACCAGAATTGCAAGAAGCAAAATTAGAAGATGATGAGGAGTTATTTAAATAAGATGGAACGTTTACAAAAAGTTATTGCCAATTCCGGTTATTGTTCGCGCCGAAAAGCGGAAGAGTTAATTGCCGCTGGAAAAGTAACAGTTAATGGGGTTGTGATTAGTGAGTTAGGAACAAAAGTTGGACCCCACGATAAAATTGCAATTAATAATAAACCATTGCAAAATATTAATCGCGAAAAAGTTTATATTATGTTAAATAAACCCCGAAATTGTGTGTCAACAATGTCTGACCCCCAACATCGCCGAACAGTATTAAGCTATATTCAAGGAATTCCCCAACGAATTTATCCTGTTGGGCGATTAGACTATGATACTAGTGGGTTATTATTATTAACAAATGATGGGGAATTTGCAAATATTATTACTCATCCTAGTCATGTTGTTAATAAAACATACCATGTTTTAATTAATGGGGCCATTAGTAAAACAGAGTTACAACAATTAGCCCGAGGAGTTGAAATTGAACCAGGGATTATTTCTAGTCCGGCAACAGCAAAATTACTAAATTATGCTGACAAAACAAATAATGCTGTGATTAGTTTAACAATTCATGAAGGAAAAAAACACCAAGTTAAAAGGATGATTGCAGCGGTTGGTAAAGAAGTTTTAAAATTAAAACGTGTCGCAATTTCCTTTTTAGAATTAGATGAAACACTTCGTCCGGGGGAATGAAGACATTTAAAACCAAAAGAAGTTAAACGCTTTTTTGGTGTAGGTGTGATAGCAAAACAGAAAAACAATTAATGGAGGATTAAATAAATGAAAATTACGTTAGCCGGAGTTGTTGGAGTAGGGAAATCAACAATTAGCCAAATGCTAGGAGCAAAACATAATTATCTTGTGATGGATGAACCAGTTGAAGAAAATCCTTATCTAGATGCATATTATCAAGACCCGAAAGCAATGGCCTTTAAAATGCAAGTATATATGGTAATGGCTCGTAGTAAGCAATTAAAACAAGCCAAAATTACCCCTAATATTATTTTTGACCGTAGTATTTTAGAGGATGCAATTTTTGTCGATGTCCTTTATGAACTAGGTTATATGGACGAAGTTGATTATAAAGTCTATATGGAATTTTATAATATTGTTGTATTAGAAAGTTTATATTTAGATGACCAAATTAAACCAGATTTAGTTGTTTATTTACAAGTTGATCCGAGCATTGCGATTGAACGGATTAAAAAAAGAGGACGTGCCAGTGAACAAACTGTTGATGAGGCATACTGAATTTTATTAAACAAAAAATATGAAGAATGATATCAAAAAATTAAAGATAAATTTAATGTTTTAGTTATTAATGCAAATACAAAAACTCCCGCCGAAATTGTTAGTTTAATTGAAAAAGAAATAAAATAAAAGGATTTATTTCGTAATAAATCCTTTTATTTTATTAAATTAAGCTTGGCCAAGTCCTTTTTCTTTTCAAATTGCCATTACTTTTTCTTTGCCTTCTGTTTCTAAAATTGTTTTATATTCTAAATAACGTTCTTGACATTCCTTAATTTCTTTTAAAGCTTGGTCTAAACCACTTCAACCATTGATACGAACTTCTTTTTTTTGTAAAGCTTTATATTGTAAAAAGAAGTTTTCAATTTCATCTTTTAAGTGTTGCGGAATATCATCTAGTGTTTCAATATGATTAAAACGGGGATCATCATTAACAACCCCAATTAACTTAGTATCAATTTCACCATTATCAATCATATTAATTGTTCCTAACACACGAATATTAATTTGACAACCTGGGACAGTTGGATAAGTAATTAATGAAATGACATCTAATGGGTCCCCATCTCAGTCTAAGGTATTTTCAATAAATCCATACTCACCTGGATAAAAATTAGCCCCATATAAGACACGATCTAAGATGATACGACCAGTTTTACTATCATATTCATATTTGTTGGCACTACCCTTGGGAATTTCAATAATAACGGGTACGATGTTATCTTTTTTCATTTTTTTCCTTCTTTCTTTTTAATTCTAAATATTAATATAACATATATAATTAAATTATATTACGAAATTGCCATTTATCTTCTGAAAAAAATCAGTTATAATTAATATAAATCACAAAAGGAGCGAAAATAATGCGCCAAAAATATCAGCAAATTTTTAAACTTAATAGCAAAAAAATTGTTAGTTTAGCCGTTATTGTTGCGCTATATGTTTTATTATCATGAATCAGTAAACTAATTAATTTGTCAATTTTTCCATCAGCGCCATTTTTAAAAATTGAATTAACAGATTTTATTTTTTTAATGGCTCTAAAAATTATTGGTTTATTTTATACCTTATTTATTACTGTTGTTGTTTCGTGATTGCGAATCCTATATTTGGGGGATTCACCAATTGATGTTTTTGCCCTAATGCTAGCGGATCTGGTTTTTATTATTTTATTTTGAGGATTAATATTTTTATTTAATAAAATAATTAAGAATCAAAAAAATAGCAAAAAAATCGAGTATTTAACATTAAGTTGTGCTTTAGTTTTAGCAACAGTTGCAGTTAGTTTTGTAATGGCCTTTTTTAACTGATTATTTATCTTACCAATGTATGGAGCCTTTATGAATTATCCTCCCGAAGTAATTACTTGGTTCAAAGGCATCTTGATTCCGATTTTAGTACCATTTAATTTAATTAAATTTGGAATCAATGGCATCTTTTTTGTAATGATTTATCGTGCAGTTGTTATTATTGCTGAACAATATCACCATCGCCAATTTAACCGAACAGGAAAAACGTTTCCCGTTTATTCAATTCCTGACTTTTCCGAAGAGTTATACTGCTAAAATTCTCGGAAATAAAAGGAAATGATATTGAAAATTATTTGGGATATGTTATGATATTTAAGATATGCCCACGTAGCTCAGTAGGATAGAGCATGCGCCTTCTAAGCGTAGGGTCGTGAGTTCGAATCTCTCCGTGGGCGCCATTAAATTGAAAAAAAGCAAAACCTTATTTAGAAAAATAAATAAGGTTTTATTTTGGCAAAATATTAATTATAATAATAACAATAAAGAAAAGGGGAAAAGGGATGGAACAAGATAATTACTATGATGAATTATTATCAACAATTAAAACGTTAATTGCGCAGGGAGAATATCATAGGGCCCAAGAGAAAATTAATGATGAATTAAGAATGCCCTATGTTCCCGCTTTCGTTGAAAAAGAATTAAAAACGTTAGGAAAAATAATTACGGTTCAAATAAACGATGGTAAGAGAATTGATAACGTTTGAACACCAGCTAAGATTACGGCAGTTTTGACCCAACCTTTATTATCAGTTGATGAATTTTTAATGGTTGTGCCAGTTTTACAAGCTCAAAATTTACGCAATTTCTTACCAATAATTAGCGAGCTATTGGTTAATCCAACTGTTGGAGATCCAATTAAAGTTCGGTTATTATTTTTGTTACAAGAACAAGAAATCACAACCCCAATAAAAGTTATCAAAAAAAAGCAAACCTTTACAATTACTCCAGATACCTTAAAATGACCTTACGATGATGATAATCATCAAAAATTCCTAAAATTATTTGATGAAATAGTTTACAATGATAATCCTAGTTTATACCACTTGTGTTTAAACCTATTAGAAGCCTATTATTTATATCGTTTCCCTGATTCATTAGCCCCAAGTGAGATTCCGGTTTTAACAACGGCGATTATTACCCAAGCTAATAAAATGCTAGGGGTTGATTATGATCATCACAAATTAGTTAATCGCTTTGCTATTAATCCCCAGTTAGTTATTGACCAGGTTAAAGTTCTTAACGAAATTGATTTTTAGGGTTATCACTAAATGTTTTAAAAAAACGAAAATTAATGTATATAAATTAGACTTTTTGTTATAATTGTAAATGTGTAAAGAAGGTAGGTAGTGATATGAAATTTAAAGCAGAAAAAATCCTGGCAAAAGGGATTGGAAAATGAACTGTAACAATTGATGGAAAAGAATGAACAGACTATGTTAAAAAAGCTGAACAGAAAGCCGCTAATGAATTAGAAATTCCTGGTTTTCGAAAAGGAAAAGTGCCAGCTGATTTAATTAAAAAGCATTTAACAGAAGCAAAAATTTTAAACAGTGCGCACCGCTTAGTTGTAAATAAAGCTTATGAATTTGCCTTTGACCAAAAATCAGATGTTCAACCATTTTCTTCACCAGTTCCAACTGTTAAAAAATTAAGTAAAGAAGAATATATTTTAGAATTAGACTTTGATTTAAAACCAGAAATTACAATTAATCGTTATACAGGGTTTGATGATATTAAAAAAGAAAAAGTTGTTGCTAAAAAAGAAGATATTGATCGTAGTATTGACCAATTACGTGATCGCTTTGCGATTCATAAACCAAAAGATAGCGGAATTGAAAAAGGTGATACTGTAATCTTTGATTTTGAAGGTTTTGTTAATAATGTCCCATTTAAAGGTGGTAAAGCAACAGATTTTACCTTAGAAATTGGTAGTGGTCAATTTATTCCTGGTTTTGAAGATGGCATGATTGGTTTTAAAAGTGGTGAAGAACAGGAAGTTAACGTAACATTCCCTGCCGATTACCATGTTGAAGAATTAAAAGGCCAACCAGCAGTATTTAAATTAAAAATTAAAGAAGTGAAATCAAAAGAATTGCCAGAATTAAATGATGATTTAGCAAAAGATATTAATCTAAAAGGAATTGATACTTTAGCAAAATTACGTGAACATGTGGAAAATAACATTAAAGAACAATTACAAAAACAAGAATATGACCGTTTTATTGGTTTACTATTCCGTGAAATTGTTAAAGATTCAAATATTTTAATTCCTGAATCAATTATTAAAAAAGAAGCTAACCAGTTAAAAAATGAATTTAAACAAAAATTAACAGCGCAACAAATGGATATGAAAACATACAAAGAACGTTCAGGATTAACAGAAGACGATATTTATGAAGAATTATTCAAAGATGCGAAAAATCGTTTAGAAAATGGGGTTATTGTTGATGCGGTTTTAAATAAGGAAAAATTTGATATTAATCCTGCTGAAATTGATGAACAATATGAAAAATTAGGAAAACAATTTGGAATTGATGGAAAAACTTTAAAAGAAGCGAAATTAATTTCCGAAGAACAAGTAAAAGAACAATTAATTCATGATAAAGTGTTTGCCTTTTTATACGAAAAAAATGGGAAATAACTTTAAAAAAACTATTAAAAGCCTATTTTAATAGTTTTTTTACCTATTTTCTTCGCTTTAAAAATAAATTAATTGCAAAATAATAATATTTTGATACAATTGAAAAACAACCAAAAAAATATTTAAAAAATTAGCACTTTAATATTGCAAGTGCTAATTTTTTTGTTATAATTCAAGTGTAGTTCAGAAAGTGTTAAACTAATTTAAAATAAGATAAAATTAGCTTAATATTAATGAATATTTAACAAGAGGAGGTATTTTGAAATGGAATCAAAAACAACACAATTAAAGGATGTACCAGTATTAATTACAAGGGGAAGTTATATTTTTCCAGGGTTTGAACAAGTCCTAGAAGTTGGCCGTGATAAGTCAGTTTTGGCTGTTAATAAGGCAAATAAAGAATTTGATAACCATATTGTTTTAGTTAGCCAAAAAAAACCATTAGAAGATGATCCAAAATTATCAGAAATTTATCGCATTGGGGTTTTAGCCGAATTAAAAATTCGTAAGGTTTGAGAAGACGGTAGTTTAACTGTTAATTTTAAAGCAGTTGATCGTGTTAAAATTTTAGAATTGCGTGAAGACGAATATTATGCGGCTGATATTGATATTTTAAAATCTTTTGTTAAATCAGATGATAAAATTGCGGAAAAAATCACAGCAAACATTAAAGAATTAATGGAATTACAAGATATCTTACCAGAAGATTTATTAGATCAAATTGGGGATTCAGTTGATGGTAATGAAGTTGTTGATACAATTGCTCAGTTTTTACCATTTATTCCGGTTGCTAAAAAACAAGAAATTTTAGAACAATTAGATGTCGAAAAACGTTTACAAATTATTTTTGATCATTTAGTAAACAAGCAACAAGTTAATGATATTGATAATAAAATTACCAAAAAAATTAAAGAACGTGTTGATGAACAACAACGTGAGTATTATTTACGAGAAAAATTAAAAGCAATTAAAGATGAACTTGGTGAATTTGATGATGCCGCTGATGACATGAAAATTTACAAAGAACGTTTGGAAAAAGAACCGTTCCCAAAAAATATTAAGGAACGAATTGAACAAGAAATTGCCCGTTATGAATCTTTACCACAAGCATCAAGTGAGTCAAATATTATTCGAACATATATTGATTGAATGATGCAAGTACCATGATGAGAAAAAACGGATGAAAAAAATGATTTAAAATTTGCCAAAGAAGTTTTAGATAAATACCACTTTGGTCTAGAAAAAGTTAAAGAAAGAATTGTTGAATATTTAGCTGTTAAATCAATGACTAATTCATTAAAAGGACAAATTATTTGTTTAGTTGGGCCTCCAGGGGTTGGGAAAACTAGTTTAGCGAAATCAATCGCGGAAGCAACTGGTCGTAATTTTGTTAAAGTTGCTTTAGGTGGTGTAAAAGATGAATCAGAAATTCGTGGACACCGTAAAACATATATTGGCGCAATGCCTGGTCGAATTATTCAATCAATGAAACGAGCAAAATCAACAAACCCATTATTTTTATTAGATGAAATTGATAAAATGTCATCAGATTATCGTGGTGATCCGGCTAGTGCAATGTTAGAAGTATTAGACCCAGAACAAAATGCTGCCTTTTCTGATCACTATTTAGAAGAAAGTTATGATTTAAGCAATGTAATGTTTATTGCAACAGCAAACTATTATGATAATATTCCAGAAGCATTAATTGACCGAATGGAAATTATTCAATTATCTTCATATACTGAATTAGAAAAATCACATATTGCAAAAGATTATTTAGTACCAAAAGTATTAAGCAATAATGGTTTAGCTGATGGTCAGTTAACAATAACTGATGAAGCAATTAACGAAGTAATTAAACACTATACACGTGAAGCTGGAGTTAGACAATTAGAGCGTGACTTAAACGCAATTGCTCGTAAATTTATTGTTAAATTCTTAAATAAAGAAATGACAAATCTAACAGTAACAGCTCAAACAGTTAATGAATTATTAGGTAAACGTCGTTTTGAACATACCGAAAAAGAACAAGAATCACAAGTTGGAGTTGTAACTGGTTTAGCTTATACCCAATTTGGTGGGGATATTTTACCAATTGAGGTTAATAGCTTTAATGGGAAAGGAAACTTTGTTTTAACCGGAAAACTAGGAGATGTGATGAAAGAATCTGCTTCAATTGCCCTTGACTATGTTAAAGCCAATGCTGATAAGTTTGGGTTAGATACAAAATTCTTTGAAAACCATGATATCCATATTCACGTTCCCGAAGGGGCGGTACCAAAAGATGGTCCATCAGCTGGAATTACTTTAACAACAGCTATCATTAGTGCGTTAAGTAATCGTCCGGTTTCCCAAGATATTGGAATGACAGGAGAAATTACGTTACGTGGTCAAGTCTTACCAATTGGGGGCTTACGTGAAAAATCAATTTCTGCTAACCGTAGTGGGTTAAAAACAATTTTAATTCCAAGTAAAAATGTCAAAGATATTGATGACATCCCAAAAGAAGTTCAGGAATCTTTAAAAATTATTCCCGTTTCAACATATGATGAAGTCTTTAAAAATGTCTTTGGTAAATTAGAATAAGATAAAAAAACATTGCTAGCTAGCAATGTTTTTTTATGAAACATATTTTTTATGAGTAGTAATGTATTTTAGAATTTCTAATCAATTGGCTGGTCAATTCATTGCATCTTCGCTAGTTAACATATCAGTGACAAAATTGAAATTGGGAATCTTTTTTTCAACGCCTTTTGTTAATAACTGATTTAACTGGTTGATAAAATGTTTGGCTTGACTACGACTTAATAAATAAACAAGAAAGATTGTTAAAATAAAAGTATTATAGTTGTTATCAACAACATGGTTCATAACCGTTTGATAGTGGTTTGGGTCTTTAATAATCCCCAATAAAATGTTATTTAATTGTTGAGCATCCTCATCATCAAGGTTGATAAAGAAGCGATACATTCGATCATAGTGGGCTGTTGCATTACGGAATAAGCGCATAATATTGTTGCAAATAAATAAAAAATCTTTTTCATTATCAAAGTAAAAGTTTTTTAAAATTGCCGTGTTATCCTTAAAGGTATGCATCATTTTTATTGCTTCATTCAAATCAATAAAATTAATAATAATAAAAAGTGGGTATAGTTTTACTTGATGGTAAGGTTTTAAGTAGGTTGCCCCTAAATAAATATGTTTTTCAATAATTCTAATAATATTATCTTGGGCATTTGGATTAGGGTAAAAATAATCAAATTGTTTTAAAATATTTGGACATTCAATGTTCCCTTGAATAATAATATTTGAACGTAGTTTGTGTTCAAAATAACCAAAAAATTGGTAGTATAAAGTTGCTAAATTACGATCAAAATAATAAATTGCTAAAATATCTTTTTCGGTTAAGGGGGCAATTAAGTGGTTATGGGCATCTAAAAATTGCGGAATAAAAGTATGGAATAATCGGAAGTAACCATAATTAGTAATAATATGGGCTAATTCATTTTTATTTTCAATTGTAAATCCTCGTTGTTCTAAAAAAGTAATTTGTTGATTAATATCGATAAATTCTTCACCATTAATGGCATGGTTATTAATTAAATGCTTCTTGCTCATTGACATTACTCCTTGTTCACATTTATTATAACTGATAATTCTTTGCTTACCAGAACAATAACTTAATAATTTCTTTATTTTAATATTGTTTTAACCTTGAAAAGCGATATAATAAAACTTAAGGAGGAATTGGCGCATGGCAGTATTTAATACAAAAAAACCTAATTTCATTTCGATGGACTTAGGGACATCATATACCTTAGTTTATGTCGCAGGAACTGGTGTTGTTTATAATGAACCATCAATTGTTGCATACCGAATTAAAGATAACCATATTATTGCAGTCGGGAACGAGGCTTATAAAATGATTGGAAAGGGTAATAAAGCAATTAGAATTATTCGTCCAATGGAAGATGGAGTTATTACTGATATTCGTGCTACAGAAGCACAATTAAGATATATTTTTAATCGTTTACGTATTGCAAAACAATTAAAAGGTTCAGTTATGTTATTAGCATGTCCATCAACAGTTACCGAGTTAGAAAAAAATGCTTTAAAGAAAATTGCAACTAATTTAGGGGCAGAAAAAGTATTTGTCGAAGAAGAAGTTAAAATGGCTGCCCTTGGTGGGGGAGTTGATATTTATAAACCAGTTGGTAATTTAGTAATTGATAGTGGGGGAGGAACCACTGACGTTGCTGTTTTATCATCAGGAGACCTAGTTTTATCAAAATCAGTTAAAGTAGCTGGGAATTTATTTAATGAAGAAATTTTAAAATATATTCGTAGCCAATATGGTTTAGAAATTGGAATCAAAACCGCTGAAATGATCAAAATGGAAATTGGATCATTAGCAAAATACTCTGATGAACGAAAAATGAAAATTTATGGTCGTGATATTGTTTCTGGGTTACCCCGTGAAATTGAAATCGGACCAGAAGAAATTCGTGAAGTTCTAAAAGTTCCTGTTTCAAGAATTATTGATTTAGTTGTGCAGGTGTTAGAAGAAACACCACCAGAATTAGCGGGAGACATTTTCCGTAATGGAATGACAATTTGTGGTGGGGGAGCCTTAATTCGCGGAATTGATAAGTATTTTGAAGATACATTACAATTACCAGCCAAAATTGGGGAACAACCATTATTAGCCGTAATTAACGGAACAATTAAATTTGAATCAGATATTTTTGAATTGTTACGCCGTGAACAAACAAAACAACAAGAATTAAATTATTAAAATAAGAATCTTTCTTGTTTTAATTTTTATTTTTATGATATTTAGTGTAAAATAAAAACGGAAAAAAAGTAAAGAGATAGTAATGGAGAGAGATAAGTATGAAAAATCGTAAAGTAGTTTTAGTTGGGACTGGAGCCGTTGGAACATCATTTTTGTATTCAGCGATTAACCAAGGAATTGCCCAAGAATATATTTTAATTGACGTTAATGTTGATGCCGCTGAAGGGCAAGCATTAGATTTAGCAGATGGGAATGCTTTTTTACCACATTCATTTGCAAGTATTCGTGTTGGGACATATAGTGACTGTCATGATGCGGATGTAATTGTGATTACAGCTGGTCGCCCACAAAAACCAGGGGAAACAAGAATTGATATGGTGGCTGATAATGCCAAAATTATGAAAAGTATTGCCTTAGAAATTAAAAAATCAGGATTTAGTGGAATTACCGTTGTTGCATCTAATCCAGTTGATATTTTAACAACAGTTTATTATGAAGTAACTGGTTTTGATAAACATAGTATTATTGGGTCAGGAACAAGTTTAGACTCAGCGCGTTTACGTCGCTTAGTAGCGGAAAAATTAAATGTTGGAGCAAAAGAAGTTTCAGCCGTTTTAATGGGAGAACATGGTGATTCATCAACTCCAATTTGAAGTACAGCTTCAGTAATGGGAAAACCAATTGCCCAATATGTGGCAGAAGGAAAACTTACTGATGCACAGTTAGATGAAATTACGCAAGAAGCAATTCACATGGCTTATAAAATTATTGAGAAAAAAAGAGCAACATTCTATGGAATTGGAATTGTCTTAACTGATATTGTTCGTGCCGTGCTTTGTGATGAAAACAAAGCAATGATGGTTGGGGCCTATTTAGATGGAAACTTTGGACACCAAGGAATCTATACTGGAGTTCCAGCAATTGTTAATAATAAAGGATGATCACGTATTATTAATTGAAACTTAACAGCAAAAGAACAAGCTGGTTTTGATGCTTCATGTCAACAGTTAACAGAAGTTGTTAACCATGCCCGAGCAGCAATTAAATAAAGCATAAACATATACATTAGTATATGTTTTTTTATTTCTTCATAATTAAATGGTAGGAGAATTAGGGCTGTTATGATATGCTATTATTACAAAAGAGGTGAAAAAATGCAACAGCCTTTGGCATATTTATTAAAACCAACAACAATTGAAGATATTATTGGCCAAGAACATTTGTTACATGAAAATGGCTTAATTCGTCGAATGGTTGCGAAAAACTATGCCTCTTCTTTAATTTTTTATGGGGAACCAGGAATTGGTAAGAGTAGTTTAGCGCTAGCGTTGGCAAATGACTTAAAGATCCCTTATGCCGTTTTTAATGCGGAAATTGATAAAAAACAAGATTTAGAAAAGATTTTAACAACAGCAAGTAATAATGATCGCTTTATTGTTATTCTAGAGGAAATCCATCGGATGAACCGCGATAAACAAGATATTTTATTAAAATATCTAGAACAAGGTAATATTTTAATGTTTGCCTGCACAACGGAAAATCCTTTTTTTGTCATTAATCCGGCGATTCGTTCTCGTGCTAATATTATTAAATTAGAACGAATTAGTGCCGAAGAAATGGCAACAGGTTTGCAACGATTAATCACTAAAAATCCACTCTTACAAAATTTAAAAATTGGTTCTGATAGTATTAATATTATTGCCAAAGCAACAAGTGGAGATTTACGTTTAGCATTAAATATTTTAGAATTATGTTTAAACTTATATGATGGTGTTGAAATTACCCCTAAAATTTTAAAAAACATTATTCCAAATGCAAACTTATTAAATAATGCTGATGGTGATGAACATCATGATTTGAAATCAGCTTTACAAAAATCGATTCGAGGTAGTGATGTTGATGCGGCGCTCTATTATTTTGCCCGTTTATTAGCGAGTGGTGATCATGAAGCATTAATGCGACGAATGTTAATTATCGCTTATGAAGATATTGGCTTAGCCAATCCGGCGATTGCGATTCATGTTAAAGCGGCAATTGATGCTTTTCGTCAAATTGGTTTACCTGAAGGGCGAATTCCTTTAGGATTGGCAATTGTTGAAATGGCTTTAAGTGAAAAATCAAATAGTGCTTATTTAGCCACTGATCAAGCTTATGAAGATGTTCTAAGCGGGAAAGAATTTAAAATTCCATTGCATTTAAAAGATACCAGCTATAAATCCGCCAAAAAACTAGGGGCAGGGAAGGGTTATAAATATCCCCATGATTTTCCCAACGATTATGTTGAACAAACATATTTACCACCAGAAATGGCAGGGGTTAAATATTATGTGCCAAAGAAACATAGTATGTACGAAAAACGGATTAATGACCTTTATGAAATTTTTACCAAAACGAAAAAATAATTAATATTTAATAATAAAAATTAAAATAATTGGTTTTAAAAAAAATATATGATAATATTAAGTTGTTAAATTTAAAAATAGATTTTAGGAGTGAAAAGATGGCAACTGTTGTTGTAAAATCAGGCGAACCATTAGACAAAGCATTAAAACGCTTTAATAAAGTTTCTTCAGTTAAACGTAAAGAAGCACGTAAACGTGAACACTGAATGAGCAAGAAAGAAAAAAGACGCTACAAACAAGAACAATCACGTAGTTTTCGATAAAAAAAACCTTTTAAAAAGGTTTTTTTTTTTTTTTTAAAAATTACTATCTTTTAAAACAACATAATCAACTTTTTTAATTGCTTCAACATCAGTTCCCCCAGCATAAGAAATTGATGATTGTAAATCTTCGGTCATTTCTTGTAGTGTTTCAAAGATGCTACCACGAATTTCAATTAATTCTTTTTTTCCTTCAACATAGCGTTTTTCACTTTTATTGTATTCACTAGCTGAACCAAAATATTCTTTATACTGGATACCATTTTCTTCAACTTGGCTTCCTGGTGATTCTTGGTGTGCGGCAAATAAGCTTCCCACCATACAGAAAGTTGCTCCCATTCTGATTGATTTAGCAATATCACCATTAACACGAATTCCGCCATCAGCAATAATTGGTTTTGAACTTCCTTTACTACATCATTTAACAGCTGATAATTGCCATCCCCCAGTACCAAAACCAGTTTTTAGTTTTGTAATACATACTTTTCCCGGACCAATTCCAACTTTAGTGGCGTCAGCTCCTCATTGCTCTAAGTCGCGAACAGCTTTTGGTGTTCCAACGTTTCCGGCAATAATAAAGACGTCTTTTCCCATTTCTTTACGAATATGATGAATCATATCACGAACGCTAAAAGCATGACCATGGGCAATATCAATTGTAATGTAGTCAGGAATTAAATTTTGTGCTTTTAGTGTTGAGACCAATTGGTAATCCTCTGGTTTAACCCCAACTGAAATGGAAGTAATTAGATTTTTTCCTTTCATTTCACGGACAAATTTAACTTGATCGACATTAAATCGATGCATAATATAAAAATAATTTTTTTCTGCCAATTTTTGACATAATTCTTCATTAACAACAGTTGCCATATTAGAAGGAACAACAGGTAAATTAAAAGTATGTTTTCCTAATTTTACTTTTGTATTACATTCACTACGTGATTGGACAATACATAATTCTGGAATTAACTGAATATCTTCATAATCAAATGCTTTCATTTTTTTTCACCTCACTATTTAACTTTATCATAAAATTAACAGACCCTAATTATTTTTAAATGAAAATAATTGCTTAATTTTTAGTGATATCTGTCAATGATGTGATAGATGTGTCAGAAGATTGCTAAAAAAATAATTGTATTAATCGTATGGCGGATTAATTGATAACTAAAAGCAAAGGCAAAAATCCCGCCATGAAAGTTTTGAAATAAATGGTTATTTTGATTAACATAACTACCAGGATCACTTGCTTTAATAACAAAAATACTTAAACCAAGCGATGTAATAATTCATGATAATAGCATGATGATAATAATATGACTAAAATATTTGATTTTAATCCCAGCCGTTTTTTCAGTTAAATTATTTTGGCGAGTATAGGTTGAATATATAAGCGAGGGAAGCGCAAAAATAAAATTAAGAATAATTGTATTTAAGACAAAAGTTTCTCAGACTGCTAGATAAGGAGGTCATGTTAAGAACGATAACATTAAAAAAGCTAAAATAAAAAATAGTGTTTTTAAAAAACCAAAAAGATAGCCCACAAGAAAAAAGGGAATATAAACTAAAATAATATCAAAGGGATAGATTGTTAAAACCATAATATTACTTAAGTATTGAAATAAAATGTTAAGAGCTAATAAAAAAGCCATTATTATTATTTGGTTTAATTTAATTTTAAAAGTAAAGTGAAAACTAAGATATTTTCGGATTGTTTTTGTTTTACAAGGCGAAAAAGCATTAGAAGGATTTAGCGGTTGCTCAAGATCATAAGCCTGAGGTTTTAGGACCTGTCTATTTTTCATATTTAATTGTTCCTTTCACAAAATATTAATCTCTCAATATTGTATCATTTATTTTGCTTTAACAGACTCTTTTTATTAAAGAAAGGAAATTAAGAAGTTAATTATTTTACCTAACAGGTACAATGGTTAAAATTAATGTTCATACAATAATGTAAGTTAAAATAATTAGGACGTTAATTGAAATATACCATTTTTTGTTGGTTTGTACCGCTTTCGTTGTTGTTGAAAAAGTAAAAAACATTAAGATAAATTGCAGGATTGTTAAAATACTGTATTGCAGATAATAGGGGTTATTGTAAATAATATGATTTAAAGAGCCGTTTTGTCGGAAAGCTAAATCGGCAAAGAAATTAATTACTAAATTAAAGTTAAGACTTCCAATTAGCCCACCAAAAGCAATCTTTTTTTTATTATTTTTTAATAGCACAAAAGTAGATGTCAATTCTGGACAATTTGTGACAAAAGAAAGAATTATCCCGCCAACGGAAGTTTCGGGAATGCCATAGACATGGGGGAGGATATCAGCGGTTAATGATAATGAAAAAGCTAAAAAGACTAATAAAATAGTGAATAAAATAAATAGGCAAGTAATTTTTTTAATTGTTAAATGATTTTTATAATCTTTCTCACTAATTAGATCATCTGTTATTTCAAATTCAAGAGTTAAATTATTTTTAGTTTTATTTTTTTCTTTCACTATTGATATGGTAATTACTGTAAAGTATATTATGGCAATAGAAATTAATAGTCAGGACATTTCAATTCCTGGAATTGTTAAAGATAAAAAGGGAATTAAGACTTTATTGTTTGGATATAATAAATTTGGTAAAAAAGCAAGAAGGATAAGGGCGCTAAAAAAAGCAAATTCAAATAAAAGATTTGAATAAAATTTATTAATTTTATTAAATTTATGTTTTTTTAGAAAAATTAAACTCCCCAAGGCAAAAATAGTCATAAAAAATGAATTAGCTCCTAAAGTATTTCCAAAACTAAACTGTGGGGTATTACTAGCTCCCATTGTAAAAGCAATTGTTAATTCTGGTAAAGATGTAATAATTGCTAAAATAAGCCCCCCAGCTAATGATTGACCAATATTTTTTCTAGCTGTAAAGGCAACTAAAAAGCCTGCCATTTTAATCGCACTAAAAATAACCCCACCTGCTAAAAGTAAAAAGATTAATCAAACTAAACCTTGGGCGATAGGACCGTCGTATAATCCCATTTTTTTAAATAAATCAACATTTCATGCATATATCATAATTAGAATTCTTTCTATATAAGTTTAAAATTATTATGCGTTTGTTAATTACTATTTTATTACTTATTAAAATTATATAATAAAAATTCTTTTTTTAACTACAATACAATTTATATTCAGAGTGAGAAATTGACTAATTATTTATTTAACATATAATTAAACTATATATATAGAAGAGGTATAGATTCAATGGAAACAATTGTGGAAATTAAGAATTTATCAAAAAATGTTCGGAAACGACAAATTTTAAAAAATATTAACTTAACAATAAAACAAAATGATCGGATCGCGATTGTTGGTGCAAATGGGGCGGGGAAATCAACTTTAGTTGAAATAATTTCTGGTTCAACGCCAAAGTCACAAGGGGAAATTAAATATAATTTTAAAAGTCCTCAATTACGTCGGGCAATCGGAATTCAGTATCAACAAGGAGATTGGCCGCCAGGAATTTCAGCGAATGATGTATTAACATTTAATCGCATCTTAAAAAATAACATGTATAACTTAGAAGAATTAATTGATATTTTTGAAATTAAGGATTTTCTTAAGCAACCCTTAAGAAAATTATCAGGGGGGCAAAAACAGCGTTTTAATGCCCTATTAAGTATTATTGCGAACCCAGAGCTATTAATTTTAGATGAACTATCAACTGGGTTAGATATGAATATTCAATATAAAATTATTGCTTTTTTTAAACAGTTTTTTAGTGAGAAAGATAAAACCTTATTAATAATTTCACATAATTCAGAAGAAATTGAATTGTTAGCAAATCGATTAGTAATTATTGAAGCGGGAACAATTTTTTTAGATAAACCAATGGATTATATTATTAAGAAATGGGGATCAGTGCGAAACCTGATGATGACTTATTTTAAAGGAGAATTAGCGAATGAAAAAGATCGATTTTAAAGCAACAACTAATAGTTTCACCGCTGTTCTATATATTTTAAATAAGAGTTTTATTAAAACTCCAAAAGGATTTTTATTTACTTATATTTTACCAATCATTTTTTTAGTAATGTTTAAATTTATTTTTAATTCAATTGTCTTTGTTCCTGGTAATGATGAGATTAATTTGTTAATTAAACAAGTAAATCTTCTTAGTTATACCTTATTACCGCTAACTACAATGTTGATTTTGTTATCCTCTTCAATTGTTGAATGAAAGAATTCGGTCTTTTTAAAACGAATTGAAAATTCGGGAATTAGTAAGATTGCTTTTATTTTAAGCTTATGATTTTTCTATTTTATCATTTCCTTATCAGGGTTAATTTTATTATTTTTAATTTCGTTACCATTAGGGGGCCAAGATTATCTTTCTTCATTTAAATCAATGGGGTGAGGATACATTATTTTTGGTATTATTTTAATTTCATTAGTGGCAATTGCTTTATCTACTTTTATCGGAGGAATTACCTCAAGTGATGGTTTGGTCCAAGGGTTAGTGGTTGGAGTATTCTTCATTTCAGTATTTATGGCCGGAATTTTATTATCCCCAGCAATGATTATTAAAAGTGATGTTACGCGTTATATTACTTATTTTATTCCCTTTAAACATCCGGTTTATGTTTTCTTATATGGTGCTTATGGTAATGCTCCAATGGATAGTTTTGAAGCAATTTATAATCATAGTAATTATACAAGAGGCTATGATTATACCGCTGTTTGACAACCTATTTTAATTTCTTTAATTCTTATTTTTGCCTTATTGGGATTATCAACAAAAACATTTCGCTGAGCTGCCAAAAAATAATCAAAAGTGTAATTTAATTTCACTTTTTTTATTTATTAGTTTTCGCCCTTTTTCCCTAAAACCCAATAAAGCAAAGGGTTGCTAAAAATTATTTTTCCGATATAATAATGCTTATCATTTAAAAAAAAGGAAGTGATTAATTTAATGAGAACGTTAGGATTTGGCTTTACAAGATTTTGAATAGTTTTATCAAGTTTATTTGGAATCATTGGAGTTTTATTTTTAGCCGGTTATTATTTTTATTTTTGAAGTAATTACACGAATGGTCAAATAACAGGGGATCTAAATACTTATCAAACATTATTTATGAATTCATGAGAAGATTTAGGAACTTATCGAGTACTATTTTTAATTATTATTATGTTTACTTTAACAACAACATTAATTTGTAACATTGGGTTAATTCGTTACGCAACAAGTGGAACGGATGCTGAATTATGTGCCAATAAATGAAGTTTAGCAGTATTATCATTGTCATTAGGAGGAGTAATTGCTCCCTTTGCCTTAACATGATTACCAAATACTGATGTTAAAGCAACAAAAAATGCACGGGTAACAATTGTTCGTTATTTAGGAACTGGATGAATGTTAGGAGCCATTGGAGCAATTATTGCAATTGGTTCATTTATGGGAGTAACAAATAATTCGGGGTTTGTAACAGCAAGTGCTAAAAATACTTTCATTACTGTAATGACAATTTTAGGAGTTGTGGCTGGCTTTAGTTTACTTTTTGTCCCATTCTTTTATAATCGTAAAACAGTTGATCATATGATTGCCCAAACAAGTTTAGGAAAATGATATCGTTTTGTTTCAACAGTTTATACTGTTTTTGCAACAATTTTATTAGTAATTCAAATCATTTCAGCAATTGTAAAATTAATTGAAGCATTTGGCCGTATTTTCTCAAACCGTCAAAACGGGTTCCAAATCTTCTTGAACATTTTAAACTTTAGTTTTATGTTAATTGGAACAATGTTTATGATTTACTTAATTACATCAGTCATAAAAGGATTATGACGAAGTGAAGATGATTATCTAATTTCAATTCCACAGTACCAACGTGCTGCGCAAATGCAACAACATAACTAAACAAAGAACAAAGCAAAATAATTCATAGCATTACTAGATATGAAAGTTTGCTTTTTCTTTCCCTAAATTCAACATTTTTAAAATATTTTTGAAAAGAATTAGAAAATAATTGACAAAAATAATGGTTTTATATAAAATAATAAAGGTTTTAACACAATACAAAACAGCATTGTGTCATCGGGTGTTAGCTCAGTTGGGAGAGCGCCTGCCTTACAAGCAGGTGGTCAGCGGTTCAAGTCCGTTACACCCGACCATTATTGCTGGCTTAGCTCAACTGGTAGAGCAACTGACTTGTAATCAGTAGGTTGGGAGTTCAAGTCTTCTAGCCAGCACCATTTTGGAGGGGTAGTGAAGTGGCCAAACACATCTGACTGTAACTCAGCTCCTTCGGGTTCGGGGGTTCGAATCCCTCTCCCTCCACCATTATTATGTTGGGCTATCGCCAAGCGGTAAGGCAAAGGACTTTGACTCCTTCATGCGCTGGTTCGAATCCAGCTAGCCCAGCCATTATTTAAAACATTATCTCCTGTTAGCTCAGTCGGTAGAGCTGCTGGCTTTTAACCAGTAGGTCGTAGGTTCAAGTCCTGCACAGGAGACCATTTATATGCCCGAGTGGCGGAATAGGTAGACGCAACGGACTTAAAATCCGTCGGTTGTTTGACTGTACCGGTTCAAGTCCGGTCTCGGGTACCATTTTTTTAAAAAAATGATTGACATCACTAATATCAAATGGTATATATTTAGTTGGATATTAGTTTATATGCGGGTGTAGTTTAATGGTAGAACTTCAGCCTTCCAAGCTGACTGTGAGGGTTCGATTCCCTTCACCCGCTCCATTATTTTAATTGTTGTAAGAACAATTTTTTTTATGTTAAAATTAACAAAACGTTGAGGTGAAGAAATGAAAGTAATTGATAATAAAAATAAGGTTGAAAATAGTGAAAATAGTCATATTTCTCCCGTTGTCCAACATGAATTAGATTTCCAAGCAACCCGAACAGTTTTCTGAAAAAGTGTCTTGTTTTTAATCATTGAAGGGGTTGCACCATTTTTAGTTTTATTTTTATTATCATCTCCTGATCTTAAATTTGCGCACCATTATGAAGTTGGCGTTGGCATTGGTTTTGGTTTAGCTTACATAATTGGTGTCTTCTTCTTAACATTGTTAGGATTTATTGTAAAAGGGCATCAAGCTGATCAGTTTATTTATACAACAATTTTAGCGTGAACATTATATGGTTTATATTTAACTGGTTATTGATGAACTTGAGATGATATTTTATATCGTTGCTTAGTTGCTTTTGGTTTTTTACTAGTTTCGGCTTTTTTCGGAACGTTTTTATCGGTCTGAATTCGTAATATTAGTGGAGTTATTAATTTGAAAAAAATAGCAAAAAATAATAAACAAGAAGGTTAGAACAGTTGACCTTCTTGTTTTAGTTTTTGGTATTTAGCGCGAACAATGTCATAAAAAACGCGATTTTGTCGTTCTTGGTACATGTAAGTAGCTCAGTAGATTCATAAGATATTTTGATAATTAATTCATGCAGCAAGTTTTTCTTTTTCTTGGCGATTAAGATCAAAAAAAGTTAATCAAAGGGTAATATCTTCTGGTTTTGTTAAGGTTTCAGAAATGAAAGAGCCGATATCAAATAACCGATCATTATACATCGCATATTCAAAATCAATTAAGTACATTTTATCGTGATGGATTAAAAAATTCCCAGGATTTAAATCGTTATGACAAAGAACAAGGTCTTTTGCTGGTGTTACTAATTTTTGATAGTCAATTGTTTTTTCATAGCTAGTTAAGTCAACTAATGGGGTTTTAATTTTACTTTTAAAGTTATTTAAAAATTGTTCGGGGTCAAAAATGACGGGGTTAGCAATTTTAACAGCTCAGAGGTTTTTTATTAGATTACTTGCTTGCTTTAATAAATTAGGTGTTAGATTATTTGTGTTAATTGTTGTACTATTGGTTAAATAAGGACTAACAAGATAAAAATTATTTGCTTCAAAACCATAATCAACAATTGGAATTGTTCAAGAGACATTTTTTAGTGCTTCAAGAACTTTAATTTCATTATGGTGGTCTAAATAGAAAGTGGTATCAGGTAAACTATAGCGCACAAATAAATTATTAGCAGTTAAGTAATTTTGATTAGTAATTCCTAAAGCAAGTTTTTTTCAACATTTATATTTCATTTTTTTCATTCCTTTATTTAAATTATTATACAATATATTTGTAAAAGAATTAAAAAGGGGATTACAATGCACGAAATTTGAATTGCAACAAATAACAAAAATAAGGTTCGCGAATTTACCGCGATTTTTGCTGAAATGAATGTAACGGTTAAATCACTATTAGATTTACCAACCGTAATTGATATTCCAGAAGAAGGAACAACTTTTTTGGAAAATGCTTATCAAAAAGCTGCTTATTTAGCTCATAAAATTAATAAGCCGGTTTTAGCGGATGATTCAGGGTTAGAAATTATTGGTTTGAATAATTTTCCGGGGATTTTTACCAAACGTTGGGCTTTGCCAATCACGGATAATAATTTAATCAATCAAATGTTAATTGATAAATGCGCAAATTTAACAGATCGCTCAGCCCAGGCAGTTTGTACTTTGGTATATCTTAATCCGTTAAATGGCAAAGAAGGTAGTTTTACGGGCATTACAAAAGGGGAAATAACAACAACACCAATTGGGGACAATAATTTTGGTTATGATCCAATTTTTAAAGTTGAAGAATTAAATAAAACCTATGCTCAATTAACGTTAGCAGAAAAAAATCAGTATTCGCATCGGGCTAAAGCAGTTAACCAGTTTAAAGAATGATGAAAAAAGGAGGAAGCCGAATGACAACAACCAAAAGATTAAATATTGTTTTATTTGAACCAGAAATTGCCCAGAATGTTGGGGCAATTATCCGAACTTGTGTGGCGGTAAACGCCAAATTACATATCATTGAACCGTTAGGCTTTATTTTTGACAACCGCTTTGTGACACGTAGTAGTGCTAATTATATTGAGTACGCTGACTATCAATTATACAATGATTGAGAACATTTTGTTAGTTTGAACCCAACGGTAAAATTATATTGCGCGACACGTTATGCAAAATTTCCGCATAGTAAAGTTGATTTCACCAGTGATTCTGATCCGATTTTTATTTTATTTGGTCGTGAATCAACTGGGATTCCAACAACGATTTTAAAAGCCAATTTAGAACGTTGTTTCCGGATTCCAATGAGTGAGCATGTCCGTAGCTTAAATGTCGCTAATACCGTGGGCATAGTTGCTTATGAAGTAATGCGTCAACTAGACTATCCTGATTTGTCCCAAGTGGAAATTCAAAAGGGGATGGATTATTTAGAATAGGGTTTATGTAATAGATAAATCTTTTTCCAACTTTAAATTTAGTTATTTTTATAATAAGAAAGTATTAAGGTGGGAAAGAGAAAGGATGATGAAATGAACCAAGTAATGTTGGTTGGCCAAGTTGAGGGAAGTTATGAGATTGTTTATGACAAAAAAGAGTCAGAACGGAAATTAATGAAGTTTTTATTAAAGGTCCAACGACCATTTAAAAATCGCGATGGCCATTATGATAACGATCTAGTTAATATTAAAGTATGGACTAATAATATTGATGATTTAGATATCAGTTTGCAAGATAAAGCCATGATTATTGTGAAAGGACGCGTGCAGTCTTATCGTTCCAATAATTATGAGGATGATATTTATTATAATGAAATAATTGCTGACAAGGTGACATATTTAAACAGTTTAAATTAAAAGTTAATTTATTAAAATTCCTAATCTTAGTACAAAAAACCATTATTTTAATGGTTTTTTCTTATTTATTTTTTGATTTAACCGCTAAATATCACCGTTATTGTTAGATAAATGGTTATTGTGGTTTTTTGCTAAAAATTTTGCAAAAAAAACGAAAAAAAATGATAAAAATGCTTGCAAAATAAATAAGATTTTATATACTTATAGATGTGCAAAGATAGAACAGAGTCGTAGGACCCTAATTTACACATTCAATTCATAATTTTAAAAAAACAATAAATATTTTAAAAAAATTACAATATTTGTTGACATTAGGTTTAGAATTTTGTATGATTTGTAAGGTGTTTTATTCGCACTAAAAATAAAACGATCTTTGAAAACTAAACATAACAACAAAAGATAATCATTTTAAATCAATGAGTATCCGTCATTATAGCTAGGACAAATATACAATTTTTTAATGAGAGTTTGATCCTGGCTCAGGATGAACGCTGGCGGCATGCCTAATACATGCAAGTCGAACGGGGTGCTTGCACCCAGTGGCGAACGGGTGAGTAACACGTATCTAATCTACCCATTAGCGGGGGATAACAGTTGGAAACGACTGCTAATACCGCATACGACATTTTCTGGCATCAGAGGATGTTAAAAGGTCCGTTTGGATCACTAATGGATGAGGGTGCGGCGTATTAGCTAGTTGGTGGGGTAATGGCCTACCAAGGCAATGATACGTAGCCGAACTGAGAGGTTGATCGGCCACATCGGGACTGAGACACGGCCCGAACTCCTACGGGAGGCAGCAGTAGGGAATTTTTCACAATGGGCGAAAGCCTGATGGAGCAATGCCGCGTGACTGAAGACGGTCTTCGGATTGTAAAGGTCTGTTGTAAGGGAAGAACAGTAAGTATAGGAAATGATACTTATTTGACGGTACCTTACCAGAAAGCCACGGCTAACTATGTGCCAGCAGCCGCGGTAATACATAGGTGGCAAGCGTTATCCGGATTTATTGGGCGTAAAGCGTGCGCAGACGGTTTAGCAAGTTTGGGGTTAAAACCTGGAGCTCAACTCCAGGTCGCCTTGAAAACTGTTAGGCTAGAGTGTAGGAGAGGTTGATGGAATTCCATGTGTAGCGGTGAAATGCGTAGATATATGGAGGAACACCAGTGGCGAAGGCGATCAACCGGCCTATTACTGACGTTTAGGCACGAAAGCGTGGGGAGCAAATAGGATTAGATACCCTAGTAGTCCACGCCGTAAACGATGAGTACTAAGTGTCGGACTAAGTTCGGTGCTGCAGCTAACGCATTAAGTACTCCGCCTGAGTAGTATGCTCGCAAGAGTGAAACTCAAAGGAATTGACGGGGACCCGCACAAGCGGTGGATCATGTGGTTTAATTCGAAGCAACGCGAAGAACCTTACCAAGGCTTGACATCCAGTGCGAAGCTGTAGAGATACAGTAGAGGTTAACATTGAGACAGGTGGTGCATGGTTGTCGTCAGTTCGTGCCGTGAGGTGTTTGGTTAAGTCCAGCAACGAACGCAACCCTTGCCGTTAGTTACTCCATTAAGTTGAGATACTCTAACGGGACTGCTAGTGCAAACTAGAGGAAGGTGGGGATGACGTCAAATCATCATGCCCCTTATGTCTTGGGCTACACACGTGATACAATGGCCGGTACAAACAGTTGCGATCTCGCAAGGG
The DNA here is from genome assembly GCF_000400955.1 of Spiroplasma syrphidicola EA-1. Lineage (NCBI taxonomy): Bacteria > Bacillati > Mycoplasmatota > Mollicutes > Entomoplasmatales > Spiroplasmataceae > Spiroplasma > Spiroplasma syrphidicola. The sequence goes on from NC_021284.1 coordinate 433,495, forward strand.
GGAGCTAATCTGAAAAAACCGGTCTCAGTTCGGATTGAGGGCTGCAACTCGCCCTCATGAAGTTGGAATCGCTAGTAATCGCGAATCAGCAATGTCGCGGTGAATACGTTCTCGGGTCTTGTACACACCGCCCGTCACACCATGAGAGTTGATAATACCAGAAGTCGGTATCCTAACCGTAAGGAGGGAGCCGCCCAAGGTAGGATTGATGATTAGGGTGAAGTCGTAACAAGGTATCCGTACCGGAAGGTGCGGATGGATCACCTCCTTTCTATGGAGTTATACTTTATAGTAAATACGGCTATAATGAAGTTATGTTTAGTTTTCAGAGATTAGTTTCTCTGAATTAATCGAAATTGAACAAGTAGTTAAATTTTGATTAAAAATTGTTCTTTGAAAACTGGATAATAGACATCTAGTTATTTCATTTTTAATGAAATAACAAAATAATTCAAATTTTCTGTTATTAAAGTAATTTTTAAATTAATAACTAAAATTTCACAGTTATATTTTGTAAATGATTCTCAAAAAAATTATAAAAACCTTGATTAATTTTATTAATTAAGCAATGATCAAACTTTGAAGTTACAAAGGGCGTATGGTGAATGCCTTGGGAATAGGAGACGATGAAGGACGTGACTACCTGCGATAAGGTTCGGGGAGCTGGAAGTAAGCTTTGATCCGGACATGTCCGAATGGGGAAACCCGGTGAGATTAATCTCTCATCATCCTATAATGAATAAATAGTTATAGTGAAGGTATACCTAGGGAATTGAAACATCTTAGTACCTAGAGGAAAAGAAAGCGAAAGCGATTCTCTGAGTAGCGGCGAGCGAAAGGGGAACAGCCCAAACCAACTTATGTTGGGGTTGTAGGACCACATTAGTAGAGTTACAAAACTTGTTTATAGTAGAAATGGTTGGGAAACCATGCCACAGAGGGTGATAGCCCCGTATACGAAATGAACAGGACTCGAAGTGGAATCCTGAGTACGGCGAGACACGTGAAATCTTGTCGGAATCAACGCGGACCACCGCGTAAGGCTAAATACTACCTATTCACCGATAGTGAACCAGTACCGTGAGGGAAAGGTGAAAAGCACCCCGGGAGGGGAGTGAAAAAGTACCTGAAACCATATGCCTACAAGAAGTCGGAGCCCGTTAATGGGTGACGGCGTGCCTTTTGTAGAATGAGCCGGCGAGTTATGATAGCATGCAAGGTTAAGTGGAAGACACGGAGCCGTAGTGAAAGCGAGCCTTAATAGGGCGTTTAGTATGTTGTCATAGACCCGAAACCAGGTGATCTAGCCATGAGCAGGTTGAAGTTGAGGTAAAACTTAATGGAGGACCGAACCGACGTTCGTTGAAAAGACCGCGGATGACTTGTGGCTAGGGGTGAAATTCCAATCGAACCTGGAGATAGCTGGTTCTCCCCGATATAGCTTTAGGGCTAGCGTCGAGATGAGCAAATTGGAGGTAGAGCACTAAATGTATGATGGCCCCACCTAGGGGTACTGAATGCAATTAAACTCCGAATGCCAATATTGTATACTCGGCAGTCAGTACATGGGTGATAAGGTCCATGCACGTAAGGGAAACAGCCCAGATCATCAGCTAAGGTCCCAAAATTTATGCTAAGTGTGTAAGGATGTGAAGTCGCTTAGACAGCTAGGAGGTTGGCTTAGAAGCAGCCACCCTTTAAAGAGTGCGTAACAGCTCACTAGTCGAGTAACTTTGCGCCGAAAATGTACCGGGGCTAAGCATAATACCGAAGCTATGGGTTTTGTATAGTAATATACAGGGCGGTAGGGGAGCGTTCTAACAGGGATGAAGGTAGACCGTGAGGACTGCTGGACTGGTTAGAAGTGAGAATGCCGGCATGAGTAACGTTTGAGGGTGAGAATCCCTCATGCCGTTTGACCAAGGTTTCCTGGGCAAGGTTCGTCCACCCAGGGTTAGTCAGGACCTAAGGCGAGGCCGACAGGCGTAGTCGATGGACAACAGGTTGATATTCCTGTACCACCATATAGAGTGATGGAGTGACGGAGAAGGATAGTATATCCCGGTTATTGGATTCCGGGCTAAGCACAAAGAGGGTAAGGTTGGCAAATCCGCCTTGCATAACCTTGAAGTGTGATGGGGAGTGAACGGTTCGCCTAGTAACGAAGTATATGACTCCATGCTTCCAAGAAAAGCTTCTAGCGTTAATCTATAAGGTGCCTGTACCTAGAACGAACACACGTGGTCAAGGAGAGAATCCTAAGGCAAGCGAGATAACTGTAGCTAAGGAACTCTGCAAAATAGCCCCGTAAGTTAGCGAGAAGGGGTGCTCATAGCAATATGAGCCGCAGTGAAGAGGAAGGGACAACTGTTTAGCAAAAACACAGCTCTCTGCAAAGTCGTAAGACGACGTATAGGGGGTGACGCCTGCCCAGTGCTGGAAGGTTAAGGGGATTAGTTAGCATTAGCGAAGCTTTGAACCGAAGCCCCAGTGAACGGCGGCCGTAACTATAACGGTCCTAAGGTAGCGAAATTCCTTGTCAGGTAAGTTCTGACCCGCACGAAAGGCGTAATGATCCCTTCGCTGTCTCGGCTACAGACTCGGTGAAATTTTAGTACCTGTGAAGATGCAGGTTACCCGCAACTAGACGGAAAGACCCCATGGAGCTTTACTATAGCTTGATATTGGGTTTTGACATAGTATGTATAGGATAGGTGGGAGACTTTGAAGCAGCAACGCTAGTTGTTGTGGAGTCATCCTTGGAATACCACCCTTGCTATGTCGGAATCCTAACCTAGATCTGTTAGCCAGATCAGAGACAGTGTCAGGTGGGTAGTTTGACTGGGGCGGTCGCCTCCTAAAATGTAACGGAGGCGCCCAAAGGTACCCTCAGTATGGTCGGAAATCATACATAGAGCGCAAAGGTAGAAGGGTGCTTGACTGTGAGACTTACAAGTCGAACAGGAGCGAAAGCTGGGCTTAGTGATCCGGCGGTCCCGCGTGGAAGGGCCGTCGCTCAACGGATAAAAGTTACCCTGGGGATAACAGGCTGATCTCCCCCAAGAGTTCACATCGACGGGGAGGTTTGGCACCTCGATGTCGGCTCATCGCATCCTGGAGCTGAAGTTGGTTCCAAGGGTTGGGCTGTTCGCCCATTAAAGCGGTACGCGAGCTGGGTTCAGAACGTCGTGAGACAGTTTGGTCCCTATCTGTTGTGGGCGTAGGAAGTTTGAAGAGATCTGTCCCTAGTACGAGAGGACCGGGATGGACGCACCGCTGGTGCTCCAGTTGTCACGCCAGTGGCACAGCTGGGTAGCTATGTGTGGAAATGATAATCGCTGAAGGCATCTAAGCGAGAAGCATACTTTAAGATGAGACTTCCCATCCTTCGTGGAGTAAGACCCCTTGAAGACGACGAGGTTGATAGGTTGGGTGTGTAAGCACGGTGACGTGTTCAGCTAACCAATACTAATAGGTCGAGGACTTCAATGAAGAACCCATTTACAAAATAAAAGATTGTTTATTATCTAGTTTTGAGAGGATAATTCCGCTCAGCATAATCTGGTGCTTATGGCATAGTGGTCACACCTGTTCCCATCCCGAACACAGAAGTTAAGCACTATTACGCCGACGATAGCCGCAAGGTGAAAATAGGGCAGTGCCAGGTTAGTAAAAAGGATTCTTGTTTACAAGAATCCTTTTTATATTCTGAAATATTTCTTATTTGTTCTAATTTCCGCTATAATTAACTTAGTTAATTTAAGAATGGAGTATGAAAGAATGGCAAAAAATTTAGACAATTTAACAGTAATTAGCAATGGGGATATGACAAAAGTCTTTAATGAATTAGAATTAGGCAAAACAGTCCTATTATCAATTGAAAAAGGGCCGTTAGCAGCCCAATCAATCGCAGAAGGATATTCAGAATTCTTTAAAGCAAAGATGGAATTAGCTGCTGAGGGAGCGTATGAAGGGCTTTGTGGCTGTGGTAAACCAGCTGATGCAAAAGTATATTTATGAAGAGAATAGGAATAAAAAAATAACCTCGCCAGGTTATTTTTTTATTATCTTGAATTTTAGCAATTAGTAATTCATTGTATAAACATTAATATAGACTTCTTGTTCGATAAAACCTAATTTTTTATATAAAGGAAAACCATCGGGGGTTGCAATTAAACCAACTGTTTGATAACCTTTTGTTTTAGCATAATTTAGTAAATGAATTAACATCGCTTTGGCAAAACCTTGTTTTTGAAAGTCTTGGTGGGTAGCAATATCATCAACAATTGCTAACTCTGATTCAAGATATAAATTTCCAGTCGTTGCTGGCTGGTTATCTTGCGTTAAAATTGTAAAATAACTAATTTCTTCATCTTGATTAATTTCAAAAAGGCTTTGATATTTAGATAAATCAATTAGCGATAAATCAAAAGCATTATGAATAACGTTTTTAACTTTTTTAACATCTTCGGGACTATTTACGGCTTGAAATGTGATATTTTCGGCTAAATCATTTGCCATATTAAACTTATTTAAATCCAAAAGCATTACTTGGGCTGTTTCAAAGTGCTCTAAACCTTGTTGGTGGTAAAAATCACGGTCAAGTTGTTGATTATCTTCGGTGATTGTACATCATGTAAAAGATTCATTAGCGTTATGATATTGCTGAATAATTTTTTTCGCTTGTTCTTGTTGAACAGGGGTTAAAATATATGAGCTGATCACAATATTTAAGTTACTTTTTGATGCCAAGGAATTAATATGATGGATTTGTAGGTCTTGATTAACGTTAATTTTTTGTTTTCCGTTATCATGTTTGGGATCGGTCATATAAGTAATAAAATTGGCAATTAATTGGTTAATTTTTTTGTCATTAAAGTTAAGCATTTGTCTTCCTCCTGTGTAATTATTTTATCATTTTTCATTTTTTTTACCTAATAGGACCCTTAAAAGTTAAAAAAAACTAAAATCAGCCTTTTTTTATTTATTAATAGTTTATTGAGAGATTTTATACACATTTTTTCTATTTTTGATATAATTAATTTGTTCTAATCAAGAATAACATATGAAAAATAATTAAGAAAGTAAAAGGAGTTTTTAGAATGGCGGTAAAAAAAACAGTCGCTCAAGCACCAACTGCAAGTGTATCAGATTTAATTAATCAAATTATTAATGAAGGTAGTGATTTACAGACAAAAGAAGAAGTTCAAGCAATTCGCCAAAAGCAATTACATGAAGAATGAGTTAAGAAAAATAATGAAGCATGTATTCTTGAAGCAAAAAAATGAGAAGCTCGAATTGCCGCTGCAAAAGAACGTGAAAAGAAAATTGCAGCGAAAAAAGCAGAACTTGATAAAGTTGATGTTGAAAAAATAGCTAAGTTAGAAGAGCAACAAAAACAAGAAATTATTAAGAATAATGCTTTATACGAGGAAAGAACTAAAAAACAAATTAAAATGTCAAATATTGCTCGTGTTAAAAATGCAATGCGTGCTAGAAAAAGCATTTTATCAAAAGAATCTTGAGAAAAAGAAGCTCAAAAATGAGAAAAATTATTGGATCAAGTTTCACGCTAATAAAAAACTAGAAGGTTATTCTAGTTTTTTTTTTTTTTTTTCTAATAAAGGCTGTAATTAAAACGCGAGAACTATCTTGAGGGCTATTAAAAGCCTTTATTTTCTGGTATAATATAAAAAAGTAAGTTCTTTATTAAAAGGTGAGTTAGATGAAAAGCAATGAAATTAAAATTTTAGATGTAAAGCCGTTTAAAAAACAAGTTAATATCAATAAACCAGAAGAAGTAGGGTTGATTCCTGAACAAATTAATGTTCATAATATGAATCACCACTTTTTTATCCAAACAAAAACACCATTAAAGACAAAAACTCCACCAATTAAACTAAATAACGAAATAATAAGACGCCCAGAAAAAGTTGATATTAAGGAAGTTAAATCTAATAATCAAAAAGCAATCATAAATAATAAGGTGGGGACAAGTAAAACGCTTGGGGATGCTAAAAAGGCTGATAAAAATAATATTTATGAACAAGCCCGCTTAATTGCGAAAAAGATTGTCGCTGGGGAAAAACCAAAGCCAACTTCTGTTAATGATAATTTTAAAAAAGCCAATCAAGATCTTTTAAAACCTATTTTAAAACCAGAAATAAAAAAGGTTGAAGTTCTTAAAAAAAAGGAACTTGAGCCGGTCATTATGAATCCAGATTATTCACCCCCAGCTCCTAATTTAGTTGATCAGTTTACAAAAGTAGAAGAAAAAAACACGGCCCAACCAAAACTTACACAAAAAAGAACAGCTTCACCAAAAATAACCCCAAAAACCCAACATAATTTAGGAAAGCTTTTTCCTCATTTACGCAATAATGATTGTTTAAATAATCAAAATTCTAATGATATTATCGCAAAATATCAGTATAGTAATAGCGAAGTTGAAATTGATATTAATAAACGACCAAATTTAGAAGCTATAACTCCTGAGGAAACTATTACAAAAGAAATCATCGAGTTACCAGTGGAAGAAAATTTAGGAAATAATAAATATCGCGAATTAAATTCTGACGGGGAAAGTGATGTTAATCAAATTAATAATTTTTATGCCAGTTTATTTAGTTCATCAGATGAAGAATTGGGGATTAAAAAACAGCGTAAACAAAAGAAAAAAGATAACCAAGCTAATATTAATGATAAAAATAATCACCAATTACATAATACTAATCCTTCATTTGGTTATAATTACATGGTGAAGGTTCGAAATAACGGAACGCAAAAAATTAAAAGAGTTTCAAAACATAAAATTATTAAATGAAAAAACCCCTTATTTTTTAGTGGTCGGATTTTTACTTTAATCGGATTTTGTGGGATCTTAAGTTTAATTTTGCTTGCCAATATTATCCCAACCAGCGGTTTTAATTTTTTTCCTGTCATGGAAGAACTATTAGGCCCACTAACACTAGGTTTTAATCCAAATTCATATTTTAATTCAGCTGAGGTTTTTAATTTGATTGTGATGACGTTATATTTACTATTTATTATTTTACCAATTTTATTTGTCCAAGATCGTCGTATTTGATTATGATATCTTTTAATTATTAATACGATATTTATTGCTTATTTATTATTTATTATGATTTATCAGTATGGTTTTTTAGTTACAACAATTAAGATTGAATTTTTATTGGTTGAGATAGGATTAGTTAGCTGTTTAATTATTAGTCAAATTTGTTTTGGTTTTGGGTTAAAAACTTATTTTTCTAACAAGAGCGTGTAAGAAAGGATTGCATTTTTTCCCAAAAAATGTTTAAATTACCTTAAACAAAAAAGGGGATTAATATGAAAAAAGTTATTGTGGGCTTATCCGGGGGAGTCGATTCTTCTGTTGCGTTGTATTTATTGCAACAAGCAGGCTATGAAGTTGAAGCCCTATTTATGCGCAATTGAGATAGTAATTTAAATAATGATATTTTAGGTAATCAACAAATTAATGATATTATTTGTCCGCAAGAAGTTGATTATCAAGATGCGAAGGCAGTTAGTGAAAAATTAGGGGCCCCAATTCATCGTGTTGACTTTATTAAAGAATACTGAGATTATGTTTTTACGCATTTTATTGCTGAGTATAAGCAAGGGCGTACACCAAATCCGGATATTTTATGTAATAAATATATTAAGTTTGATTTTTTTCTAAAAACAGCGTTAGAACAATATCATGGTGACTACATTGCAATGGGGCATTATGCGCGGGTTAGATATAATGAAGAGTTACAAGAATATCAATTATTAAGAGGAGTTGATACAACAAAAGATCAAAGTTATTTTTTATGTCAACTTTCTCAAGCCCAGTTGGCTAAAACATTATTTCCGTTAGGTGATTTAACTAAACGAGAAGTTCGCGCGATGGCTGAACAATTAGGATTAGCAACCGCAACGAAAAAAGATTCAACGGGAATTTGTTTTATTGGGGAACGTGATTTTAAAAAGTTCTTGGAAAATTATATTCCAAACCAAGTTGGTGATATTGTTGATATTGAAACAAATGAAGTTTTAGGTCAACATTCTGGGGTGATGTATTATACAATTGGTCAACGCCGTGGTCTTAACTTAGGGGGAATGGCGGAAGCTTATTTTGTGGTTGGCAAAAATGTTGCTAAAAATATTTTATATATCGCAAATAGTTCCGAAGATCAATGACTATACTCAACAAGTTGTTTAGTAAATGATACTAATTGAATTAATCAGTTACAAACAAATAATTTTACTTGTACAGCTAAATTTCGTTATCGCCAAAAAGATATTCCTGTTAGCGTCGAAATTCTTTCACCAACAAGTTGCTTAGTTCGCTTTGCTGAAAAAGTAAAAGCTATTACCCCTGGTCAATCAGCGGTGTTTTATCAAGATGAAGTTTGTCTTGGTGGGGGCGTAATTGATACAGCCTATTTAGATGACACAAAATTATGATACTTATAAACAAAAGGGGAAATTATGACAGTAATTAAGGGTTATTTAAAGTTAATTGTATTTGAATCAGCGAATGGTTATCGAATTTGTAAGTTTCAATTAGAACATGATCGTAATCATCATATTTTTATTAAAGGTTTTTTAATGGAAATGCACCAAGATCAATTGTATGAATTAACTGGGGAAGTAAAAAATAATCCGCGTTATGGCCAAAATTTTGAAGTTCAACAAATAAAAAAAATCATGCCCCAAACGAAAGATGATTTAGTCCGATATCTCTCAAGTGATTTATTTCCAACAATTGGACCCAAGACAGCAGAGGTTATTATTAATCATTTTCAAGAGGATGTTATTAATAAGATTAAAAATAATTTAGCGTCTTTAAATGATATTAAGGGTTTAACTCCAAATCAAGCTAAAATTATTCAAACAGCTTTTAGCAAAATGACGCAAGAAGATGAAATAAATCACTTATTTAGTCAAAATAATTTATCATTACAAATTTTATCGCTATTAAAAACAAAATATGATGTTGACCAAATTATGGCGATTTTACAAAAAGATCCTTATTCATTATTGCTAAAAGATAATATTAGTTTTAAAGCCATTGATAAAATCTTTTTAACGTTTAATTCAAATCCAACTGACTATATTCGTATTGGTTATTATGCCTGATATTATGCGAAAGAATTTTGTAATAGTAGTGGGGATACTTATTTAGAATTAGAACAGTTAACAAAAATACTACAAAAAAATTTTACCACGGTAACAAAAGAGATTATTTTGGCGGGGTTAAAATATGTTAAAGATCTTAATTTATTAATTTTTAAAAATGAAAAAATTTATGTTGCCGAAATTTATCATAGTGAACTTAATATTGCGGCGTTATTAAATAGTTTAAATACTAATGCTCCAATTAGTGTGGAGGAGGTTAATACTATTTTTCACCAAATTGAAGCCCAAAAACAAATTAGTTATAATCTCCAGCAAGTTAAAGCAATAAAAGAAGCGCTGTTAAGTAATTTTCTATTAATTGTTGGGGGTCCGGGAACTGGTAAAACAACTGTTGTTGATGGCATTGTTAGTATTTTAAAAAAAGGTTTTAAAAATAATAAAATTATTTTAGCGGCCCCAACGGGGAAAGCGGCTAAGCGCTTACGCGATAAAACAAAACAAAAAGCGGTGACAATTCATAAATTATTAAAATATGACCCATTAACAAATCAGTTTTTTCATAATGAAACTAATCCCCTTGAAATTGATATTTTAATTTTAGATGAAGTAAGTATGGTCGACACTTTATTATTATCAGCAATTGCTAAAGCTAGTCAAAATCTAAAAAAACTGATTTTAATTGGCGATGTTAATCAATTACCATCAGTTGCTTGTGGGGATGTTTTACGCGACATTATTAGCACAGACATTTTTAATGTTGTTCCTTTAACTGAAGTTTATCGTCAGCAAGAAGGAAATGATATTTTAGAATTAAGTTATGCAATTCAACAAGATTACTTTGAATATCATTTTGCTGATAAACAAGATGTTAAATTTATCAACAATAGTAATCCCAATGATATTTTAACGACTGTTGGGGATTTATATCAAAATTTAGTTGATCAACAGCAAGTTGAATATGATCAAATTCAAGTAATTGCTCCAATGTATAACGGGGCTCTCGGGATTAATACGCTCAACAATTATCTGCAAAACAAAATTAATCCGGATTATGGCCAAAAACATTGTAAGATTGGTTATCAAGAATTTCGGGTTAATGATAAAGTAATGCAATTAAAAAATCGCCCGGAATTAGAAGTATATAATGGCGATGTGGGGATAATTGTTGATATTAAACAAGATAAGGATTTAAATAATGTTTTAATTATTCAGTTCGATGATCAATTAATTAAATATCCCCCTGAACTGTATTATGATATTACGTTAGCTTATGCATGTAGTGTTCATAAACTCCAAGGTAGTGAGTATGAATATGTTATTTTTGTTATTACGAAAGCTTTTTGAATTATGTTAAACCGTAACTTAGTTTATACAGGGATTACAAGGGCTAAAAACCAATTATTTTTATTAGGGGAAGAACAAGCTTTACATTATGCTGTTAATAATGTTCTGAAAAAGCGTAAAACAACGCTGGGGGAATTTATTAAAGATTTTAAAGGCTAGTTATTAGCAACATAATAAGACTTGTTATTAAGACAATAATTGTTGTTGCTAAGACAATTTTGCGGGCTTTTTTAATTGTTGCTTCTTCTTCAGTTAAGGTTGGTTGATAACGACGACGCGAATCATTATAGTATTGGGCTGCTTGGCGATTCTTTTGTCAGCCAAGGATAAACCATAAGACTAATAAAATTACTCCAAAACCAACTAAAACTCATTCAACTTTTTTGATATCTTTAAGGAAAACAAGGCCAATAATAAAACTAAAACCAATAATAATTGCACAAATACTAAATATAATTAAATAGTGCCAATATTGCAGTTTTTTTCATTTTTGATAATTCTGCAATTTTTCATTTTTATTAGTATTAACTTCCTTAATTGTGGCAGCTACTTCTTGAGCGTGCGCTTTTTTTTCGGTTGTTCTTAATTCTTTTAGTTTATTTTTTGTCTTTGCCATTTTTCTTATTCCTTTAATGTTATTTATTATTGTAGTTAAATTTTATAATAAAAAGCGGATTTTCTTTTCTTTTTTAATATTTTTTTTGCATAAATATTTTAGTGATTAGAGAAATTGACTATTATTGGGCGCTATGCTAAGATTTTAACAATACAACTTATTAATTTATTAACTTAGCAAACTAGTACCCTAATTTGGAAACGAGGAAAATTAAATGATTGCTTTTGAGGATTTTTGAATATTTATTGCTAATTATTGAGAAGGGATTGTTGCGATTTTATCTTTTATTACAACAATTTTATTAGGATTAATTTCTTATAATGTCCAAATTAAAAACTATAAAAAAAGCTTATCGCGGTTAATTAAACGCGATAATAATAGTTTTCGGAAACTAATTAAAGAAACAAAGGTTGATAATAATAGTATTTTATTTAAGAGTTATTTACAAGCCAAAATGGGGTTTGTTTTAAATGATGAAAATGGCAATGAAGATAGTCAAAATTATTTTATTTCGTTTCGGGAATATCAGTTGATTAAATTTATTTTTAAAGAAATTCACAAACATTTAGTTAACTTTACCTACATTTTAAACCTGGTTGAAGAATATCATATTGATCGAAATAATCTGGAAATTTCAAAAAAATCAAAACTACCAGAGTGTTTGGAACTATATAAAGGATTACTGGATGAAAAGAAATTACCCCCAATCACCGAAAAAGACTATTATATTAATAGTGTTTATGATTTCACGGGGAAATTAATCACCGAAAACCAAATTGCCGAAGAAACATTACAAGAACAATATAATTTCTTTTTAAAGCATGACCGCGAGGATATGATAATTTCAGTTTTAATTAAAACAGATAAAAAAGAAGCTGAAAAAACATCAACTGGTAATAATAAAGTTTATTTTTCGGTAAATACTGCCGAAAAACGTCGCTTAATAAAAGCAGCGTTTAGGACGTTAGAACAAAATGATTATTTAAAAAAAGAAGGAGATTAAGCGAATTTAATCTCTTTTTTATTTATTTCCAATAGGGTTTAATTAATAAATAAATTTTTTAGAAAATAGTTGATAAAATTGCAATTATTTTTAAACTATGATATATTTAATTAATATTATATTTTAATATTAAACTTTGAATTATAAGCTAATTATGCAAAAATCAATATAGGAACTAGATATTTTAACTAAGGAGGGCGAAAATTATATGGCTAATTTTCACGATAGTGATACACATGAAAGGAAGGAAACTTCTTCATTAGAAAATAACACAGAAATAATTAAAGATAAATTTGCAGATATTGTTGTAGATGATTTTCAAAGTGAGAAAAAATTCTCATTATTAGTTAATTTGAAATACCATTTAAATCTTTATTGACTAAATAGTAAAGAGTTTTTTAATAAGTTCCCATTGCTAGGGTATTCATTAAAAAGAATTTTCTTTTCGTTAATAACTTTAATTTTGGCAATTTGTGCAATTTTTATTTTATTACGACTAGTAACCCCAGATGATACTTATGTCTCAGATATTGATCTTGCTAAATTAAAAATTATTCCAGGATCGCCAGAATATAATGCTTTGCTGACAGAGCGAATGAAGATTTTTGGAGTTTATGGCTCAATCTGAAGCCAATTAGGAACATATTTACGTAATGTTACGCCATTTATTAAAAAAACATTATTAGTTAATACATATTATGATTCTGTTACTGGTCATTTAACAGGGGATACATATCAAACTTGATTTTATTTAGGAACTATCTTCTCAGCTGCGGTTGGTCAACCAGGAGAATTAGTTTCAACAGCCTTTGCACGGGCAATCCCATATTCTTTTGCCTTTGGTTCAGTGACAGTTTTATTAGCTTACTTTATTGGTGTACCATTAGGGATTATTTCAGCTAAACATAAAGAAAAATCAGTTGATAATGGTATTAATACTGCCGTTATTACATTATTAGCAATCCCACCAGTTATTATTGTAATTGGAATTTATTTAATCTCAATTTATGTGTTTAAAGCACATGGATTATTTAGTTCTGGGGGCTTTAGTACTAAGTTTTGGCCAGTTGTTGCAATCTTTTTAATGATTGCTCCGCCAATTGTTTTAACAACTCGTCGTTATGTGATTGATGAAATGACAGCAGATTATACAAAATTTGCCTTATCAAAAGGAATGTCAGATAGTTATGTGTTCTACATTCATATTTTCCGTAATGCCGGAATTAGAATTTTCCGGGTTTTCCCAACTGCATTTGTGACAACTATTTTTGGGGCAAGTATCTTTGCCGAACAGAACTGGGGAATTCCAGGAATGAGCCGCTTTATTGTCGCCGGGGTTGCGGCGAAAGATTCCTTTGTTGTTATGGGTTATATTTTATTAACTGCGACAGCAGGAATTGCAACTAGTTTATTAGCTGATATTATGATGGCTGTTTTAGACCCACGGGTTAAATTAACGAAATAAGAAAGGGAAAGAAAATGATGAAAAATTTTGTTGGTAATGATTGATTTGAATTTAATGACTATGATATCAATAATTTAGATGCAAGTTTATTTGAAATTGTTGGCCCCCAAGAAGAAGCGGTGGAAAAACTATCAACTAAATCATATAGTTATTGAAAAGTAGTCGGAAGATTATTAATTACAAGTAAGACTTTTATTATTTGTGCTTTTTTCTTAGCGTTAATAATTTTATTAACAACAATTGTCCCAATTGGTAATATTGCTCGTCCTTTACCAGAAGACTTACCATTTCCAAATCAAGAACGCCCAATGGCGCCAACTTGACAATATATTTTTGGGTTAGGAATGTCAGGGGAAAACTATTGAATTAAAATTTGAATTGGAATGCGAACAACCTTATTATTTACGCTAGTAATTGCGACAATTCAAATTGTTTTAGGAATTTTAATTGGATCAATTTGAGGATTTTATCGTAAAACAGATATTTGATTTATTGAAATTACCAGATTTTTAAATTTAGTCCCAACCTTAATTTTATGGCTAATAATTATTTTTGCCTTAGGGAAATCCATGATTGTCATTATTTTTGCCGTTTCAATTACCAGTTGGATTGCTTTAGCGGAAGTTATTCGGGTACAAATTATCTTAGTACGTAATACTGAATATAACATGGCTTCAAAAATGTTAGGAACACGTGGTCACCGTATTATTTCAAAAAACATTTTGCCAAAAATTCTACCGATAATTATTCAAACAATTTCATTTGCTGTACCAATGTCAATTGCGATTGATTCAACATTAAATTACTTTAACTTTGGATTTATTGAAGGGCGAGAAAATACAACATTAGGATTTATTTTAAATGAAGTTTTAGCCTCAAGTAAATGACAAGATTTCCCACATCTTTTAATTATTCCAATTGTCTTTATTGCCGGAACATCAATGCTATTTTTCTTATTTGGGAAAGTCTTTGCTGATACGCTAGACCCCAAAAATCACTATAAATAAAAGGAGTTATAATATATGTCAAACGAAGTAATCATTTCAATTAAAGATTTAGTAATTAATTTTAAAACCAGAGCAAATATTCTAACGGCAATTCGGAATATTTCTTTTGACATTTATGATGGAGAAACATTAGCAATTGTTGGGGAATCAGGTAGTGGAAAGTCAGTTATGACAAAAACTTTTACTAATATGTTAGAAAAAAATGGGTGAATTAATAGTGGGGAAATTATTTATTATCCATCTCAAAACAGTTTAGCTGACCAAAATACCTATTTTCGTAAGCCTGTTGATTTAGTTGAGTTTAACAAAATTTCTTTAGAAAATAGTTTAATTAAAACAATTTTAAAGTATAACCGCCGTTTAATTAAAAGTTTAAATCAACAAATTACTGATTTAAATAAAATGACAGTCGAAAATCTTGATGCTAAAATTTTGCAATTAACAACAACAATTAAAGAATTAAAAGCAAAGATTGATTTTAAAGCTTCGCATAAACTGGCAAAAACAATCACCGCGCATGAAACAGAGTTAGATAAAGTTACTAATTTTAAAACAATTTTATCTGACCAAGAAAAATATGATCAAGCGATTAAACGCTTAGAACAAAAAATTACTTTAGCTGAAGCAGAAATTAAAAAGGTCTTACGATTAAATTGAAGAGATCGGATCTTTTTAAAAAGTAATTTAAAAATCTTAAAAAACTATCTTGCCAATAAACAAACGGTTAAAGCAACGCAACAACAACGAATCAGCCGTTATTTTGCCAAAAAACAATTTACAACGCCGTTTTTAGAAAAAGTTCAACAATTTAATACTGAGATGTTTAATGGTCAAACAATTGATGCCCAAAATTTTAATGATTTATTAGAACAATGAGAACCAATTAAAAGTTTTGATTTTATTAACAAAAAAAGATTAGTAAAACAAATTACCAAATTACGAGGACAAACAATTGCGACAATTTTTCAAGATCCAATGACATCATTAAATCCATTATTATCGGTTGGTTTTCAAATTTCGGAAGTAATTCGTAAACACCGCAAATTAAATCGTTCACAAGCGAAACAAGAAGCAATTTTATTATTAGAAAAAGTTGGAATTAAAAATGCCAAAAAACGTTATCATGACATTCCTGGAATGTATTCTGGAGGAATGCGCCAACGGGTTGTTATTGCCATTGCCTTAGCCTGTCAGCCAAAAATCTTAATTTGTGATGAACCAACAACAGCTTTAGATGTCACAATTCAAGCGCAAATTTTAGATTTAATTAAAGAATTACAAAAAGAATATAAGTTTACCGTAATTTTTATTACCCATGATTTAGGAGTTGTTGCGACAATTGCTGATCGTGTTGCCGTGATGTATGCTGGTCAAATTATTGAATATGGGACAGTTGATGATCTATTCTTTGATTCTCGTCACCCATATACGTGAGCGTTATTATCATCATTACCACAATTTGGAGCCAAAGGGGAAGAATTATATTCAATCCCCGGATCACCTCCATCACTTTATACAAAAGTAGTTGGAGATCCATTTGCCCCACGAAATAAATATGCGATGAAAATTGATTATTTAATTGAACCGCCAATGTTTGAAGTAAGCCCAAGTCATTATGCAAAAACATGACTATTAGATCCTCGTGCCCCAAAAGTGGCCCGCCCAAAACAATTAAAAGATTTAGACAATATTATTCAAAATGATTAAAGGAGGAAAACGATAAATGCAAAAACATGAAGACATTATGTTACGAGTACGCGATGTAGTTGTACAATTTCGCCAAAAACAAAAACGAGTTAATGCCGTTAAAGGTGCCAGCTTTGACATTTATCGCGGAGAAATTTTTAGTATTGTTGGGGAATCGGGAAGTGGTAAAACAACAATTGGGCGAGCAATTGCTGGGATTGAACAAATTAAAGAAGGGGCTGTTTACATGAATAATAAAATTATTCGTGGGAAGGCACCAAACTTATTGAAAAATACCTTATTTATTCAAGAACGAATTCGTTTAATCACAACAAATAATACGATACTATCAAAGAATTTAGAAAGCTATATTAATGAGTTAAAAATAAGATACTATCAATATTTTGAAAATGCTCGTTATAATCCAACAACAAAACAATTAACTCCTTATTTAAATAAAGATTACCAAAATATCATAGCAACAAAAGGCGCTTATCAAACAATTTTTGCTCGTGATAAAGCAGGTAAACATTTTCGAATTTTACAAGAACAAATTGAAAATAATATTTATCTATTAACAATTATTTTAAAGAAGTATCAAGCTTTAATTCGTTTTGTTGATAAATTAAATGAATATATTCCAGATTTAGATTTAGCTTTAGAAACAGCCTTAACAACTTTGTTAAAAGCAAATAGTAAATTGTGTCAAGAGCTGATTTTATCAGCCCAACAACTTTATACACTCTTAGAAATAATTGTTAAATTACATAATGATTTATCATCATCAGCAAGTGCTACGGAAATTAAAAACTATTTTGAAGAGGTTTTTGAAATTATTCGTTCAGTTTTAGAACAACGCCAGGAATATTTGGTAAAGCATCAAACTTTAAAACAAAACAATAAACAGTTGTATCTTTTACTGGCCCCTCAAAGTGAACGTCAAAAGATTATTAAAAATTATCACAAACGTTATTTTGTTCGCACAAAAGATTTAAATGCTCTTTTTGCTCAGCAAGCAAAAGAAGGGTTAAAGACAACTGGACAGCAAACAGAATTTTCACAGTTAAAGCAAAAAAGTGATGTTTTAGCTAATTTAACTATTGCTTTGAACTTACTGAATGAATTATTAATAGTTCTTAATAGTAATGGTGATGTTGAAAAGGCTTTTGATAATCTAACGGCAAATGAAGGCGGGAAAAATTTAGCAGAATATTTAGCTCCCTTTAAGAATGATTTGCCCCTTCTTACTAGCGCAGTTAAAGAGTTAATCTATTTTAAGAAGTACAATGTATATTGTGATTTAACAATTATTAACTTATACAATAAATTAGTTAATAAACCACAATTATCAGGAGAACAATTTAATGAGATAAAAGAATTTTTAGCTTTATTAGAATTACCAATCTTTGACGAAGTTATTACCAAACATCCATTATTTAAAACTCCTAGTCAAGCTGAAAACCGCCAAAATAAGAAAAAAATTCAAATGGTTTTTCAAGACCCCTCAGCATCTTTAAATGATCGGATTTCGGTTGAAGAAATTATTGGGGAAGGCCTTGAAGCGTTTCCAGAGATATATAAAAATGATGAAGCTCGTAACTTATACTTAGAATTTTATAATGCAAATTTAGCCGAAAATGAAGCGGCAATGACTTTAAAAGAAGTTAAGGATTTAGATGTTAAACGATTTTTAATTTTAAATATGATTAAAGAAGTCGGATTATTACCTGAACACTTATCACGTTATTCTCATGAATTTTCAGGGGGGCAACGTCAGCGGATTGGAATTGCCCGTGCCTTAATTATGAAACCAGAATTTATTATTGCTGATGAACCAATTTCAGCTTTAGATGTTTCAATCCGGGCTCAAATTTTAAATTTATTGAAAAAATTCCAAAGCCAAATTAATTTAACTTACATTTTTGTCGCCCATGACTTATCAGTTGTCCGCTTTATTGCTGATCGAATTGCCGTAATTTATCACGGGCAACTAGTTGAATTGGCCCCAGCTGAAGAGTTGTTTATTAATCCACTGCACCCTTATACCAAGGCCTTATTATCAGCGATTCCGTTACCTAATCCGAATTTGGAAAAGAATCGTGAGCATTATATTTATGACCCTGAAATTGAGCATTATGATTATCATTATGCCTTACCAGAATTTCATGAAGTTATTCCTAATCACTTTGTTTTTGGGAATAAACGCGAAATTATCACAATTAAACAACAATTAAAAGAACAAGATAAAACAAATAGCAAAGGAGGAGTTAATAATGTTTAAGAAGAAACTAGCCGCTTTAGCCTCAATCACGGCGCTAATCACTGTTGCTCCTAGTGTTGTATCATGTGCAATTACAATGGATTATTTAGCTAATCGAACAGTTGACCCAACCGTTTTTCGGTCAATCTTTAAAAAACCAGTTCAAAGTTGATCAACGGCAAGTACCAACAAGGTTGATGATAATAAAATTTTAGCTGATTTAGTTGGAACATTAGTGGCAACCGATAAATATAACCGTAGTTATGGTGATTTAGCCGTTCAAGCCGATAAAAGTAGTCATTTAGTTGGTCAAACCAATGCCGATTTTACTGAGTGAACATATAAAATTTCGCCCGAAGCAAAGTGATTTGATTACCAAGGTAATTATATTCGTAATGTCCGTGCGACAGATTTAATTAATACTGCTAAGTTTGTGTTATTTCCCAAAAACCTGTCTGAAACAGGAGGGTTATGACGAACTTTTATTGCCGGAGCAAATGAAATTTGAAATTATTTTGGTAGTAGTGATTATAATGGCGAAGATTATATTCATGATCCAATCTGAGCAAAATTAGGAATGACTGTCAATGCTGACAATACTGAGATTACTTTTCATTTAGCAAAATCAGCTTATTACTTTGATACTCTAATGACTTATTTAGCTTTTGCTCCCTTGCCAGAAGTTGCCTTATCACAGGGATATAGTTATGGAACAAACTATCGTAATATTTGATATTCAGGGGCTTATTTACCTAAAAAATATGACCCAGCTTTAGAAATTGTTTTAGAAAAAAACCCTAATTACCGTCATCAAAAGTTAGCATATATTAACAAATTAGTTTATACCTATTTACCAACAAAAGATGATTCACGCGAAAGAATTCTCTTTGAATCAGGGGATGTAACAGAATTTGTTGTTGCCTCAACTGATATTAGTGGTTGAAATAAATATGTTGGCCATGACCCAGCTAGTCCAATTTTTTCAGGAGCGTCAAGTATTTTAAACCCTGATCCAACGACTTATATTATGCAATATAATTATAGTAATGCTAATGTTGTTAGCCCAAATGCCGCTTTGAGACAAGAGGCGATTGCGGCTTCAAAAGCTTTACAATCAAAAGCAATTCGGGAATATTTATCAACGCAATTAAATCGTAGTAAATTTGTTAAATTTTATTCTGAATCATATGATACAACAGAAACATCATCGTTTTTACGAAATGTTTATACAGCTCGTAATTTTATTAATAACGATGGGAAAGACTATGCTCAATATGTCGAAGAAGAATATGCAAATCGCTTGTTAGGCGGGGATGTTGATAGTGCCCGTTTAGAAATGCGTGATGGTAGTGATGCCTTATTTCAAAATCCCTTGTTAGTACCTGATCTTGATCAATTAAATGCCGAAATTGGTAATTGATTAACCGCTAATAATCTACCAAATACCGTAACTTTAAAATTATTAATGAACGGAGTAACTAGTTTAACAATTAATAAATTTATTGAAAATATGATTGATACTTTTAATGCTCATAGTCCTCATATTAAGATCCAAGCGGATGTTAGTGTTGATGATAATGATTACAATACTCGTCAACGCAAAGGGGACTGGGACTTAGCAATTTTGGGATGATCACCAGATTTTGCTGATCCAAGTACTTATTTACAAACAATGATTATTGAAGGGGATTTACAAGCCACTTCTGGAACAGCCCGCATTTTTGATGGGCTTAAAATGACTAATCATTATGCCCCTGAATATCAAGAGGCAAAAGATCAGTTAACAAACCAATATTGAAAAAATTTAGAAACAACTGCTAGCGAAGATTTTTATAATTCATTTAAAGATTATAATAATTTAGTTGCTAAAAGTGACGAAATTACTCGCATCGCCAAAAATGAATTAGATGCGCGTTATCAATCATTTGCCAAAGCAGAATTCAATTCAATTTACCAAGATTATCTCTTTTTACCATTGTATGTACCAAATGGGTCATACCAAGTAAAAATCTCATATTCAATGCCCCGTACCGCAATTACTGTTGGTTATGGAAGTTCAAAATATAAACACTGAGGGTTACAAATGAATCGCTTTTTACTAAATGCAAATGAACGAAAATTTGCCGAAATGCGTTACCAAGAACAATTAGAAATTATTCAAAAAGACTATGGGGCTTTTAGGGAGGACTATTAATGATGAGAAAACTGTTATTAACTTTCAATACAATTAGTATTTTTTCAACTAGTAGTCTTGTTGTTAGCTGTCAAAAATCCGAACCCCATGATCAAACAAAAATAACCCTTTCGGTTATTAAAACGGAATTAGCATTAGTACCGATTATTACTTCGCAACAAACAGTAACGGAAATTATGTTTCAAGATGTAATTTATCGTGCTTTAGAAACAGATGATTTCCGGGGAACTGTAAATGATAATGAGTTAGTTTTTACTTATTATAATAATGGTGTTGTAACACCCTGAAAAGATTTATCGTTAACAGAAAGAATTGTCAAAACAGAGCCAGTGGAATTAGAAATTAGTGCTGCTTCTGACGCAAAGCATTTTTTGGATAAAACACCAAGAATTCTGACAACTTTGTACCAAGAAGAAGTAGCTAATTTAGCTGATTTGAAACTAATTTATGATATTAATGACTTGAAAGAATTACCAGAAAATGAGTTACAAGCTTATTTTGAATTAAAAAATAAAACAATTTTTTTTAATAATCGTCATGTTATTATTAGCAAAACCCCAACAGCAGTTACAATTAAAGCTGTTGATACATCAGATCGTTATAAAGGAACTTTAACAATTGAATTGTAAAAAAATATTATCAAACTAAAGCCCCGAAAAGATGGCTTTAGTTTTTTTCTGGTTAAATTAACTATTGAAGATTTAGGAGTCCGGAAATAAAATGAGGGCAATAACTCCGTTTTATTATTGTTATTATATTTATGGAAATTTTATAATTATTTTTTATTGACATTATTGTTAAGAACTAATATTATATTTAATATTATCATATATATTTTTAAGTAACAAAGTAATAAAATTATCAATTATTATCTATTAAATACTAAATTATCATTACTAATTAATAGGGTAGGGTAACTGGTGGGAATAGAATAAGAGGAAAAATATGAAAAATTTACTTATGTTATTAGGCGCTGCTGCTATAGGCATCGCTGGATTTTCAAACGATAAAATATTTAATAAATTTAATGCTGAAAATAATATTAAAACAGTTCAATCAGATGAACTTAATTTAAATTTTGAGCAAAAAAATATTAAAATTGATTCACTTAATGATTTGAAACCTTTATTAGAAACCGAAAACTTAAGTTTAGTTTTTAACCAAAAATCAAATCAATTAATATTGCTTAAAGATAATGATGCTAAAATAATTGACGGTTATCAAGGGACAATTACTTTGATTAGTCCAGTTGGAACAAATAAAAATTTAGCATTTTTTCAGACAACAACAAATAACACATATTTATTTGATGCTGATGAAGGATTAATTGATATATCTCCTTCAATTCAAGGCCTAGCTACTAGTTTAATAAATGTTGGATGGCAAACAAATAAATCATTACTGCAAACTGATAGTGGGTTATTTTATTTAATTGGGCCAAAGAATGAAATTAAACTAATTAACGATTTGACAGGGAAATATCAAACTTTTCTTTTAATGGGGACAAAATTAAATACAATATTAATTGAAACTTTAAATTCTGATAATAGCATAAATTATTTTATTTTTGATATTGATGGCAATGTTAAAAATGTCAGTGGCTTGATTACTGGCCGCATCGAATATAACTACCCAAATGGCTTTGGAACTTTAGGCAACGTGATTGCTAATCAATCAGAGGAAAAATTAATTTTTATTACAAGTGATTTTGACGGTAACAATCATCACCTTTACATTTTAAGTAAAACAGGAGATATTATTGATCTTTCTCATTTAATGAAATCAAGCCCATTAAAATCAATTTCAATTTTAAAAATGGATTTTAATAATCATCATTATATTTTTAGTCCTGATCGAAATAGCTCAAATTATTACATTATTGATGGTAATGGTCATGTGAAAGATATTAGTAGTAAAATTGCTAATGATTATTATTTGGGAAATATTGCAATTGGTTATAGCCAACAACAAACTAAAATACTTTTACTAACAACCAACCACAGATATATTGTTGATGTTAATGGTGATGTAGTTGAAATTACCAGTTTAATACCAGAAAATGATTTAAAAATAGTAAACTTTCCTGCTAAAAATCATCTTTTTGTTGCTTCAACTAAGTATCTTTATCAAATTGGTGATAATAATTCTGTTGAAAAAGTATTCCAATTATCAGGAACTTATCCACTAATTATGATAAGCAAAGATTCAAGTATGATGCTTGTTGTTTCGCCTAATGGGGAAAATAATGCTGGTCATATTATTACAAATAATGGGCTAATTTCACCTGTTTCAGGCAAAATTAAAGGCAATATTTGAAAGATAACAACTGGTCAATTAGGATTTAATTCATTTATTATAACAACATCAAATTCAAATTATATTGTTAAAAAAGATGGAACACTAATTGATTTAGGATTATCAAATATTAATTTAGAATATCAAACAATATTTTATTTAAAGCAATATGTAAAAAATAATGAAATTATTTTTTACAAAGATGCTAATAATGCATATGTTGTTAATGATGAGGGTATTGTAGTTAATCAAATAAAAACTAATTTAGTAGGGGAATTAGTCCAAGTTTTATCTCTTAATGCTGGGACCCTTGTGTTTACTAAAAATCAAAACGAAGAAATACAAACATTTGTTTTAAAATAGTTAGGTTATTAAAATATCTTCCAATTTTAAAAGAGCTATTTTTAATAGCTCTTTTATTTTGATTTAAAGAAGAAAATTGATTATAGTTTCATAGTATATTTTGTCACAGTTTTCCATTACATAGTAAGGTTTTCACCGTTAAGATAATAATAAGGGGTTTGAATCTATTTTCGACTGTATCAAAATAGTATTGATTTTTGTTTGTTTAAAAAATAAACGCCCCCTAAATATTTTTAATCAAATTAAAAATTTTAAAAACTTGGAAGAAAAAGTTACAAATAACAAAGAAGACATTTTTGATTATAAAGATTTAAAAATACGCCTCAGCAACCATATAATTTATTCCATCTAACCTTTAATTGTTCTTGCAGTTTATTAAAAAAAATGTTTTAATCAAAGAGGTTAATCAGTAATTACATCCTAGAAAGGAAAAAAAGATATGACAGTTGTCGCCTATATTTTATTAGGAATAATTTTATTTGTCTTATTATTATTCTTAGTGTTATATTTAATAAAATCAAAACAAAAAAATTTAAATAATAATGATTCATTGGTTTTGCAAAAAGATATCCAAGCATCAAAAGAATTGTTAGAACAACAAGTTCGTAATTTACAAGAACAATTACAATATCAAAAACAAGAATTAACAACTTTAATTGGCCAAACAATTAATAATGACCAAAAATTTAAAGAAAATTTGGCCTTATTAGCCCAAGAACTTGGTAATTTTAAATCAACTGCCGATAAGCAAGATAGTGATTTAAAAAATGTCCTAAATAGTCAAGGTCTATCAGTTGCTAAATCATTAAATGATGTTTTAAATAATTTAACAGTCCTTACAAAATCAACTGATACTTTAGAAGAAGTTGAAAAAAAGGTCCGTAGTTTGAATGACATTTTTTTAAATAACAGTAAAAAACGGGGAAACCTTGGGGAATATTCGTTAGAAAAAATTTTAGCTGATATGTATGGGGAAAATCAAAATATTTGACAGCGTCAGTATAAATTACCAAATGGTGGGGTTGTTGATGCAGTTTTAAAAACACAAGGGGAAAAAGAAGATATTGCAATTGATGCGAAATTTTCCTTCACGAATTATAATAAGTATTTAGAAGAAACGGAAAAAACAAATCAAGATCGTTATTTAATTGCTTTTAAAAACGATTTAAAGGCCCGTGTTAATGAAGTTGCAAAATATATTAATCCGGAAAATAATATTTCCAGTGCAATTATGTTTATTCCTTCTGAAAATGTTTTTTCCTTTGTTTATGCCCAATTTCCTGATGAATTAATTTCTTATGCTTTTAAACAAAAAATCTGAATTACATCGCCAACAACTTTATCAGCGATTTTATTTATTATTGAAAAACACTCCCGTGAAATTGCTTTTAATAAAAGTATTGAAGTGATTCGTAAAAATTTAATTAATATTAAAGGGGAATTTGATCGCTGAGAAGCGCGTTGAAAAGGTTTTCTGAAAAATTATAATGATTTAAATGGTTCAATTGAGGATCTAGAAATTACCCATAAAAAAATTAATAAAGAATATGAAAAGATTTTTGATAATAATTTAGAATAGCCAGATAACTATTGAGATATAATTAGTTTAGTTTATAATTAAAGTGATATTAATTTTAGAAAGAGGAATAGTATGATTAGTGTAAATGATTTTCGCCCCGGAATAACTTTTGAATATGAAGGTAATATTTATGTTGTTCTGGAAGCCCAACATTCAAAATCTGGTCGTGGTCAAGCCCATGTTAAAACAAAAGTAAAAAATTTACGAACAGGTTCAACAACAATGATTACTTTTACTGGTGGCGATAAAGTAAGTAAAGCGATGATTGATAAAGTTGAAATGCAATTCTTATATGATGATGGATCAAATGCCATTTTTATGGATACTGTGACATATGAACAATTAGAAATTCCTTCAGAACGATTAGCTTGAGAAAAAAACTTCTTAAAAGAAGGGGTAATGGTTTCAGTTAGTAAGTTTGAAGGGGAAGTAATTGGGATTGTTTTACCAGATAAAATTGATTTAACAATTGTTGAAGCCGAAGCGGCAATTAAAGGGGATACAACATCAGGAGCAATGAAAAAAGCTGTTTTAGAAACAGGTTGAGAACTCTTAGTCCCTTTGTTTATTAAAGAAAATGAAATAATTACTGTATCAACTGCTGATGGAAAATACTCAGGACGAGCATAAGTAAGGAGACAAATACTATGGAAAGTAATAATTTATTGATTGAAAAAAATTATCGTGGCGAATTATTAGTTAATTTATTAGCTGTAAAAAAATTAGTTTCATATGCTTTACGTGATATTGCAAACCGTTTTTTTATTGATGAAATTAAATGTCGTTTATTTGAAGATAATTTTTTACTACACATCTTTATTAGCGGACGTGTAATTGGCAAAGAAAATCTGACAGTCTTAACACAAGAAATTAATGAAGTAGTTATTAACGAGATTAATTATGCTTTAAAATTAAAACCAAAAAATATTAGTATTACTTTTCATCACTAATTAAAATAATCTTTTAATTAGAAATTAGTTATTTAATAAAAATAAAAGCAGTTTTTAGGTTAATAATCCTATAAAAACTGCTTTTATTTTTATTAGGATAACAAGATTAATTTTATTAATTTTATTAAATTAATTGATTTTTAATAACTTTGGGGATATAATAAAAAACATATTATTTTATGGTATTTTTTTATTAAAAAATAAGTTGGTAAAGGGATATGGTATTTTAATTTATTATTGGGTTTAAATAGAGAGGAAGCGATATTAATTTATGCGAGAAAAAAAGCAAACCAAAAAATTTAGTTTAGCTGATTTTGTCTCGCTAGGTTTTAACTATACGGTTTCAATTGGATTTATCGGTAATTTTGCGATTTTATCAAATGTGACATCAAAGTCTGATCCAATTGGAATGCATGTTGTATGAGTCTTTGCCGTCGAAGGGTTAATTGCTGGGATATGTGCTTGAGCTTTTGCCAAAATGGCCAAAATTCATCAATCTAATAATAATGGGGCAGCTTACATTTATGTTCGGACATCATTTGGAAAATTTTGAGGAATCTTTGTTGCTTTTATGCAATATGTCTCATTACCATTTTTAATTACAATCCAAGTTATGATGTTAATTCGTGGAGCCTTTGGGGTTGATTTTGTGGCCCAAAAAATTAGTGATAACGAATATATTTTACCTTGATATGCTGCCAATTGAGGAGCCTTTGGTGATCTATGATTAGATTTAATTGGTATTCTAATTTATATGTCAGCATCAGCAATTATTTTTGGAGGAATGAAATTATACCGAAAATTAGCAAACGGAACAGGAATAGTTAAGTGAGTTACAGCTGGTTTTTTAATTATTGCCGGTTTAGCATTAGCTTTTCAAAAAGGTCCAGAGAATTTATCTTATTGGGGTCAAAATAGTCACTTTTCCTTACCTGGTTTTATAAAAGCCTTTAATTCATGTTTCTTCTTTTTTGCTGGTTTTGAAACTTTTTCAACGGCAGGGAAAAACATTATTAATCCTGAAAAAAATATTGGGCGTGGAATTACCCTAATTATGTTTATTAGTACAATTTTTTATATTGTTATTTCAATTATTTTCTTTGCTGCTTTTAATAGTTTTGTTCAAAATATGAATATGGGGACATGAAATAGTTTTAATAGTAAAGTAATTTTATATGGGGGACCGATTATAATGATTATTTCCTCCTTTGCTCTTAAAGTTAACGTGGCAATGCAAAATGCTTTATATGGTGGAACATCAATCCAACCGATGGCAACTGAAGGTTATTTACCTGATCGTTTCCGCAAACTGAATAAAGATGGTTTACCAGTTCGGGCATCAATTTTAAATTTATGCATTACAATTTTAATGATTCTTTTGTGATTAGCAATTCCGGATTTAATTAAGGGAATTTCATTAACATTAGATTATGGAATGTTTCCAAGTATTGGCCAAATTCTTCAATATGAACAACCATTTGATATTTCTTCGTTAACAGAAGCTGCTTCGGCAATTGTAATTTTTATTTATGCAATGGTAATTGCGGTAAATTTAAAATTAGGATTTCAGAAAAAAATTAAAATGAAAGTATGAGAATGAATCGCTTTTCCAATTGTTTTATTAATCTTAGGATTCGTCTTTGGATGACATTATTACAGTTTAGTTAATGGTGTTATTACTAGCTCGACAAAGGACTTTCAAAGTAAATTAACGGGAGCCTTGATTGAATTAGCCTTTATTATTAGTTCAGTTTCTTTTGCAACTATTTGATACTTTACATATTATCGTCGAAAATATTTACAAAGAATGCAAACAAATCCAGCTTTACAAGCAAAATTAGATAATGAGTTTGTGATTTGCGATGATTTAAAATATGTCGCAAAAGATCTACGTAATGAAGTTATCGAATATTTAGAACGGAATAAAGCGTTATCAAACGCACAAGACCCACCAAATGAGAATTATCAAACGGCGAGGGCTTTACTGGATAATCTTAATGCGATCTATGAAAATTTAGAAAAAAAAGAGCAAGAAACAAGCGATATTTCAGACTAACAAAACAGATTTTAAATAATCTGTTTTTATTTTGCATAATTGTCATTAAAATCCGTAAAAAATTGTTCAAAATTTCCAAATTAAAATAATTTTTTTCTTAAGTTTGCAATTGAATTCTTGATTTTTTTCTATTTTTGGTATACTATAGGGGTAATGTTAAATAAAAGTATTTAACATTAGTAAGGAAGGAACAATTATTATGAAGCGTTTATTAGCAATTTTAGGTGCGGTCGGTTTAACAGCAACAGGCTCATCAGCAGTAGTAGCATGTAACAATGGTTCAAGCGCTACAAGCAATGACATTTCAAGTATTAAAAGTATTACAAACCCAGCTTTAGTTCCAGCTAAAGACGAGGCTGCTGTAGAAAAAGCAGAAGTAGTTAAATCTATTAAGAAAAATGTTGAACAAGCAGTTCAAAAAATCGCTGCTAAAGCAGTTGAAACAACTGATTATACATATGATGTTTTTAGTGATGATAAAGGAACTGAATATAAAACAGTTAATTTAACAGAAGCAACAGCTGATGTTTATGTAAAAATTACAGCAGTTAAAGAAAGCAAACTGATTGTTGGTGAAACAGGATACATTAAAGTAACTTTACCAAAAGCAGGTTCTTTTGTTAAACAAGAGATTAAAGATGTAAAAGTTGCCGATCAAGCAATTGCAATTACAGTAGGCAACGTAACAGATGTTCAAGACAATGAATTAGCTGTAATTAATCAAGATAAAACAATGTTAGATGCAGTTAGTACAGAAATTTCTAAATTAGTATTAGGGGCAGTAATTACAACTGACTACACAATTACAAATGATGCCGCTAAAGGTGATTATTCAAGCCCAAAAACAATTAATTTTACAGTAAAAGCTACAAATACTTCAAAATTAGTTAAAGGAGAGTTTACTTTCACAGCAAAAGTAACAGCTACAGCAAAATCAAAATCATTTTAAATATTAGTTTAATAAACTTTAACTATATAAAAAAATCCTATAATAATATAGGATTTTTTTATTGTAATATTTTATTATTTCCGATGATATGCTAAAATAATTTATGGAAGATATCAAGGGGGAAAAGATGTTAGATCAGAAAGAAGTCCAAATTTTAGCAATTGCTGGAGGAACAGCAAGTGGTAAAACAACAGTTGCGAAGAAAATTGCCCATATTTTAAAAAATCAAAGAATTGTTTATTTAACAATGGATAGTTATTATAAATCACTAGATAATTTAAGTTTAGCCGAGCGCAAAAAAATTAATTTTGATCATCCTAATGCCTTAGATTTGGATTTGTTAATTTCTCATTTAACAGCTTTAAAACAAGGAAAGGATGTTTTACGACCAATTTATGATTTTACCCAGAATAATCGCTTAAAAGAAACAGAACTTGTTAAAGCGGGGGATGTCATTATTTTAGATGGGATTCTTGCTTTGGCAATTGATGAAATTCGCAAATTATCTAATATAAAAATCTTTATTAAAACAGAAGATGATATTCGTTTTATTCGCCGTTTAACACGTGATATTGAAGAACGAGGACGAACAGTCCAAGATATTATTCATCAATATTTATCAACGGTTAAACCCATGTATGAATATTTTGTTGAACCAAGTATTAAATATGCTGATATTATAGTTCCATATTATGAAGGCAATGAAATAGCCATTGATATGATTGCCACAAAAGTTAAAAGTTTGTTAAAAAGATAGGGTTTATTAGTGCGAAAGATAGTATTTTTTGAAAGAATAATGTTATAATATTCAAGTGTTAAATAAGCAATAAAGTAATTAGAGGAGTGATTTTATGATGCCAAATGAAGAAATTTTATTAACAAAAGAGGGAATCAAAGATTTACAAGCAGAATTAGATAATTTAATTAATATCGTTCGTCCACAAGTAATTGAAGAATTAAAGGAAGCTCGTGCGCAAGGGGACTTGTCAGAAAATGCTGACTATGATGCCGCACGTAATCGTCAAGCCGAAGTTGAAGGGCGAATTAAGCAAATCGAAGGTTTATTAACAAAGGCAAAAGAAATTAAAGAAGTTAAATCAAAAGCTGGAGTTATTAAATTAGGAAGTAAAGTTACTTTTACAAATTTATTATTAAAAAAAGATTTTGAAATTAAAATTGTTGGAGCGGTTGAAGCAAATCCATTTGAAAATACAATTTCAAATGAATCACCAATTGCTAAAGCAATTATTGGTAAAAAAGTTGGCGAAACTGTTGAAATTAAAGGGATTCAAACACCTTATAAAGTAACTATTGTTTCAGTTGCATAAAATAATATGTCTTAATTTTGATCAAAAAAGAGTTAATGTAAAATTAACTCTTTTTTTAAAAGGAAATATTACCTTTATTTTTAAATATAATAATAGGAGGAATTAAGATGGTGAAATTATCAATTACTGAAATGAAAACACTAAAAGCTGGGATGTTATCGGGGGCCGTTTTGGCTGGAATTGCGGCAATTATTACTGCTTGTACTAGTAGTTTAACAAATTTGGTGTCTTCTGGTGTTTCGGCATATGTAGGAATTAAACAGATGAATAGTATTGAAGGAAGTTATAAAACACCAAATGGCGCAAATTTAACATGGTCAGATAAAAATAATCACTTAAATGATAGTCATTTAAATATTTTATTTGTATAAAATAAATTGTTGTTGTATTTTATAAAACAAAAAAAATTTATATTATTTAAAATAATATAAATTTTTTTCTAAGTTTTACTTACACCTTTAAAAAAGACTAGAAAAAAGGACTTTTTAATAATTAAAAACAGTATTTTTTTTCTTTTTTAAATTATTTTAAAAATAAAATTATATTTTATTTTTAATTTTAAAACAAAAATTATTTTTATTTTAAATAAAAATAGAACAATATTATATAATTTAATAATTTTTGATTGAAAAAAAGTATAAATAAGATATAATTATTTTAGTTGTATTTTCTATTTACAAAAATGATAAATAGAATTTACACGGACATAATATATGATATTAGATATATTAAAGGAAAATAGAGGTGTAAAGAATGATAGGAGTTATTTCAACTGCTTACTTCACAATGAAAGATAAACACAATATTAAAACAGTAAAAAAATACTGATGAAAAAACTGTGTTATCCAACATGTTAAATACCATGGGAAAACTTTCATTATAGCAACTATCGGATATGGTAAATCTAATGCTGCAATGGCAGTAACTTATTTATTAGAAAAATATCCAGGATTGCAAACAATATTAAACGTTGACTTAGCATTGTCAACAAATGATAAACATGATACTGCTGATACAACAATATCAACAAAATTCATTTATCGTGATGCTGATTTAACAGTGTTCAAAGATATTAAATATGGACAAATTGTTAATGAACCAGAATCATTCCAATTTGATGGAGAGTTTGCTAAAGTTGTTAAAGACTTTAAATTAGGATTAACTGAAGGAGTTACAGGAACTGCTGATATGTTAATTTATAATTCAAAACAATTCAAAGAAATGGTTGATAAATACGGTCATACAATTGACGTAATTGATACTGAAGCTGGAGCACTTGCTCAAGTTGCTAAAAAATCAAGTGTTAATTATTTAGCATTAAAAATTATTTACAATAACGCATTATCACCATGAGATAATGATCCAATTCATAAATTTAAAATGTATGAAACAGTTAATACATTAAAATACTTATTAAGAAGATTATTCAACTTATTAAGTTCAAAATATGTTATTGATTTATCACAATCATCAAACGATGATTTAGATACAATTAACGAATTGTTTGAAATTAAACATGATGAATGAATTAAATTATTCAAATCAAATACACATAAAATTTTATCTGGATTTGGTCCATCATT
The DNA here is from genome assembly GCF_000400955.1 of Spiroplasma syrphidicola EA-1. NCBI lineage: Bacteria > Bacillati > Mycoplasmatota > Mollicutes > Entomoplasmatales > Spiroplasmataceae > Spiroplasma > Spiroplasma syrphidicola. Next base: position 465,320 of record NC_021284.1, read on the forward strand.
AATGTTAGTTGATAAACAAGAAAAATCACCAGTAGCTTTAGATGTTATTCAAGTAATGAAATCAAAAGTTAAAGATGAAGAAGGTCCAAGTAAAGTAATTTTAGGAGAAGATGAATGAAAAAATGCTCCTAAAAAATGATTACGTAAATTATTATTCTTAGAACAAGTTCGTGTTAACGATGATGAATTATTATGAAATAAATCAGCAAAATATGACTTAAATACTGAAAAGTTATACAAAGTTGAAACAGTTGCAAACGAAATTGCTGCTGCAATTGCTGAAAAATGTCAAGATAAATCATCATATACATATAATGGCGCAACAGTTCCAGAAAAATATTTATTAGTAGCTTGTGACGCAAGAATTTCATTCTACATTACTCATAATCAATCACATGAGTTTGTTGAAGATAAAGCATTTGGTTCACAATTAGTAGCAAATGAATTTGTAAAATATTTAAATGAAGCATTGAAAGATGTGGATTCACCATACCAACAAATTGTTATTTATATGAGCGTACCAGCATTAGACTATCGTAAAATTCCTGTATTTATTCCATCAGGAAGAGGAGCAAACCGTGGAGTTAAATTTGGACAAATGAATCAAAAATTCCAAAGAGATTACACAGTTGTTGATATTACAAGAAACGATTACGACCCAGTCAAAGTTGGATCATTCAAAGTTACAATTCGTTTAAAAAGTGAATAATTAATTACAAAATAAAAAAACAACAATTTGTTGTTTTTTTATTTTATTTTAGTGTTATACTATATTAAATATTATATTTGCAAAAAATTGGTAAATTAAACTATAAAATGGAGATAGTGATGGGAAAAAACGAAAAAAATAAAGATGACTTTGCCAACAATGAAGAACTTAAAATTAGAGCGGCACGGGCAAAAGATTTAATAGTGGAGAAACGAAAAACACGGAATCGTGACCGCATTAGTTTAAATGATTTTAATGTTGGAATTAAGCAATATTTTAAATCACGACTATTTCGAGATTATGCATTTATTTTGTCAGCAGCTTTTTTGTCAATGATTAGTTATGACTATTTTATTGCCCCAACAACAAGTAATGGTATTACCCCAACCGGGATTGGAGCGATTGCGCGGGCAATTTCGATTGCAATTTGACCTAACCAATCAGAATTATCATTACAAACAACAATGTATTGAGTCTTCTTCTTAACAATGAATATTCCATTATTTATTTTTGGGGTTTTAAAAGTAGGATGACGTTTTTCAATTCGAACAATTATTTATGTCTTATTCCAAAACGGATTCCACTTTGCTTTTGCTTTTATTCCAGCAATTAATCCAACTGAATTTAATTTAATTGTTAACTATAATGATATAAATACCTTCCATAATTCCCAGGGAATGTATCAAATTTGGTTATTTGTTTTTGCTGCTGTTGCCGGAATTCTAAATGGAATTGCTTTTGGAATTGTTTATAAGGGTGGTTCATCAACGGCTGGGATTGATTTTGTGTTAGCTTATTATTCAACAAAACATAAAAAATCAATTGCTAATTATAATCGTGTTGTTAATTACTTTATTATTTTAATAGTTTTAGCAATTCATACTATTTTAATGTCTTCAACCGAAATTACACGAGTTTACTTTGGAAATGACTGAAAAGAACAAATTGATGAAATAGGTAAAATTGTTGGAGCAAATAATATTGACCCAGTTAATGGCTTAACAAATTCTGCTTTTGCGATTTATAAAGTTAAATACTTCTTTGGTCCAGCATTATTTGGATCATACTTATTTGTGATAACGCAATCAGTCGTTACTGATATTATTTTCCCAAAATTTAAATACCGTAGTTTAATGGTTATTACTTCTCGTGGTGATGATGTTGTAACCGGGTTACAATTTGGGAAATATCCTAATGATATTGTTCGTATTGCTTCAAAAGACCATTATGATGGTAAAACAGTTAATAATGAAATTATTATTGTTTCAACTTCGTTATTAGATTATAAATGAGTTAAAGCGGCAATAGTTGTTGCTGACCCCGATGCTAAAATTTTATCGCATAAATTAGATCGGGTAATCGCGGACTATTCTGTTTCTAATTATTAAAAAAGTTAGTTATAAATTATTTTAATTTATAACTAACTTTTTTTGCGATTTCAAGTCATGCTAAACTCTTAATTAGAATTTGATAATCATGTGCAAGGGTATTTAAGATATTATGATATGTTGTTACTGGGTTTAAACTAATAGGGAAATTAAATAAACTATCATAATTATCTTTGCCATTATTACTATTAATAGTTGCTAAATGCAGTGATAAAACGTTATTAACCAATTTGATGTTGGGAATTAATTTTGTAGTTTGCATCAAAACTAAAATAGCTTCTTGGAAAGCAGGGGTCAAGATTTTATTATCTTGATCATAGTTAAAAAAATTGGCAAAGGTTAAATCATTTTTTTGATAATGATTTTTATGCGTTATTTCAAAATCATGACTTGCTTTTTGGCCCAGATCAATTGTTAAGAAAAGGCAGCGATAATAATTTAAATTTTGGGGTTGGAGTTGTAAATTTGGTTGTAAGTTATCTAACACTGCTGATGTGGTAAGACTAACAGTTCCTAAATTAAACGCAAAGGTGTCATAATTTCCATCAATAATTAGATCATTAAAGGTTTCGTTAAGATGGTAATAATTATTATTGGGGTTAATTGTTCATTGATAGTCGATTGTCTTGATTTTTATTATTTTATTATTACTATTAAGAATAGTTTGATACAACGGTAATAATTTTTGATAATTAAATTTTTCTTTAATTTTTTTAATAATTTGCTGCTGTTTTTTATGAACCCAAAAAATTAAAACCATAGTTAAAAATAGTAAAATTAGAAAAATAATTGTTAAAATTAAAAATAATTTTTGATTAAGATTACTGAAATTAGGGTTAAAAGCAAAAATTGTCCAAATAATTGCTCCCGTTAATAGAAGTATTAATCCAAGGTATGTTAGCAAATTGAATCATTTTCACCGGATGATATGTTCTATCTTATTAAAATTAATATCACTATAAATATTATCAACCATTAATTTTAAATCTTTTTTTTGTTCAGCATTAATCATTATTTTTTCCTTTCTTAAAACAATTTTTACTATTAATTAATTATATATATGATATTATAAAAGAGCAAAGAAATAAAGCACCAGAAGGGAAAAAGATAATGAAAGATTTAATAATTGGTAGTCATGTTAGTATGAATAAACCTGGTAATTATTTACTAGGAGCTTTAAAGGATACAATTGCTAATGATGCAAATGCCATGATGATTTATACTGGCCCTCCACAAAATACAATTAGAGTTGATACTAGTAATTTTTTTATTGAAGAATTTCATGCCGAATTAAAAAGTAATAATTTAAGTCTTGATAATGTAATTATCCATGCACCATACATTATTAATTTAGGAAATAGCATAAATCTTAGTACTTTTGAAATTGCGGTTGAGTTTTTGAAAAAAGAAATTAAACGTGCTGAGGAAATTGGGGTTAAGATAATTGTCTTACATCCTGGTAGTGCAGTTGGTGCTGAACGCCAAGTCGGTTTAGACCAAATTGTCAAAGGCTTAAATTTAGTTTTAACAAAAGAGCAAACAGTTAAAATTGCTTTGGAAACAATGGCAGGTAAAGGCAGCGAATTAGGAATTAATTTTGATGAATTAAAATATATTATTGATAATGTTAATTTTTCGGAAAAATTAGGGGTCTGTTGAGATACTTGTCATATGCATGATGCTGGATATGATTTTGAAAATGATTTAGATAAAATTTTAGCTGAATTTAATAACAAAATTGGTTTAGACAATTTATTATGCTTACATATTAATGATAGTAAAAACCCAATTAATAATCATAAAGATCGTCATGAAAATATTGGCTATGGTTTTTTAGGATTTGAAACTTTAATTAACATTATTTATCATCCTTTATTAGATGGTAAAATTAAAATTTTAGAAACACCTTATGTTGGGGACAAAGCAACTGCGATCCCACCATATCAAGCGGAAATTGCAATGATTAAAGCGAAAAGTTTTACTGATCCATTTCATAATTTAAATAAAGTAAAAGTAAAATAAGGAGGAACAATGTCAGCAAAGAAAATTTTAGATCACCTTTATTTAGGAGATCGCCATAGTGTTCCTGAAAATGCTGAAATTGTCATTTCATGTGCAGAGGAAATTTATAAGGAACAACAAATAAAAATACCGGTTAAAGTTGATAATAATGATCATTTTTGAAGTGATAAAAAGCACGTTTATTTCAATTTTAAGGATTACCCAACATTTCAAGCAATTGATATTAATAGCATTATTCAGGTTTTAAAAATTATTGATAATAATATTCGGGATAGAGAGATTTATGTTCATTGTATTTGAGGAATCAATCGTAGTGCCGCCATTGTTTTTATGTATTTAGTTGCTAAAGGCTATTTAAATACGGAAGATTTTGATGCTGCTTTAGAAGGATTTGAGAGATTATATCCTTACATTGACCCTAATCCTGGTTGATTTGATTTCTTAATGAGTGAATTTCCATATACCCATTTAATTTCTAATTAAAAAAACTGATTATATAATCAGTTTTTTTATCTTGTTGCTTTACAACATTCACATTTTTTATTAACACAGTCTGTACATGAAATACAGATTAAACATGAACGACAACCAACTTTTGGTTTACTACATGTTCGACATGATGAACAATCATGATTTTTTGTTGGACAACATACTGCCATTTTTAGCCACCTCAATATTTTCTAACATATAATTACTTTATGATTATAACATATTTAAAGGGATAGTTAAATTAACGGGTATTATTTTTTGATCATTGTTGATATTCTTCATCAATTAGTTTTTTTAGCTCGGGAACTAGTTCATCTTGTTGACAAGTTTTAAATATTTTTCCTTTTTTAAAAATAATGCCACCATTTTTACCCCCGGCAATCCCAACATCTGCTTGTTTAGCTTCACCAGGCCCATTAACAACACATCCTAAAATAGCTATTTTTAATGGAAATTTCATATTTTTTGTATATTCTTCAATTTCTTTAACAACAGTAAATAATTCATATTCTAAACGACCACAAGTTGGACAAGCAATAACGTCAACAACATTTTGGTATAAATCTAAGGCATTTAATAATCTTTTACATACCTCAACTTCAGCAATTGGATCAGTTGATAAGCTAATTCGAATTGTATCACCAATCCCTTGCAGCAGTAGTGGGGAAAGCCCAGCGCAAGATTTAATTGTTCCAGTGTGTAAACTACCAGCTTCGGTAATTCCTAAATGAATCGGATAGGTTCATTCTTGACTGGCTAGGGTATAAGCTTCAATTGCCATTAGTGGTTCAGTTGCTTTTAAAGATAAAACAATATCATAAAAATCTAAATTTTCTAAGATTTCAATATGACGGCGAGCACTTTCAATCATCGCTTTTGCTGTTCAACCATATTTATTAACTAAATCAAGGGGTAAACTACCTGAGTTAACCCCAATTCGAATTGGGATTTTTTTCTCTTGGCATTTTAAAACAACTTTTTTGGTATTTTCAATATTACCAATATTTCCTGGATTAATCCGAATTTTGCTAATACCAGCATCAGCGGCAATTAAAGCAAACTCATAATTAAAGTGAATGTCGGCAACAAGCGGGCAAGGGGCACGCTCAACTAGTTCTTTTAAGGCATTAGCGTCATCTTTTCCTAAGACAGCAACCCGGACAAGATCACATCCTTCTTGATAAAGGGCATTGATTTGAGCTAATGTTGCCTCAATATCATGGGTTTTTGTGTTAGTCATTGATTGAATAACAACTTTATTTTGGCCACCAATTTGAATATTGCCAACCATAACTGGGCGAGTGTTAATGCGATTTGTCATAATTTTCCTTTCTAAACATTAAAAATAGGCGGTAGGGGAGTTGATGATACCGGTAGGGGACTTTTAAAAACCCTTATTTTAAAGGTTTTTTCTTAAAGTCATTATTTTTCTTGTTTTTGTTGTTAATATCTTACATTGCCAAGCAAAAATAATCAAGGTCTAAGTAATTTTTGTTAAAATATTTAATTTTTGTAATTGTTGATCAATAGTTATTTATTAATTTTAAAGATGGTTTAGTTTAAAAGCTAAAGGAACTAGTGCTATTTTAACTAATGTTCCAAATATTTTCCAATATTGTTCCAAATTTGTTCCAATTCGGACAAAAAACTGAAAATTTTAATCATTATTTATTGTATTTTACTAATTGAAATATATAATAATAAATGTCTAGAGAAGTGTAAGATTTGTACATTTATTTATAATAATATTTGAACAAGTTTAGCCCTAATTAATATGACCATACTTTGTATTAAAGTTTAGTCTTATGCTTCTTGGATACCCGATAAAAACAACCTCACCCGGGTTGTTTTTGTTTTTATAAAGAAAATGAGTTATAATAAATACTTAGAGGTGATAAAAGCATGGCCAAGCAAATTTTTAGAAAAAAGAAAAATCGTAATTTATTATTAAATTATTTTAAGCCATCTATTTATGTCCAAAACGTTAATAAAATTAACCTTGAGTCACTAAAAAAACATGGGATTAAAGTTTTTATTTGTGATTTAGATAATACTTTGACCCCATTTTACCGCCGAATTCCAAATACTGATAATTTAAACTTAATTCAACGGGTAGAAAAATTGGGAATGCATTTTGTTTTATTATCAAATAATGCTAAAAAACGAGTTGAAAGCTTTGCTAATAAGGCTGGGATTGAACATTATTATTGAAATGCCAAGAAACCATTATTAAAGTATTTTCGTGTTATTAGTAAAAAGTTTAATGTTCAACCAAATGAAATTATTATGGTTGGTGATCAATTAATTACTGACGTTTTTTTTGCTAATCGTGCGCATATTGAAAGTATTTTAGTTGTGCCAGTAGCTGGAGTTGATGAATCAAATCGGTTAGTACGGTTGTTAGATCGTTTAGTTTATAAGCGTTTGGCACAGCGTAATATTTTACATAAAGGATTTTTTGATGAAGGAGAATATGGAATTGATTATGACATCTTATAAAACTTGCCATGGCTGTGGGATCACAATGCAAAGTGAGCATTCAGATCAAATTGGTTATGTTAAAAACCTAGAACAAAATTATTGTTATCGTTGTTTTCGTTTAACAAATTATAATGAATTAATTGATTATGATGTTGCGGAAATTGATTTTTTAAAGCAAATTACAACAACTTATGACAAAAAAAATACATATTGTTACTTGTTAGATATTTATGATTTATATGGTTCACGTAATCTTGAATTAGAAAAATTAATTGCGAATAATAATGTTATTATTATCATTAATAAAATTGATTTGGTAATAAAATTAACAAACCCTAAAAAAGTTATTAACTATGTTAAATCAATCTTTGTTGATAGTCCGTTATATCATAAAATTACAAAAATTTTATTAGTTAGTGCAATAAAAAATTATCAACTTGATGAACTATATCATTTAATCAGTAATCAACAAGGTCCGGTTTACTTTGTTGGGACATCTAATACTGGGAAAAGTACGTTATTAAATAGTTTAATAAAATTAACAAACCAACAACAAAAAATTACTGTTGCTAATAGTTTCGCAACAACTTTAGCAACAATTGAAGTTAATTTGGGAACTAAGAATAAAATTTATGATACTCCTGGAGTTAAGAATGAACATAATATCATTCATTATTTAGCCAAAAAAAATCAAAAAGAATTAATTGTTAATCAGTTAATTCGTCCTGTTACGTTTCAACTTAATAGTGAACAAACAATTTTTTATCAAGGCTTAGCTAGTTTTACATATTTGACTGGTCCCAAAAGTAATTTTCATTTTTACAAAAATAATAAGATTGAATTGCATCGAACAAAATTAAATAATAAAAATAATTATTTTTTTGAACATGCTCAACAGGCTAATTTAAATTTAGCAGACTATCAAAATTGAAAAGCAACACGATTTAAAATTAAATCTTCAAACTTATATTCATTATTTATTTCTGGTTTAGGATGAATTACTTTTGATGGTTTTGCTGGCCAAGAAATTATGATTGAAACAAATGAAAATGTCGCCGTTTGATTATCAAATGACTTTATTTAGTTAAAAACTTAAAAATATTTTTTTCAAACTTTACCAAATAAAATTAAAAAAGTTAAAACAATTTTAAAAGATAATTTGTCTTTTAATTTTTTTATTTATAATAACTGTATCTCAAAGGCAACAATTATTGAAAAAGTAAATTTCAATTTGTTTGAGATATTTTATGAGAAAAAGGAGAGAAGTAACATGAAAAAATTATTAACAATTTTGAGTGTTTTAACAATTACTACAACAGGGGTAGGTTCGGTTGTAGCATGTAGTGGGAAAGGTCATGTGACAAATACCACAAAAGATGTTAATCAAAAAATAAAAAAAGCTTTAGAAAAATATACAAACAAAAATACACCTTTTAAATTAAGTCGAGAAGAAGGTAATAAAAAAGATCGCTTAATAAAAGATTTAAAGGCAACTTTAAATTTAGGGAGCAATAGTAATATTGCCGTTTTGGACCAAGACTATCAAGAATCTAATCTTAAAGAAATTAAAAATCAAAATGAAAAAGTTAAGGTTGAACCTGGTAGCGCAACGATTGTTATTAAAATTAATAATCAAGAAGTTTATAAAAATAAAATATTTTGAACTACTTTGCAGAATGGAATTGTGCAAGAAGGTCTAGAACAGTTTAAAACGATGCAAGGGCAATTAGGAGGTATTGTAGTAAAACAAACTGGGAAAGTTACAAAAAAAATTAGTGAAATTACTAAAGACGATATTACAAATTCCTTTAAAGTAAAGTTTAATAAAACTTTAAATTTTAAAGTTAATGAAATTAATTCATTTCCAAAATTACATGCTTTAAAAAATAGAGCTTTAGATAATAAATTAATTAATTATGGAACAATCAATCTTGAGTGTTGAGTAAATACAAAAAACTCAAAAACAATTATTTATGATGGAACAATTAATTGAGTATCAGAATCAATTACCGATATTGTTAATGCTAATAGTGTTTTAAGTAAAAAAGGAACAAGTTCTAATATTACTAGTGTTGATTTACCGTTACCATTTTCAATTCCAAAAATGGGCATTATGACATTTAGCAAATTAGTGAAAGATATTTTGCCAGCTTTAAAAGAATTGGTAAAAACTAATGTTGATAAGGTTTATAATTCAATTGGGAGTGATAAATTTGATAATAAATTTGATAATAATTGAACAGAGTTCTTAGAGTTTATTAGTAGTCAAGATGAATCAATAAAAAATACTTTGAATATGAAAATAAAGGATATGCTCCCAGCAGCTGCACAAAAAATAATTAATATTAATGGAACAGTTGGAGAGTTATTAACAAATATGGCCCCAAGTTTAATTGCTTTATTACATTGATTAGTAAATAATGAATTTAAAACTCATAACATAATGTTAGAATTAATTCAATATTTATTGAAAGAGGTTGATCAAAATGTCCAAACTGGAATTAAAAATACCTGAGGTGAAGATAGCTTATTATATAAAAATACTAAAACTAATTTAGATAGTTTAATTTATTATCTGTTTCTTGGATATAAAAAAGAAAAATCTATTACAATAACATTATTTTCAAAAGAATATAGTAATGATAAAAATATTTTAGGTATTTATTCATGAAAAAAATATAATGATTATATTATGGTTAAAAATAAATATAATAAAGCTAATAGCAGATTTAATTATCTAACTGAACTAATTTATAAATCAGAGGAATATTTAGATGCTAAGAAAGTACTTGATGATACTGCAAAAAGATTAAATGATTTAGTTTATGAATCAGAGGAATATTTAGATGCTAAGAAAGTACTTGATGATACTGCAAAAAGATTAAATGATTTAGTTTATGAATCAGAGGAATATCTTGCTATTAAGAAAAAATATGATGATGCACAACAACAAATGAATATTTTTGAAGAAAATTCAGAGGAATATTTAGCTGCTAAGAAATTATATGATGAAACAAGAAAAAAATTATTTGATGTAGTTGAACAATTAAAATCTGGGGAAAATTATCTTACTGCTGTTGATGATCATAACAATGCCCAAAAAAATAGCGATGGAGTGGTAGAAAAATTAAAGTCTACGAAAGAGTATCTTACTGCTGCTAGTGATTATAATAATACAAAAAAACTATATAATAATTTAAAAAAAGAAAAAGATAAACTAGGAAATGATTTAGTAGAATTAAACCCAACTTTATTATTCACAAGTATATTAAATAACTTTAGTAACTTAAATAAAAATATTAATTTAAAAAATATAATAACTGAAAATTTATTAGGATTAGATAAATATAATGGTTTGGTTGATATACTTCAAAAAGTTACTAATGAAAATGTTATTGACCAGTTAGGTAATAATATTTTGTCTACAGTTAGTTCAAATCTATCCGGAAAAATTAAAACAAAATTATTACATGGTGAGGCAAGAATAATGCTAAAAAATAAGGATGGTGTGTGAGAAAATTTAAAAGATATGTTTAAAGAAAAAGCAAGTCCTGATTTAAGTCAATTTATGGCAGCTAAAGATTTTAAAATTCATTTAAGTAATTTACAATTTGAATTAACTTCAACTGTTCATAAAGATGTTTTTATAACTACATCAGATAATTTATCTTTTGATCTTGTCTTTTCTGATTTATAGTTTCAACTTTATGTAAGAAAAAAATATTAGGTTAACCTAATATTTTTTTGTAAAGTTTTTCCATAAAATTAATTATTTTTTTAATTTTTTTACTTGTGTTTATAATTGTTTTCACATAACATTGCCTTAGAAAGGAAAATAAACATGGAAAATATTATTAACGAAAATTACATATTTCTTGATGTTGATGATGTGAAAGATTTAGAGACATTATTTAACAAATATGCTAAAATTGCGCAAGAATATGGTTTAGTAGAAAACTATCAAAAACTTGTGGCCGGTTTTAAGAATCGTGAAAAAATTTCTTCAACAGCTTTTGAAGATGGTTTTGCGATTCCGCATGCTCGAATTCCCGAAGTAAAAGCCCCAGCCATTTTTTATATTCGCTTAAAAAATAAAATTTTATGAAATTCGCTAGACAGTAAAGATACAAAGTTTATTATTATGTTAATAATCCCAGAAGGAACTGGTAATTACTTAGATATTTTAAGTGGTATTGCCAGAAAATTATTAAAACCTGATTTTCGCCAGTTGCTGGAAAGAGAAACTGACAAAACTGTAATTACTAAAATATTATCCCAACAAGATGAAAGTCAAAGTGTTGAAAATCAAACTATTACAAAAGATAATAAAACTATTAATCTGGTTGGGGTTTCTGCTTGTGCAACGGGAGTTGTCCATACCTATATGGCTCGCGATGCCTTATTAGCAGCTGCCACAGAATTAAATTGAAATTTAAGTTGTGAAACGCAAGGGCAAAAAGGGCAGGAATATCCTTTAACAACTGAAGACATCGCAAAAGCCGATGGGGTAATTCTAGCAACTGATATTTCTGTTGAAATGGATCGCTTTATTGGTAAAAAAGTTTATAAAGTGGGAACAAAGCAAGTAATTAATAATCCCCAAACCGAATTATTAAATACTTTGTCAAAAGGAAAACTGTTAAGTAAAAATGAAGGGGAGCAAAATATTTTTGCCGTTAAAAATAAAAAGGCCTGAATTAATCATATTATGAGTGGTGTTTCTTTTATGATCCCATTTATTGTCTTTGCTGGGATTTTATTTGCGATTGTGACCGGGATCGGAAAAATTATTTGAGGAACATGATTAGATTATAGTGGGACGTGAGATTACAACAAAATTGAATATCTCCAAAAGAATGTTACCGAAATAATTAATGGGCACGAAGTTGTCTCAGACAAAATCATTAGCGGATGAGAAATTGGGGCAATGTATTTATTAAATAAATTTGCTGGAATTGGTTTTACCGTTATGATGCCTATTATGGGGGCTTATATCGCTAATTCAATTGCTGGACGAGCTGCAATAACCCCAGCTTTTGTTTTAACCTTTTTAGGATGTAATCCTGATATGTGGTTACATTATGCTATTTTTGCCAAAAAAGCTAATTTAATGCAAGGATTAGGAATTTTTGCTGCTTTAATATTTGGTTTTTCAGTCGGGTATCTTGTAAAATGAATTAACACAAAATGACGAATTCACCGTTATATTAAACCAATTATGCCAATTATTATTATTCCAGTTTTTGTCTCTGTTATTTTCGGAGCATTATGAATGTTTGTGATTGGTAATATCTTTGGTTTAGCAATTGGTTATCTTTATGATGGTTTAAATCGCCTAGAAAATTCTGGAGTAGGGATGGCCTTAGTCGGATTAGTTTTAGGAATTTTAGCGGGAGTTGATATGGGAGGACCAATTAACAAAATTGCATCCTTTTCAGCTACGGCGTTAATTTTTATTGATGGGGGAAAATCAATGGGAGCTGCTGCTGCATCGTTTGCTATCGCCCCATTGGGTTGTGGGATTACAGCCCTAATTTTCCGCAAACGTTTTAAAGCTGATAAAGAATTAGCAATTAATGCATCAATTCTAGGATTTATGGGAATTTCCGAAGGAGCAATTCCATTTGCTGTTAAATATACTTGAGCTGCAATTGTCCCTAATATTATCGGATCAGGGGTGGCGGCGATGTGTGCTGGATTATTCCAAGTTTCTGGATGAGTTGGAGCATGAGGAGGCCCAATCATTGCCTTATTTGGAGGAGTTACAACTTGATCAATGAGTTATATTGGGATTTTATGATATTTATTAGCCATTGCGATTGGTGTGGCAGTTCATATCATTATCTTCCGAATTTTAGTTGAAGTGCAAAGCAAAGGGAAACTAACACGAGAAGATTTTAAAGAAATGTTTCACCGTAAAAATCATCGTCAAAATAGCAAAAAAGAATCTAAAAAAGACTTAATGACAGATTATCCAAAAATAGCTTTTTTGCAACATTATGTAAAATTCAACTCTTATAAAAAAATTTTAATAAACAATAATTCGATATTTTAAAAGAGGCTTTATTTAAATAAGCCTTTTTTTAAACTTAAAATAGGAAAAAAATATTATTTATTTTAGGAAAACTGTAAAAATTTATTGAATTCTTGAATTCAAAGCATATAATGAAGGTAGAAAAACAGTTTATCTAAATTATCCAATAGCTTAAAATAATAATTTTGTTAGAAAACTTAGATTATTTTTTTAAGGTCTTTTAATTTTAATTATTTTATAAGGGATAATTAAAAACTTTCCGTAATTAAATTTAGATCGTAAAACTATTTATAGTTTTAAGCCCTTGGTATTTATTAATTAGAAGAAAGGAGAAAAAGAAATGGAATTAGAAAATATTGAATTAAGTCATACTAATACTGAAAAGACTGAATTTGTTTCAAAAAGTGATTACAAAAAGAGATTTACTTTTTGAATGATGTTATTTGGGATTGCTTTAGTAGTAGTTACATGTAGTTTATTAATTAATTATTTAGTTTTTTACCCTTGAAAAAATAATGGGAAAAAATTTAGTTGATCAAGTGAAGAATTAATTGCCTTTATTATTGTCATTTTCTTATTACTTTCAGCAATTATTTTTTGTATCCTATATTTTTGAATTACATTAAGAGTCAAATACAATGATCCTAATCAAAATAAATATATCGTTGGAGCAACAGGCTTTACTGGTGGTTTTACCGATACAATTGGGGTTGGATCATTTGGGGTAATAACTGGGTTGTTAAAAGCCACAAAATCTATTAAAGATGATTCAAAACTACCTGGAACTCTAAATGTTGCATTAGGAGTGAGTGCTTTAATCGAATCCGCTTTATTTGTTGGGGCAATTAAAGTAAATACTACAACTTTATTTGTTTTAGTCGGTGCTGTTATCGCTGGAACATTTGTTGGGTCATTATTTGTTTCAAAAATTAAAGACCCTAAAATAGTCAAAATTGTAATGGGGGTAACGCTTTTTTTTGTTGCAATCTTAATGATTCTAACTCATCCCCAAGTTAATGTAATTAACACGTCTGATATTGGGGATAAAACATCCTTAATTGATAAACCATGACGAATTATTGTTGCCACAGTTGTCTTTTTCTTTTTAGGAATGATTCAATCGTTTGGGATTGGTTTATATGCTCCAGCGATGGCTTCATTATCCTTTTTGGGTCTTGATCAACAAGTGGTCTTTCCAATTATGGCTTGTGGCTCATCATTATGTATGTTACCAGCAGCTTATAGTTTTATTAAACGTAAAAAATACTTACAATTAACTGCAAATCTCATTATGATTTGATCAATTTTTGGCGTCGTGGCGGCTTTTTTACTGGTCTTTGTCGGCTTACAAATGGGTGCTGGAATGGATGAACAAATGTTTAATAGTGTCCTAAAATGATTGGCAATTACCGTTATTTTCTATGTATCAATTTCAATGCTTACTGAATATTACTTAATTGTAAAACGAACTAAAAAAACTAATATTTAGAATATTATCAATTGTGTTTAAGAAAGATGAGGTGATAAAATCATGAATTTATATTCACGATTAGAAGCAGAATTAGAATTAGCAAAAACAAATAAAGTTTATAATGTTATTAAAATTTTAGCAACAGGACAAAGCGATGTGGTAAAAATCAATGATCAACAATTTTTGAATATGTGTTCGAATAATTATTTAGGTTTTGCCAATGATCCTATTACAGTTAATGCTGTTAAAGAGGGGATTGATTTATTTGGGGTTGGTCCTGGAGCTGTCCGAACAATTTCAGGTAGTTACTCAATCCATGAAGAATTTGAACAACGTTTAGCAAAATTTAAAAAAGTGGAAAGTACTATCGTTGTGCAAAGTGGTTTTCAAGCCAATACCGGATTAATTCCTACCATTACAACCGAAGAAGATTTAATTATTTCTGATGAATTAAATCATGCTTCCATAATTGATGGGATTAGATTATCAAAAGCAAGTCGCGAAGTTTATAAACATTGTGACATGGAAGACTTAGAACGGATTTTAGTTAAACACGCGGATAAAGTTAAAGGCAATATTTTTATTATTAGCGATGCTGTCTTTTCAATGGATGGCGATATTGCTCCCTTACCAGAAATTAATCGTTTAGCAAAAAAATATCATGCTTATACCATCGCAGATGATGCGCATGGTGAAGGGGTGTTAGGAAACAATGGGGAAGGAACGATTGCCCACTTTGGCTTAGAAGGAAAAATTGATATTGAAGTCGGAACTTTATCAAAAGCATTTGGCTTAGTGGGAGGTTTTATTTGTGGCAAAGCGAGCTTAATTGAATACTTAAAACAACGATCAAGAGTATTTTTATTTTCTTCATCTTTACCAGCCAGTTTTTGTTATGCGGGTATTAAAATCTTAGATGAATTAGAAAAAAGTAATCATCGCATTCACGCGCTTTGAGATAATACAAGATATCTCCAAAATAAATTTATTGCCGATGGTTATTCAATTGGAACAACTAAAACGCCAATTACACCATTTATGGTTTATGAAGAAGCAATAGCAACGGATTTAACAAAAGTGTTATTTGAACATAATATTTTAGTATCCCCAATTATCTATCCTACTGTTCAAAAAGGAAAAGCTCGGATTAGATTAATGATTTCTGCTTTACATACAAAAGACGAATTAGATCAGGTTTATCAAATTATTACAAGTGAATATCAAAAATTAAAAACAAATAAGGAGGAAAACAAATAATGAAAAAAGTTTTAATCACTGGAGCATTAGGTCAAATTGGTTCTGAACTTGTTGCTCGTTTAAGAAATGATTTAGGATTAAACAATGTTATTGCCACCGATGTAAGACAGCTTGAAAACAATCCAATTTGTGAGGAAGGTATCTTTGAGAAGTTAGATGTTAAAGATTATGACAAGCTTAAGGAATTAGCACAAAAATATCAAGTTGATACAATTGTTCATTTAGCAGCTTTATTATCAGCTACGGCTGAAAAAAACCCAAAATTTGCTTGAGATTTAAATATGACAGGATTGATGAATGCCCTGGAAGTAGCAAAAGAGTTAAAGTTAAAATTCTTTGCTCCTTCATCAATTGCCGCCTATGGTCCTGATGCTAACCCCGATAATACTCCCCAAGATACTGTAATGCATCCAACAACAATGTATGGTGTAACAAAAGTAGCTGGAGAATTATTAGAAAATTACTATTATCTAAAATATGGGGTTGATTCACGTTCGGTAAGATTTCCTGGTCTAATTTCTTATAAAGTAGAACCAGGAGGAGGAACAACTGATTATGCTGTTGATATTTATTATCAGGCGATATTAACAGGAAAATATGAGTGTTATATTGCGCAAGGAACAAAAATGGATATGATGTATATGGATGATGCAATTGAAGCCGTAGTTAAGTTGATGAACGCTGACCCAGAAAGACTAATTCATCGTAATTCATTTAATATTACAGCAATGTCATTTGCTCCCGAAGAAGTTGCGGCGTCAATTAAAAAATACATTCCTAATTTTGAAATGACTTATAAAGTTGACCCTGTTCGTCAAGCAATTGCCGAATCATGGCCAAATAGCATTGATGATAGTTGTGCCAAAGCGGAATGAGATTTTAGCCCACAATTTGATTTAGATAAAATGACCCAAGAAATGCTGACCAAATTAACCAAAAAATTTAAAGCTGAAGGAAAAATTTAAGGTTTTTTTCAAAAATTCCATTTTATTAAAATGGAATTTTATTTTGCAATTTTTAAATATTATAGTATCATAAATATACAACTAAATAAGTAAAGAAATAATTGATGTTCGGGAAAAGAGTTAAAATCTCTTGCTGTCCCAGCAACTGTGATGTGGATGAAAGTTACAATAACCATTGAAGGAATCTTTGAGAAGGGTAGCTAGTAAAAAGAAACTAAGCCAGGAAACCGGTCATTTATTTCATTAGAATTATGTTATTCCTGGGGAATGAATTACAGAGTTATTTAAATTATTATTTAAATTATTTTTTAGTTTTAATAATATCAATAGATAATTTCCAAAAATTTTCAGCATCCCTAATTTTAGCGGTTGCTTTTTTAGTTGTAGACAATTTAATAAAAAGTTAGAAAGGAGATCTTATGGCAAAGAAAAAGATATATTATGATGAATCAGTTTCTCCTTTTGAATATTTTCAAAATGGGATGCACGGTAAAATGCGGTCAGTTAATTGAAATGTTATTAATGATGAGAAAGATTTAGAAGTATGAACACGAGTAACCCAAAACTTTTGATTACCAGAAAAAATTCCAGTTTCAAATGATTTAACATCATGACATAGTTTAACTACAGAATGGCAACAATTAATTACTCGCACCTTTACCGGTTTAACCCTATTAGATACAATTCAAGCAACGGTTGGGGACCCGGCCCAAATTGCTAATTCCTTAACTGATCATGAACAAGTCATTTATACAAATTTTGCTTTTATGGTAGCTGTTCATGCACGATCATATGGGACAATTTTTTCAACTTTATGTTCAAGTGAACAAATTAATGAGGCTCATGAATGAGTTATTAATACTGAAAGTCTCCAAGAACGAGCTCGCATTTTGATTCCATACTATTTAGGGGATGACCCTTTAAAGTCAAAAGTAGCGGCCGCCTTAATGCCCGGATTTTTATTATATGGTGGTTTTTACTTACCATTCTTTTTATCAGCGCGAGGAAAATTAAGTAATACTTCTGATATTATTCGCTTAATTTTACGCGATAAGGTAATTCATAATTATTATAGTGGTTATAAGTATCAAAAAAAGATTGCTAAACTATCTACTAGTGAACAAAAAGAAATGCAAGATTTTGTTTTCAAATTATTATTTGAAATTTTGGCTTTAGAAGAAAAATATTTAACAGAACTTTATGAAGGATTTGGATTAGTTGAGGATGCCATTTGTTTTAGTCGTTATAATGCTGGGAAGTTCTTACAAAACTTAGGTTATGAATCACCCTTTACCTCAGAAGAAACTCGGATTGCGCCAGAAATTTTTACGCAACTGTCAGCTCGTGCTGATGAAAATCATGACTTCTTTTCTGGAAATGGTTCTTCATACATTATGGGTTTTACGGAAGAAACCGCTGATGAAGACTGAGAATTTTAAGATGAAAAATAATTTAAAAATAAAACAACCGCAAGGGGAACCTTATGTTGTTTATTTTTCATCGACATCAAATAATACCCATCGCTTTGTTGAAAAATTAAAAATAAATAATAGTCGGATTCCAATTGACTTAACAACACCTTTGCTAGTTAACAAAGACTATATTTTAATTGTTCCAACTTATGCGGCTGGGGGAAATGATTGTACAGGTGCTGTACCAAAGCAAGTAATTAATTTTTTAAATACTAAAGAGAATCGCCAATATTGCTGTGGGGTTATCTCATCAGGCAATACAAACTTTGGTGATACTTATGCAATTGCGGGACCGATTATTTCTAATAAACTTAAAGTACCTTTACTTTATCAATTTGAATTATTAGGAACAAAAACTGATGTACAAACAGTACAAAACATTTTAAAAAAATTATGACAAGAAGGGGAGAAGTATGACAAAGAAATTTAAATTAAATGATAAAGACATTAATGAAGAATACATTACCTTAAATGCCAGAACAAAACTTTTTGAAAAAGGGAAAGATAATTTTAAATTTGATCAGTTAGCAGCAGAGTCATATTTAAAAAATGTAATTATTCCTAACAGTAAAATCTTTGAGACTGTAACTCAACGAATTAATTATCTTGTAGATAATAACTATTATGATAAGGATTTAATTAATCAGTATTCGATTACTGCAATTGAAGAATTAACAAAATTAGCACAAAGCTTTAATCATCGTTTTCCAAGTTTAATGGGAGCCTTAAAATTTTATAACTTTTATGCTTTAAAAAGTTTTGATAGCAAAGAATACTTAGAGAGTTATGAAGAAAGAGTTATTATGAATGCTCTATTTTTTGGCAATGGCAATATTGAAACTGCTAAAAAAATATTAAAACAAATAATGCTTGGTCGTTTTCAACCAGCAACTCCAACTTTTTTGAATGCCGGTAAACAACAACGTGGTGAATATATTTCTTGTTATTTATTACGGATTGAAGACAATATGGAATCAATTGCTCGTGCTGTTACTTCATCGCTGCAGCTTTCCAAAAAAGGGGGAGGAGTAGCGTTATGTTTAACTAACCTAAGAGAGTTTGGCGCCCCAATTAAAAACATTGTTAACCAAGCAACTGGTGTAATTCCAGTGATGAAAATTTTAGAGGATTGTTTTTCATATGCTAACCAATTAGGGCAACGCCAAGGAGCGGGAGCAGTTTATTTAAATGCTCACCATCCTGATATTATCTTATTTTTAGATACGAAAAGAGAAAATGCTGATGAAAAAATTCGCATTAAATCTTTATCGCTTGGTGTAATCATTCCGGATATTACTTTTGAATTAGCTAAAAAAAATGAACAAATGGCTTTGTTTAGCCCCTATGATATTGAAAGAGAATATCATAAACCAATGAGTGATATTTCAATTACAAAAGAATATTATAATTTATTAAATAATCCAAACATTAAAAAAACATTTATTAATCCCCGTAAATTATTTCAAATGATTGCGGAACTACACTTTGAGAGTGGTTATCCATATTTATTATTTGATGATACTGTTAATAATCGCAATGCTCATCCCGGCCGAATTGTAATGAGTAATCTTTGCAGTGAAATCGCGCAGGTAAGTACTGCTAGTGAATATAATTCTGATTTAAGTTTTCAAAAAATAGGGGATGATATTTGTTGTAATCTTGGCAGTTTAAACATCGCCAAGATGATGGAAAGTGGATCAGAGTTTGCAGAGACAGTTCAATTAGCTATTGAAGCCCTTGATCATGTTTCGCGAAAAAGTGATTTATCTTCCGCCCCATCAATTGCCCAAGGGAATAAAAAAAACCATGCCGTTGGTTTAGGTGCAATGAACTTACACGGTTTTTTGGCAACTAATCATTTGTTCTATCATTCCCCTGAAGCAGTAGACTTTACCAATATCTTTTTCTATACGATAGCTTATTATGCTTTTAAAGCTTCCAATCAATTAGCTAAAAAATATGGATCTTTTGCTAACTTTGAAAATTCAAAGTTTGCTGATGGTAGTTATTTTGAAAAGTATACTGCTTGTGATGAAAAAAAATGAACACCACAAACCGAAAAAATAATTAATTTATTTAAACAATACGATATTAAAATTCCAACCCAACAAGATTGACTTGATTTAGTCGAAAAGATAAAAAGCAGGGGGTTAGCAAATTCCCATTTGTTAGCAGTTGCACCAACCGGCTCAATTAGTTATCTTTCTTCATGTACACCTAGTTTGCAACCAGTTGTAGATGCAGTAGAAGTTCGAAAAGAAGGAAAATTAGGAAGAATTTATGTTCCTGCTTATCAAATTAATTTTGATAACATGGAATATTATACTTTTGGCGCTTATGAATTAGGTCCAGATCCAATTATTGATATTGCTGCTGCTGCCCAACAACATGTAGATCAAGCAATTTCATTAACATTATTTATGACTGAGAAAGCAACTACTCGTGACTTAAATAAAGCTTATATTCGAGCTTTTACAAAAAGATGTGCATCAATTTATTATGTTAGAATTCGCCAAGAAGTTTTAGCCGATAGTGAAAATTATCAATGTGATGCTTGTGTAATTTAAAATTAAAATCCCATTAAAACTATAATTGCAAAATAAAAACTTTTAATATCCTAAAATATTAAAAGTTTTTTGGTTTGAGTTAATATATAATTAAAGCGTAAAGACAATTAATTGTTATTTTCTGCTAATATAATAGCAAATTAAAGGGTCAGAGAAGACCGAATAAAAAAAGTGGTTGTTGTAAAACCCATATTTTATAAGCATTCTAGAAGACTGAAATCATTCAGTCTTTTTTACTGCTTAAATTGTATATACACTAAATTCTTGGGATTAGCTAAAGCACTTAATTATCGATATGTTCCTATTGATAATCTCCTTTCTGATTGAGTCCATTTAGAATCTTACAAATAATAATATGGTTAGTCTCAAGAATTTAGTGTATATACGTTGAAGGGAAGTGCAACAGGAACATTACTTTTTTAATATTTTATATGATTAATATTTGGTAACTTTAATAATTATTAATAAATTAGATAATTTATTTTTCACTTGTATTTCACCTCATTTCATATTGAAAATTGTTCTTTACCAAATAATTAGTCATATAAAATTAAATATAAAATTAAATATAACTATAAACATGTGTCAAAAAGTCAGTTACAAACTATATTAAATATTAACAACTATTATTGTTTTATTATTGTTTTATTAAAACAATATTTTATGCGCGCAATTTCAAAATTAAACATATCAAGCTTTAAAAATTAGGACGAAAGGAGTGCCTAATTATGAAAAGTGTTTTTTATTGCGTAAATTTTGATTTTTTCCCCTGGCGACACATCAATGATTAAAAACAAAGATTTTTATGTTGATTAAAAAACAGTGAGTGGGTGTTGCTGAAAAAATCAGTGATTCCAATCAGTGACAACAACATTGATTGGGGCTTAGTTAGGAGTTTTAACATGGCAAAGAATATTTACAATCTATACATACTAAATTCTGAAATTTATCATCGTTTAGAAAATAAACAGGGTAAAGTAATAGGATATTTCATAAATAATCCATGTGTTAATTGTGTTAATTTGGAAGTATTTTATGTAAAAGCTAATTGAGTTTTTAATGATGAAGGATTTGCCAATTGTTTAACGGTAGGAATTAGCGATGTTAATTTATATCCAATATTTTTAAAAACAGATCTGCAAAACTTAAAAGACTATAAACCAGGTAGTGAAATTATTAAAAATTTCATTTCTTCAAATAGTAAAAAACAAAATACAATTAATGAATTTCATCAAATGTATCAAAAAACAAATAGTTCTTTAAATAATACAAAAATAGATACAGAGCAATTATTAAAAGATTTAGAAAGTCTGTAGAAAGGAACATTCTAATTTGGAACAAATTAAAAAACAAGTTTTTCTAAATAAAAGATATTTAGTTAAATGAACTGAAAAGAAAACAGCATTTGCAGTTCAATCGCCAGTTAATCCTAAAGCTGTTATTTGGTGATCAAGAGAATGATTTCAAATCAGTAAAAAATGACCATGTGGAAGTGAAAATGCATGTTTAGGAGCTGGTGAAAATAATCCAGGACATATTTATTGCCCGACAGGTTATTTTGCAACAGCTTGCCTTTTTAACAGAGACTATGAACAAATAGTCTATGGTGAAAAAGGAGTTGAAGAAATTATTTCGATAAATGGTAAAAAACTTTTTGATGCATTTGAAGAAATGAAAAGAAATAATTCAAAACAATACTTACAACAAGCAATGCAATTACAAAATGCATTAGCTAACAAAAATGATACTTATTTAAATGTAGGAGGATATAACTAAAATGTCAAAAAGAACAGAAACATTAACTTTAAATAAATTTATTAAACAACTAAATTTAACTGCAGAAATTACTATTGAGCCTGAAACTAGACATGGGTACTTCTGTGTAAAGACAACATTAGAGGACTTTTTAATTAATAAAAATCATATTTACAACAATATTAAGGACAAAAAAATTAAACAAATTACATGAGATGGATCATTGAATAGTAATGGTTATGGAATAATTATTGAAATAGAGGGTGAATATAAATCATTTAAAGAAGAAGTTAAATTGACCCAAAAAGATTTTTTTAAATCTTGCCCTTATACAAATACTGAAAAAATCAAAAATGAAGATATTTGTAATAACTGTAAATCTCCAAGCGAATTTGATGGTGAGGAAGATATTCATAATCATATGTATGAGTGAATAGTTACGTCAGATGGTTTAGGAAAAATAGATCAATTACCAGAAGGAGAATAAAGTTATGAAGAAATCTGAAAATTGTAATTTTTGTAATAAAAAAATAGGACATGGTAATACAGTTAATAAATTTAATATGATAATGCATTATTTATGCTATAAAAAAATACAAAAGTGAAAGATAACATTAAGTTGTTAATAGATATTCTAAAAAATCTTAAAAAAGGAAAATAGAAATATGACTAAAAGAAATTTTTTAAAATTAAATAAAATGAAAAAAATAACAAAATATAATTCAAGAGACATTAATAACTCAGATTTTTTTAGAAATTTGGGATCAACAATTTCAGTTTCAATATTTATCTCTTCAGAGTATAAAATATTTCTTTTAAAACTAATTTTTGAGAATTATGATTATTGATCCAATCCAAAAATATTTTTAAAGAAATTAAAAATGCAGCAAAATAAAATTTTAAAAAATAAAGAACTTATCTTAATAAGTAATTATAATAATCAAAAAATATTAAGTATATTTTCTTTTATTAGAGATATCATAGAGTTAAATTTATTTAAAAATTCTAGTTTTTTTGAAAATTTGGAATCAGTAATTTCAAACTCAATACTTATTAATTCTGGTTATAAACCTTTTATATTAAAATTAATTTCTGAAAATAAAAAATATTGATCAAATAATCAAATATTTCTGGAAGAACTAGAAAAATCATATAAAAAAATTATAAGAAATGAAGAAAGAATTTTAGCAAGTGACTATAATAAAGATGAAATTTTAAATATGTATATTTTTATAAAAACATTAGTAGAATTTAATCTATTTGAAATCTATTAATTATTTTTCAATCTTCGTTAAATATACAATTAAACAATATAACAGCAAATCAAGGCCATGTTTTAATTATTCCTTGTAATCTATGTAATTGTTCATTTGTATCTTTATTTATTTCTATATCTTTTAATACTAATCTATTTTTATTGAAATAAACTTTATCCAAAATATATGAAACATTTTTAAGAGAATATGTTTTATATACTATATCTTTTATTCTTTTATCTACAATTGATTCTTCAAATAAAATAAATGATGTGTGATTATGCTCCGTTCTTGTTAAAAGTGGAAATGGATAATATAGAGTTCCTCCAAAGCTATTGTTTTTATCTAATGGATTTGAAAATGTATTAATTCTATTTGTTCTTGTACGTTTTCCTGGTGCAATCTCTAAATATTTAGATTTACTTCAAGGTTTGATAATAGGTACTAAATCCCCAATTTTTGAATAGATATCTATTGTTATTTCATTTTCACTATATTCATTTTTTCATAAACTAAAAAAATTAATAAATTCAGCTTGTAAATCAAGTAAAAAACTTTTTGGACTATTTGAATTTCCATATCCATCAGATAATCTAATTTCTTCAAGTGTCTCATTAATAATGATTTTAGTAATTTCGTGAATTGAAATAAATCTTAACTCAGCATAAATTAAACGAATTATAAAATCTTGTTTAGAAATATTATTTTCAAATAAAATCCTATTATTCTTATTTTTAAACATAATTTATCATCCTTTTAAAAATTATATCAATATTTTATATAGAAAGTAGGTGCTAAATTGAAATATTTAGTCGTGTTAGAATCACCTAACAAAATATCCAAAGTAAAATCTTATTTAGAAAAAGTATTTCCTCAGCATAGTTTTCTTGTAAAGGCCTCAATGGGTCATATTACAGAATTAGTAATTAAAAATGAAAAGTATCCATTGGGAATAGAATTAGATACTATGACTCCAATATTTAATGTTGTCGAAAACAAAAAAGATACTATAAAACAATTAATTAGTTTTGCCAATGAAGTTGATAAAGTTATTTTAGCAACTGACCCTGATCGTGAAGGAGAAGCTATAGCATGACATTTACAAGAGCAATTAAAATGTCAAAATAAAACAATTAGATTAACTTTTAATGAAATTACAGAAAAAGCAATTGAAAATGCTTTTAACAATCCAGGACAATTAGACTATCAATTAGTTAATGCTCAACAATCACGGCAAATGATTGACCGTATTATGGGGTTTAAATTATCTAATTTATTACAAAAAGCTGAGAATTTAAAATCTGCTGGGAGAGTTCAATCAGTAGCTTTAAAGTTAATTGTAGATACAGAGTTAGAAAGAAAAGAACATAATAAGTTAGAGTACTGAACCATTAAACAAGAATATAAAGATAAAAACGAAATTGAATTATATTTAGATCAAGATGGTAAAGAAATTGTGAAAGATAAAGTTCTCAATTCACAAGAAAAAGCAGAAGAAGTTTTATCTAAAATTACTAATAATTTAGTTGTAAAAGAAATCATTGAAACCGAATTTAGCAAAAACATTTATGATGCATATACAACATCAAGTATTTTGCAAGATGCAAATATAGATCTAAATTATTCTAGTGAAAAAACAACAAATTTATTGCAACATTTATTCGAAAATGGATATATTACTTATCCACGAACAGACTCTACAAGACTTAACGATGATTTTGTACGAGCAGTCCATAAATTTATTGCAACAAATTATGGCCAAGAATATGTTGGTCAATATAAATCCGGTAAGACTAAAGAGAATGTTCAAGATGCCCATGAAGCAATTCGCCCAACAAATATTAATTTAACACTAGATAAAGCAAAAAAAGAAATTGCTAATTACGATGAATATAAATTATATGAATTAATTTACATCAATACCTTATATGCTTTAATGGCAAATGAAACTGGTGTTAAATATAAAGTATTATTTTCTAATAACGGATATACTTTTAAATTAAATTTTAAAAAATATCACTTTACTAGTTATTATGATTTACAAGAAATAGTTTTAGATAATTTTGATTATCATTTTAAAGTTGGAGAAATGATAACTTTAGAATCAGAATGAATTGCAGAACAACATTTTACAAAACCAAGCCCTCGCTATACTGAGCATTCTTTAATTAAAAAACTTGAAATTGCAGGGGTTGGAAGACCTTCAACATATGCCACAATTATGAGAACCTTAATTAACCGTGAATATATTAAATTTGATAATAAAAGCATTTATCCTACTGAAGATGGTATTAAAGCCCATAATTTATTACAAAAATATTTTTCAAATATTATTAATGAAAAGTATACGGCTGATATGGAAAAGGTATTAGACAGAATTGCAGATGGAGAAATTAATCATATTGAATTTCTAAAATTATTTTATAATAACTTTATTTTAGATTTTAATAATGCAACAAGCATAATTTTTAAAAATTCAGTTAAATGTAGTAAATGCGATGTTGGTTATATTATTCAACGTAAGAGTTATAAGGGTAATTATTTTAAAGCATGTAGTAATTTTCCGGCTTGCAAGAATATCGTAAGTTAGAATAGGAGATAATCATGCCAAATAATGACTGAGTTGAATTAAAAGAGTTATCAACCGAATATTGTCAGCAAAGTTTACTATGCACTAGAAAAATAAAGTTTTATTCCAAAAAATTAAAGAAAGGACTTTGTGATAATCATTATGATCAACTATGTAAAGTATCCAAAATTAAAAAGTAAAAGTAATTTTAATAGTTGGCCAATGGTAAAACAACTTTAATTACAAAATGTTGAGGTTATGTTGTTGGAGCATATGAAAGTATTATGTTAGCAGCTAATGAATTTCATAACCAAGATTTAAATAATAGACTAAATGAAATATTTTGCTTAGAAATTGAGAAAATTAATAGTATTAAAAACATTATTAATAATAAAAAAATAAATAAGTTAATTCCTGTTGTTCAAAATAAAGATAAATATCAAAACTGTTTAGATGAAACCGGGAAATATCCAAAAGAAATGGAAACATTAGAAATTAATAATTTTCTGGATATTTATAAAATAGATAATGAGGTGCAAAATGGTAACAGTTAAAGAACGTTTAAAAGAATATAAAGATAAGCACTATGGCAAAGATGGATATTGTACATCCGAAGATATTGAACAATGTGTTTGCTTAGAATCAATGCTGTATCGGGCATTAAAAATTTGTGAGCAAGAAATTACAGAAAAGGACATTACAATTAATACTAAAAATATGTGTATAGATTCTGCAAATAATTATATGTCAATTGTTATTAAAGAAAATGAGCAATTAAAAAAAGATAATGAAAAAATGAAACAAAATCAGTTATTTCATAAAGATTTTGATGGTGTTGAAACATATTTTGGTGAAGGAGATTGGCTGGGTTATACAGAACAAAGACCTTGGATTCAAATGTATAAAATAAAAAATTTCCCGATATGTGATTGTTTAAAACCTTGTGGATGATATTTAGGCCATTATTGAACTCATAGTGAATATTTGAAAAAGAAAGGAAAAAAATAAATGGATAAATTATTAGAACCAATTTTAATGCATTATGGGGATAAGCAAATTACCCAAGCTATTGAAGAATTATCAGAGTTAATTAAAGAACTTTGCAAAAATATTAAAGGAGAGGAAAATAAGGATCAAATTAAAGAAGAAATGGCAGACTGTTATGTAATGTTAGAACAATTAAAATTATTATTTAGTTTTGATTCAGAAGATATTAAAAATATCATGCTTAAAAAATTGCATCGAACGATTAGACAAGTTGATCAAGAAGTTCAAGCGAGAATTAAAAAGGAGAGTAATTAAAATATGGAAAATTTAAATAATAAACTTGATCACAGACATTATTGATGGATAAAAAATACTTTATTTCGCCATTATACTAAAGAACAAATTTTAGATGCTTTTAATAAAATAAATATTGCAGTTCAAAAAGCAAAAAAGGGCCAAGAAATTATGCCCTGAGCAAATGATACCGAATTAGATCGAAAACATTACTGATGAGTTAGAAGTACTTTGTTTAAACATTATGAATATGAAATTTTATTAAGTTTAATTAATAATTAAATTAAGATATTAGGAACACATGTTTAACATGTGTTTTTAATTAATATTCTAAAATATTTTAAAAATTATAAATTTAAATATCAAAATGTTATTCACTTTTAAAAAATGAATTATATAATGCAATTGTCAAGAATTAGTTTGTATATTCTCTTGACAAATAATTGAGTTTAGTCTATCAATTAGAGCCAGGAGGTGAAAATATGGCAATAAAATGAAAATCAAAAAGTCCAGAAGGTAATCGTTTTCATAATACAGATGGAACATTTGCAAAAAAACCAACAAATAATGATGTTGTTAAACCAATAATTAATCATGATATACCACCCAAAAATAAAAAATAGTATAATGTTATATTAGATGATCAAAAAATATACGCATACAATTTTTACCATATGCGTGTATTTTTTTATTTTATATAATATTTATATTACCTATAATATATTAATAAAAAAACTGATATATGATTAATTATAAATATTAAATTTTTAATTAATTATATATTTATGATAAAATATTTTTGTTTATAAAGTAGATTGGACAAATATATGAAATTAGTTACTTTAGATGCAATAATTCCAAGAGATGATTTTGAAACTCTGGAAGAAGCATCAAATAATACAAGAAATAAAACAACTATATCAATTGAAGATTTAAAAAATGATTCATTTTTCTTTCTAAATTTACGTAAACCAGATTTTCAAAGGGAAACCAATGATTGAAGCCCCCAAAAAATAGTAGGACTTGTAGAAAGTTTTTTAAAAGGGGATTTAGTGCCTGCTATTATTTTATGAAAGAATAAAAATGGCTTGATATTTGTAATTGATGGTTCACATCGTCTTAGTAGTTTATGCGCATGAATTAATGATGACTATGGAGACAAGGATATTTCTGCTAAATATTTTGACAATTATATACCTGAAGAGCAAAAAAAGATTGCAGAAGATACTAGAACATTAATGAAAGAAAAAGTAGGTTTATTTTCGGATTATTATAAACAGACTGGGCAAACTCACGATAGTAAAAATTCAAATATTAATCTGTACCTTAAAAATTTAGGTTCTATTTCTATTCAAGTTCAATGAGTTGAAGGTGATTCAGATAGAGCAGAGCAATCATTTTTAAAAATTAATCAATCTGCCTCTCCAATTTTGCCAGCAGAATTAGAACTTATTCAATCAAGACATACCCCTCAGTCTATTGCTGCAAGGGCAATTTATCGTGCGGGAAAAGGCCATAATTATTGATCAATGTTTTCAGAAAATACTCAAAAATTAATTAAGGATTATGCAGAAAAAATTCACTTATTTTTATTTAAAACTGGAACAGTTTCTAAATCAGATTTAAGTTCATTTGCCATGGCAGGTTTATTATCATCAGGAGATTCATTAGGTATTATTTTACAAACAATTAAAATATCAAATGCTTTAAAAGATAATCTTGAATATGTTGAAAATAAAACAATTGACGAAAGAATTATAATAAAATATATGAAAAATACTTTAAAATTACTTGAAGTAATAAATTCAAATCAAAAAGGTTCTTTAGGTCTTCATCCATATGTATATTTTTATTCAAGTAATGGGAAGCACAAGATTGGATCATACTATGGATTTTTATTATTAGTTAAAGAATTAAATGAACAAAATAAATTTCCTGAATTTATTAGAGCTCGTGAAAAAATTGAATTAATTTTAGTAAAATATCATTTTTTAGTTCAGCAAATTATAAGAAAAAATAGAAGTACAAGTAATTCATATGTAAATGTGGCAAACTGATATAGACTTTTAATAAATGAAATAATTTCTAATGAAAATGAAGAAATAGATAATATAGTAAAAAAATGTATTCAAAATAATCAAAATTTTAGTTATTTAAATTTAGCGATTACAGATAATGAAGATAACTCAACTAGAAAAGATTTTTCACGAGGTCAAAAAAATATTATTAAAATGCAAACATTATTTGATACTCTTCCAAAATGCAAAATTTGTAATGGATATGTTGATATGAATTCAGCTTCAATTGATCACATTAAGAGAAAAGCAGATGGAGGAGAGGCTAATTTTAATAACGGTCAAGTAACACATATTTATTGTAATATGTCCATAAAAAAATAATTTTTTAAAACGTTCAAATTCTTTCATAGTATAATATTTGTGTAGATGACCAAATGACACATGCTACGATTTTTATCGTATGCATGTGTTTTTTATTTGGTAAAGAACAAAAATGAATGAAAGGATATAAATATGACTTATCAAACAACAATGTCGGCGTTGATGTTTTTATCAATTGTTTTAGTAATTTATGAAATTATAGTTTTTGTTAAGTGAAATAAGTACTGTCAAAAAATATGATCAAAATATTTTCAAAAATGAGTTAATAGCAAACCTGAATTAAAACAAGAAATTCAAAAGTTAGATGAAGAACAAATTTGCAAAGCTAAAAGAGAAATAAGGGTTAGACTAATTTTTAATTTAATAGTATTAGCAATTGCAATAATTGGTGTTATAGTTTTTGGAGTGCTAAGTTTTAATGGATAATCAAGAAAAAAAGAAATTTTGAAATAAATCTAGAAAAGAATCTTTAATTAACTCTATTATTATATTTCCTTTTGTTTTAGGAATTGGGGTTGTGATAATTCCATTTTTGAAAGTATGAAAAATGGAAGGGTTTAAATTATTTAAATATTTTGATTTTTTATGATTGTTTATTAAAGAAAATCCGGTTTTTATAACTTTGCTATGTGTAATTCTAACTACCATTTTTTGAACTATAGCTTTTACTATTATTTTAATTAAAAAAGAATTGGAAAAAGTTTATATTAAAGAAGTAGATTCAACTGAATATGGTGCAGCAAAATGAATAGTTAATGAACTAAAGGAAAAGGGAAAAATAGAATCTTTCAATGAACTATATCCTAGTTATAGTCTTATAAATTCTGAGCAACCTGGTTGAGCAACAAGATTTATTAAAAACAAAAATGAGTTAGTTTTTAACATTCGAGATAATACGCATGTCGTATGTTTAGGACCAACAAATTCCGGAAAGTCTCAAAAAATCGTAATGCCCTCAGCAATTTATAATGCAAATTTGGCTTCTGACAAACAACCATGTATGGTTTTTACTGATCCAAAAGGAGAGTTATATCAAAATCTTTCTAAACCATTACAAGAAAAGGGATATGAAGTATTAACCTTAAATTTACGTGATGCTAAATTATCCTCATCTTGAAACCCGCTAGCTATTGCATTCAAATATTATTATGATTCAGTTACATTAAATGAACAAATTCAGATGGTTAAATTCAATAACTTAGAAGAGTTAAAAGAAAAATTGAAAGACATTAAGTGCTATGATCATGAAGAAAGTTTTTGTTATGATTGTTTAAATTCACTAGAAGAAAAAGGACAAATTGCTATTTTTGAAAAGATGTGATTTAGAAAAGTAAGTAAAGCAGAGTTGCTTTGTGAAACAATGAAACGAGAATTAAAATCTTTTGCTATTGAAGAAATTAATGATTTAGTTTTAACAATTTGACCGTTAAAAGGGAGCGACAATGATCACTTTTCTACAATGGCCGGAAGTATTGCCAAATGTTTAATGCTAGGGATGTTAGAAATATTGGATAAAGACCCAAATGAATTGACACTAGAAATGTTCAATTTGCCAACTATCGGAATTTTGGCATCAGACCGCCAAAAAATGAAACAATGACATAATTCTTTACCTCTAAAATCAATGGCCCGAATAATTGGTTCAAATGCCTTGAAAACGGGTGATAAAGAACTAGGTTCTATTTTATCTACGTTAGATAAAGGACTACAAATTTATCAAGATATTGGAATTCAGACTATTGTTTGTAAAAACGAAATTGATTTATTTGCATTTACTGATAAGCCAAAAGCTCTATTTCTAATTGTGCCTGATGAAAAAACTAACCGCCATATTTTTGCCAGTTTAATTGTTTCTCAATTATATAAAGCAAATGTTCTGATAGCAAATTCACAATCTAATAAGCGTTTGCCAAGAGACATCCAATTTTATTTAGATGAATTTGGGAACATGCCAATGATTCCAAACTTTCAAGGATTCGTAACGGTTGCTCGAAGTCGAGGGATGTTCTTTTTACTTATTTTGCAAGACTTTTTACAATTAGACCAAAAATATGGAAAAGAAAATGGGGGGATTATTCGCTCCAATTGTAACTTAAACATTTATATTCAAACAAATGATACACAAACAGCCGAAATGTATTCAAAAATTCTAGGTGATCAAACAGTAGAAGTTGTCAGTTACACAACTAGTCGCGATCCAAAAACAAAGAAAATCATTAAAAACCCACCACAAACTAGATTAGAAGGAATGCCATTAATTAAAGCCGGGGATTTGATGAAACTAAAAAATCCTTATGGAATTATTTTTAGTTCGAAAGAAAATCCAGGATTAGTTTACATGGAATCAGCCTGAAAATTTGCTAAGGAATTTAATCTAGGAAAAGAACGAAAAGAAAAAGAAATTAATACTGTTGATTTCTTAAATGACTACTTTTTTGATTTATTTTCATATGTTCCCGGTAAAAATAATATTGATGTTGATATTTTGGTCAAACAAGAAACAGAAAGAGAGATTTCACAAAGCAAAGAAAAGGTTGAATTACCAAATATTACAAGCTTACTAGCTAAAGCACCAAGTGAAAGAACACCCGAAGAACGTGAAATTGTTGCAAAATATCGCAACATTCAAACCAAAATAAATAAAGAAGAAAATAAAAATTTAATAAATAAAAATAAGCAAGATTTGAAATAAATCTTGTTTTTATGTGTAAAATAAAGATAATTAACATAATAATTAGGAAGGATAGCATATGAGAAATATTTTTTGGTCAGTAAAATTTATTTTTAGTTATAGTAGTATCAATGAAACAGAAAATACATCAAAGTGAACTGATATTGATATTCTACAAGCTGTTTTAGCCGGAGTTGGAGGATTAGTGAGCATAATAGCTTTAACTTTTGGTATTATTATTTGAATTAATCATCAGAGGAATTATTACTTTAAATTTGAAAAATGTTATAAAAAGTATAATAAATTTATGTATTTTTATAAAAAAAAATTTAGAAGTATGGATGTTGATACATCAATAATGTTTAAAAATATTACATTTTATTTTAATAAAAAGTATAATATTTATTTTAAAAAAGTTGATTCTTATTATATACCATTTAAAGATTATTGTTCTTTGAATATTGTAGTAAAAAAAATCAAAAAGAGTATAAAAAATCTTTATTGATTTTATAAAATAATCATAAAAAATAATATTCGTAAAGATAATATTTATGTCAAAATATATCAAAATTGAGAAGATTTTTTAGAACCAAATTGAGAAAATAAAGTCATTGAAAATTCAATATATGATAGATTACATCCAAATATAATTTCTAAAAATCTTAAGATACCTATTGTTAAAAATTATAATGACTGATTAGAATATAAAAATAATTTAATTAAAAAACCAGAAAAATTAATAGCTTACATTCCCCAATTGTTTGATTTTTTTGGTAAAAAATATGCAAATGAAGTTGTTATAAAAGAACCAATTGTGGCTGATGATAAAACAATACTAAGAGGAATGTCAATGGGATTTGATGCAAATTCATGAATAAATGGATTAAATAATGGTATAGATGATGAACGTGAATGAATTTTTGAAGTTTTTATTTTTCTTGTTCAAGAAAATATAGAATTTGAAAAAAAAATTTGAAGTTGAGATTATAGGGTCTTATCATCAGTAAATAAAAAATGATATAAAAGAAGGGCTGATTTTTCTATTTTTGAAATATGTGAAATTGAACAAAAAGGTGCTAAATATTTTGCTGAACAAATTAAAAAGCAAACAGAAAAATAATAATAAAAATAACTTAATAAATACAAATAGGATAATATCTTTAAAAAAAGGGAGTGGGGGTTATATGTCAAGTTTTTATATTAAAAAATTTTTAATTGAATTAGTAGTAATTACATTTTCTACTATTTTTATTTTGGACTTTCTAATAATAATAAAATTATTTCCATGGGAATTATTATTAATAAATTTATTAATATTATTTTTAATTCCAATTTTATTAGTTATTTCTATACCGTTTAATAAATATACAAACAATACTTTTAATTCAATTTTTGCAGAAAATATATTTGTTAAATCATACTACAATTTTGTTTGATCTAAAATTGGAATTATGTGACTTAATATAATTTTAAGAAGTGTAATAATATTTTCATTTGCGTTATTAAGTTATTTTTATTATTCTTTTAGTGTTGAAAAAAACCAAAATTCTTGAAGTATATTTTTTCTAGCTTTTTTTACATCTTTAGTACCGATTGAATTTAAACTATATTTTATATTATTTAATATTCCAGACAATTACCTTAAAAAAGGCAAAGAGAGCATCAAACAATTATATATAGTTTTATCTGAAGCTATTAACTATATTCAAGAAAAACTTGAAAATAAGGAACTTGAAAATAAGGAACTTGAAAATAAGGAACTTGAAAATTATAAAAATTTTATTAAATTTCAAATATTAGATTCATTTATTTTTAAAAACTCAAAGTTTGATTTTTCAATTAAAATTGATATTAAAATATTATTGTCATGAATTAAAATAATGAAAAAAACTATAGATAGTTATTTTTTTCATTATTCAGATAAAGAAAACTTTAGTTGAGATAGTTACATTATGCTTTTATATTTTAAAACTGCTAAGTTTGAAAACAAGATATAATCCTCGGCTGTCCGAGAAAGAGGGCAAAAAGAAAAGTGCGCACACTTTTGCGCCCACGAAAAAGGCTGTAAACACAGTCTTTTTTATACTTTAGCGCGCACTTTTATGCCCTCTTGTAGAGTGAGTGCGCCCACGATTTTTCCGATATCTATCGGAAAAATTGGGGTTGTGCGCGCACTCCTTATCCTGCTTCTGAAATTACTCCGTAATTTTCGAAGAAATGGGGTATAATGTTAAGGTAGATGACCAAATGACACATGCTACGATTTTTATCGTATGCATGTGTTTTTTATTTGGTAAAGAACAAATTAGAATGAAAGGTTTAATAAATGTCATTAAGTGAAAAAAATAAACTAGATAAATTAAGTACATTGTGATCAAAGATAGATTCTGAATATAAATATTCTAGAAATGAAAGTATTCTGAGAAATGGATGAATATTGGGCCAATTTATTGGTAATCCGGAGTTAGATTTAATTTGTAGTAATAGTAATATCCTAAATTTAGTTAATTTAGCTTATTCATTTAAAGAAATGAATGATGAAGAATTTAACGCGAAATTTAATGATTTGCCAGAAAATGTTGAAAAATACCAAGTTGTTAATTTTAATGAAAAATTCCCAATGAAAGATGGAAGTGATTTAGCCTTGAATCGTGAAGAAGCCATTAAAGAAATTAAAGAGTTGATAAAAAATGATTCGGAATATACTTTTACAGCAACTGGTTATTGCCCGGTAGAAAATGAAGATGAAGATTTAACAGGAGATGGCCATTATTGAACGCAATGAGATGATTTAACAAGTGAAGAATTAATTGATAAATTAAGCGATCATAATTATCAAATTGAAGTCTGAATATGTAATGAATTATCTAACGAGATGGAATTATAAAAATAAAAAAAGAACCAATGGTTCTAAAATCATACCTGAACTATTCAGGTACTTACGTCTCATCTTATAAGTAAAAACTTACAACACTAAGATAAATTAATATTAACATACTATAAACAAAAAACAATAGAAATGAGGAAAAATATGAAAATACGCACATGACAAGTATATGAAGTTCAGAATCCAGGAGATTTAGATCAATACGGAAATCAAAAGAAACGTGCATTTATAGCATTAGGACAGGGGCATAATCCATATCAAACATATGGAATATTGACTACTACTTCTTATAAGAATAATGAAATAAAAAATCAATTAGTTATAAAAGATTTACTAAATAATAATAAAGAAAATAAATTATTGCCAAATAACTTAGTTAGAATATTTAATTCAAATATTATTAAAGAATTTTATCATATTGAAAATAAAGAGAAATCATTAGTTGATATATCAAAGGAAAATAAAAAGAAAATTATTGAGCATTTTAATTTGAAAGAGTATCGAACTGTAAAAGAGTTTCAATTTCATTCGTTAGATAAAGATGAGACAATTGACTATTCTTATCAGGTAAACACTTTGTTAAAAGGAATTAATAAAAATCTTGATCAAGCATATGATGCAACTGGGAATTTAATTGATGAATTAGCAGATAAACATGTGTCAGGAGATAAAGGAGTTGTTTTAGATATTGAAACTTATGCCCAGTTAAACCAGGGTTATGAAAATGCTCAATATTTACAAAATGAATTATCTAAAGCTCATCAAAAAATTAATGTTCTTGAAAAAGAAAATGAACAATTAAAATATGAAAATGATAATTTAAAAAATAGTCAAATTAAGGCAAGTGAAGAAGATTATGAAATGGAGATGTAAAAATGAATAATAGTATCATCGCTCCTCAATTAAAAAAGCAGAAGTTAAAGTTAAAAGATAACTTTACGTTAGTTGATTTAGCCTTTACGCTTATTTATGCAGTTATTGCTTTTTTGATTGGTTATAATTTAGTATTTTTATCAATGCTAATTCGAATAATTATTGGTATAACGGTGTTTATGTTTTTAATGCTGACGTTAATTCATTCAGAACGCTATAATGCGAAAATCTATATGATTGCAATTCGAGGATTCATTTTTTGGAGTAAAAAGAAAAAGTTTAGTATAGATTCTAAAACTAATAACACATCTTTACTAATGCCTTATCGAAAATTGCATGATGAAGGTTATATTGAAACAAGTATTTTAGAGGGTGGTAAAAAATGATATATTAGTGCCTTAGAAGTTAAAGGTATTAATATCACAACTTTAGATCCCGAAGAACAAATCCTAAAATTAGAACAATTAGCTAGTATGTTTCGTTTGACCGATTGTCAATTAAGTTTAGTAAAAATGGAGCGTCCTCATAATCTGAATAAGAATTTGAAATTTCTACAAACAGTCATGAATAAATTAGAAGAATTAAAGAAAACTAAAAAATTATCTAAACATGGTTATGATAGTAGAACAAAACAATTGGAAGGTTATCAAAACTTATATTCTGACCAGGAAGGAATTTTAGGATATTCACAAACGGCAAAGACTTTTATTTTATTTATTTATGAAACAGAAGTTTCAAAACTATTTAAAGCTGTTAAATTAATTAAAAGTAAAATTAATGAAATAAATTTGCGAGCTGAAGAAATTACTAAATATGAATTAGTAAATAACATTAAACTTATTTTTAATCCATATGACGAACCGTTTTCTAATGAAAAAATAGATGAATATAGTAACAAACTAAATGAACTATTAGCAATTGATAATATTACATTTACCCAAAATAATTTTAAAATTAATGATGTTTATTATTCGGTAAAAGGAGTTAGAGATTATCCAACTTATCCTCAGAATGGTTGAGCAGCTAAATTATGTGCAACAGATAGTACTGTTATTATTAACATTGCTAAAACTAATTTAGATGCAGTTAAAGAACAATTACACAGGGCAATGGTAAATGCACGTACTAACTTTTTTTCAATTAAAAGAACTGTTAATCGAACAGAAAAAGAAAATGAATATCAGTCGTTTGAAAATCTAGTAAATTTAATTTCTTCTGGTGAAGAAACAATTAAAAGAGTTAATGTCTTATTTTTGAACTATGGTGTTGATAAGAAAACTTTAAAACAAGCAGAAGAAAGTGTGGAATTGCTTTTAAAACAACAAAATATGAAAATGGATTATCTGCTTTTCAAGCAAATAGATGGATATAGTGGGATCTTACCAAAACCAACTGACCCAACAGCATATACAAATTCATTTGAAATGCCGTGTGTAACTATTGGTAATTCATTTCCATTTCTAAATAATGCTTTAGAAGATGAAAAAGGTTTATTTGTTGGTTATAACTCGACAGGTGATGTTGTATTTTCTGATCAGTTTAAGCGAGGGGGAGACTATCAAAATTCGAATGCCTTTTTTATTGGAACAACTGGGGGAGGTAAAACAACAACTGTTAGCAAATTTCTAAATTACCATATTGCCTTAGGTCGCAAAGTAATTATTATTGATCCCAAACGAGAATTTGGTCAGTTATGTAACTATCATGATGGCAATTGAATTGATGCAGGAAGTGGGACAAAAGGTAATTTTAATCCTTTGCAAATTCAAGTTCCAGTTGATGAAAATATTAGTATTGAAATGGTTATTGGAGACCATTTACAAATTCTAGAAACATTCTTTCGTTTTACAGAACCTTCATTTTATGAAGAGGAAATAAAATTCTTATTGCAAAGAATATTAGATTTTTATTTATCTTTAAAAGTTAATAAATCAAATAAAATAGTAAAAATGAAAAATAGTGATTGGCCAACTTTTAGTGATTTAGTTATCTTTTTAAAAGCACAAATTCCGAATTTGGGTGAAGAAATCCTTTTAAATAAAATTATTAAAACAATTGAATATGATTTTACCGGGTATGGGAAATATGCGGCTTTATGAAATAAGCAGTCATCCGTTAGTTTAGCTAATAACTTATTAAATGTGCTAGACATTCAAACCTTATATTCAAAATCACAATTTAATGTTTTAAAAGCTCAAATGTTCTTAATGTTAAATTTCATTCGAAATGAAATTAATAATAATCGTTTTAATGATAATAATGAAATCATTCTTGCTGTTGATGAGGCCCACGTTGTTATTGATCGCGATAATCCACAAGCTTTAAAATTCTTATTTGAAACAGTCAAAATGATTAGAGGATTTAATGGGGGTGTTATGTTAGTCACCCAAAACTTATCAGACTTTAAAACAACCCCGGAATTAGAACGTGAAGCAACAGCAATTTTGAACAATGCTCAATATGTTGGAATTTTAAAACTAAAACAAAAAGATTTACAGGATGTGAGCGATTTGTACCAGGCAAGTGGTGGTTTATCATCGGCTGAAATTAACTTTTGTGCAACTGCGCAAAGGGGAGATATGTTATTTATGGCAACAGATTATAATCGCCATTGCCTACATGTTGAATTAACTGAAATTGAACAAGAAGCAATAGGTATTAAACTAACAGAAAACTAAAACTTAAAAGTGAGGTAAAAAATGGGAAAACAGAGTAAAAAAACAACAAAATCAAATAATTTTAGAATCCAACTAAAATTATCCCCGGAAACATATTTTGAAGTTAAAAAATATACTGATGAAGAACATTCGTTGGGGGATGTAATTCGATATTTTATTACTGAGGGATTAAAACAAAATGAAAAAAGTGATGATTAATGATTTGGCCAAACAGTTAGCATCAAAAGCTAATCTAACTCAAAAGCGATCAAAAGAGTTAATAAATTTAACTTTTGAATTAATTAGTGATGAATTAACTAATGATAATGAGGTTTTAATATCTAACTTTGGTAAATTTAAAACAATAAATGTAAATCGTGAAGAAACTGTTTTAAAACAAGAACAATATAAAATAAGGGCCAGTAAAACAGTTAGTTTTTCATCAGCCAAAAAGTTTAATCAGTATTTCAGGAGAGTAAATCATGAGTAAAAAGATAGTAGAAGTTAGATTTAAATTAAGACATTTAAATCAAATTCAAGAACATAAATTATTTGTTGAAAGTCATAAAGATAAATACAATTCAATTAATGAATTACTAGCTAATACATATATTTCTTCTATTCAAAAAAATAACTTAGAAGATAAAACTGACATGATAGCAGATATAGTTCGTGAAGAAATAAACAAATCAACAAGTCTTTTATTAAAAGCCACAAAAAATTATACTGATGATTTAGTTTCTTATTTGTTATCGCAACAAATAATTACTGATCAGCGAATTAAGGTAATGCAAAATATCTTGGCCAAACAACTTGGGATTGATTTAAATACTTTAAATAACCCTGATGAAGAAATTTTACAAGAACTAGATTATATAAAAGAGTTTTCACAGCAAATTAAAACAGATTATGAAGTTTGAAAAGAAAACCGCCGGAAAGAAAGAGGTAAAAAATAATGAATAAATTTAATTTTAATATATAATATTTTTAAATATCAAAAGTATTAAAATATTTATTAAAAATTAATAATTAAATAAAATTAATTATATAGTGACAATACAAAAATTAAAATTTACAAAATAATAAATTCTTTAAAATATATTTTTTAATTTTATTTAAATTTTAATTATTAATCTTACTAACTATGCTCAAATATAAACTATGGATGGGTCAGGGTGGGAAAACAGAAAGAAGGAAAACTATGAAAAATATTTTATTAAGTTTAATAAGTTCTACTTTTATAGGAGTTAGTGTGTCACCAGTAATAACTAATTATAAAATAATTGAAAAATCAGTTAGGGAAGATAAAGATATTACTAATATTGATACTTGAAATGTAAGTGGTGTACATAATATTTTTAAATTAGAGATGGGTAAAATTCTAGATTTGTTTAGATCAAACCAGAATGATCAAAAAAATTGAATAATTTGGTATTTACAAAAATTGGCTCCTGATGCTGTAATTAGGGATATTAATATTATAGAAGCATTTCATGCCGTAAAAATATCAGAAAAAAATTATATTATTGATGCAGCCCATCCTTATAAAACTGATGAAGTCCCGGAAGTTGGATATTTTTATTTAGAAGTAAATGGAAACAATATTATAGGAAATGATGTTATTGGCATTTCATATATTTTAGTTGAACAAACAAAATAAATATTTTATGTAGATAGTATTTAAAATTTTATAAATTAAATAATTTTATAGTATAATATTTGTGTAGATGACCAAATGACACATGCTACGATTTTTATCGTATGCATGTGTTTTTTATTTGGTAAAGGACAAACTAACCTAAATATTAATTTTTTATTTACAGAAAGTATAGAGGAAATTAATATATGACAGATCAATTACAAAATACAGAACAAAATTTAAAACAAAACTATGATTCTTTTTTAATTAAAAAAGAAAGAATTTTAAAAGTTATGGACTCAAAGGAAATTACTTTAGCAGACGGATCAGTTAAAGTAATGAAACCAAAATTCCTGGTAAGATTATCGGAAAAAGAAACATTCTTTTACCCACAAAATTCAGCCTTTCTTAAACAATTGGCAAATGATGGGGAGCATTTAATTAAAGAAGCAGATTCATTAGAAACTGCTGATTATGTGCAGCTATCTTTCCCAAAAGAAAATAAAGAATGAGATAAAATTAAAATCTCGACTTTTGAAGGAAATGATGAAGCAGGGAAACCTATTTATGGTGATAGAGATTGTGCATTAACAGGTTTAAAAACGCATTTTAAAGAAGAAACAGCTCAAATTTGAGAAGAAATGCGCCAGGCAAAACAAGAATTTATTAAAAACAAAGACGTCAGTAACAGCATCGAATAACGAAACTGATGTAATCTCATTTGATGGTGATGATGCTATTTTATGAGACTAAACAAAATATTTAGGTTAGTAAGACTTTATAAAATACAAAGTCTTTAATTTATTTAAAAGGATAGAAGATGAAAAAAATACTAAGTTTTTTAGCAATAATAGTTTTAACAACCCCAATTGTCAATACAACTATTGCATGTGAAGGAACAGGGTGAGGAGTTAATCCAAATCCTCCAAAACCACCCCAACCAGAACCAGAAAAAGATATTGAATATTATCAAAAATTATATGATTCAAAACAGAAAGATTATTTAAAAACCAAAGGAGAAATTGATGAATTAAAATCCCCTGAAACAATTAAAGAACTTTGTGGGGGAATTATAATTTGTGCAGATTTACAAGAACTAATTCATTTAACGACAATTGAATTATATCGATATAACGTAATTATGGATGATTGTTTATATCAAATTCTTTATTTAGAAAATAATAAAAATATTACCAATCCGGAAGCAAAAGTAAAAGCTGCTGGAATTTTGACAGACGAATTAACTACTTTAACCACAATTAAACTAATTATGAAATTATATCCTGATAATTATAAAGAAAAAGATCTTAATGAAGTAAATGAGCAGATTAGCAAAGTTCAACAATTAATTAGTGAATTGAGTAAAAAGTAATATGCTTAAATTATTTAGATTTGATGAGCCAATAAATAATAAAATTAAGCTATTAGAAACAACTAAAATTGACTGAAATGAAATAGCTAGTGAAAACTTTACTGATTTAAAGACAGTTTTAAATGATTTTGCTAATGAATTAATAGGATATACGGAAGTAAATAATAAAGTTAGTTATTTAGTATTTACAGATAATTATGATCAAAATTATTTAGAAAATGAAGATATAACTTTTAGAATTTTATCTAATGAAGCTTTAATTAATGAGCGATACGAAGTTTCAGATATTTTGTCAGGGAATTTACTTCTAAAAGAATTAGGAATTTCTAATGAAGAAGTATTGTTAAATAATGAGCCTTATCATTTTAAAAATGATAATAGTTATGAATTAGAATAAAATTAACTAAAATATTATTCAAAATTTTAGCTTAATAAAGAATAAAAATTTGAAGTCTCAATACTAATAGTTATTTATTTCAAATTATTATTATTATCATAGGATAATAAAAATAAAATTTGGGGTATAATTAAATATATAAATATTATTTTGGGGTGATGAAATGAATGCAATTACAGTAGCAAGCTTCTTAATAAAAGAGAATAAAAATAGATTTAATAGTAAAACACCTTTAGAATTTAATGGTGTAAATGTAACTGAAGGAAATTTAATTTTAAATAAACATTTGCATTTAGCACAAATACTTTTTCTCGGAAAATATGGAATGGAATTATTTGAAGATAATTTATTTGCATATATTAATGGAGCAGTAGTTAATACAGTTCGCCTTAATTATTTATCATTAATTGATGATAATAGTCTTATTTTTAATCAAGATAATTTTGAACGATTAAATGAAACCCAAGAAAAATTTTTGAAAAATATACTTATTTTTTTATCAGGAGCTTCTTTTGAAGAATTATCAGATTTATCACATGTAGACCCAGCATGGATCGAGGCTAGAAAAAATTATATAAAAGGTGATCATTCTTCACAAATTATGGACATTAAAAAATATAAAGATGAATATAAAATAAATTTTAAAGATGCATTAGAAGTTATTGAAAATATAGAAAATTATATTGATAGTGAAAAATAAAATTCTTAGATGCCATATTCCTTATGATAATGGAGAAAATCCACCAACTTCTAAAGATGATAATAAACCTAGAAGATTATTAATTTATGAAGATACTTCTAAATTTTTAGTTTGTTTTAATATTACTAAATTAACTCAAAATAATATGTACAAATTAATTCAGTATAAAAATATGTTAAAAATTTCTAAAATAAAAAACCCGGCTTTATTAAAATGTGATTCTATTCTTAAATTAAATAAAATATTTGTTATTGAAAAGTTTGATGGAATTGAAAGATCTTTGTTTTCAAATGTGGAATTGGATATTTCTGATTTAATAAGAATTGAGGAAAGAGTAAAAGAAATATATAAATCAGATTTAGACCAAGAAATAGTTAAAATATCAAAGAAAGTTTTTCAATTTTTAAATAATGATTTGTATGAAGTATAGTATAATATTTGTGTAGATGACCAAATGACACATGCTACGATTTTTATCGTATGCATGTGTTTTTTTATTTGGTAAAGAACAAATTTGTAGAAGAGGTAGTAATGTCAGGATTATGAACGATTAAATCATCGCAACCTTTTTCACAGCAAGAAATTAAAAATAACTATATTGAATATGATTATAATTTAAAATCACGATATCAAATTAATGAAAATTTTAAAGCTAAACAAGTTTTAAATAATAATTTTAAGATTAATAAATCATATTGGGTTATGAACCGTTTTAATTTCTTAGTGCACAAAGGTAAAAAATATAAAAATCAAAAGAAACATTATCTGAAAAGAGATAAATGAAATAGATAGGAGATAAGACTATGCCAAATTGTGAGCATGAACAAATAAATATAACAAAAACTTTCTTTGATAGTTTTAATAATGTTTGTATTAATTTTGAATGTCTTAATTGTAAAGAAAATATAAGTAATTTTACAATTGCCGAAATTAAAGATCTACAAACAGGATTAGATGAACAAATTGAAAGTAACACAAATAAAAAAGAAGATTATGAAATGGAGATATAAAAATGAGTAAAAGACAAACAATATTTGAATTGCATGAGGTTATTGGATTTGATGATAATGGTAATTATGATGAAAATTATGATGAATTACTTTATACATTTA
The DNA here is from genome assembly GCF_000400955.1 of Spiroplasma syrphidicola EA-1. NCBI lineage: Bacteria > Bacillati > Mycoplasmatota > Mollicutes > Entomoplasmatales > Spiroplasmataceae > Spiroplasma > Spiroplasma syrphidicola. The sequence goes on from NC_021284.1 coordinate 509,743, forward strand.
CTAGTTATGAGGATGCTCAGAATGAATTAAATTATCAAGTTGAGCATGGATATGCGCCAAGTGAATTAGAAATTCAAGAAGAAGAAATTGATTATGACATTAATCAAAATGAAAACTATTTAGAAACACTTGAACATTTAAAAAGAGTTGAACAAAACTATCAAAAAGAAGCGTTTTATGATGAAATTTATAGTTTGCGACATGCTTTTGTCAATAATGAAATTGGTATTGTTGGGATTAGTGCTAGATTAATGAAAATAGGTTTTAGTGCAGAACAAGTATTAGATTGAGAAACAAAAGCTAAAACTTTAAATACAAATAATGAAATTCTTATTGAACAAAACGAAAATGAAGAATTAAGAGTTCCATTTGATAATTATCTAAAAAGCTTAAAACCTGAGTATGGATTACAATTGTTTCAAAATGAAGGTGCATTTAAAGAATACGAATCTGAATTTAATGAATATTTAAATGTCAAAGAAATTCAAAATAAAGAATTTGAGGCAAAAAATAATGAAACGGAGTGAGAATAATATGGGATTTTTATTAAATATTTTAGCAGATGTTCCGGATTTTAGTGGCACAACAAAACTAGTTGTTACTTTATTAAATGCCATTTTAACCCCAATTTCAATTATTGCCGGGGCAATTTGTGTTTTATATATTGTTAAACATGCTTTAAAAATTAAGAAGTTTGCTGATGATCCTGAACAACGTAATATTCAAATTTTTGCAATTGTTTGGTGTGTTGTTGGATTAGCTTTATGTATTTTCGCACCAATTTTTGTAAATACTATCTTGCCGGAATTAATGAATGGGGCTGGAGGATATCAACCTCCAAATAGTTAATATATGGTAGATGTTATTAACAATTTAAACCTGTTTGGGTTTATTGATTGAATCCAAGAAGGGATTTTAAAGGTTGTCTGAAAAATTTTTATTGAGGGACCTTTAGGAATCGTTTCGGCATTTGATCAAGTGTTATTATTTTTATCAAGTGGGATAGTATTTGATTTATTGTTTAATTCAAAAACCCAATTTTCATGAGAAAATGTTCCAACAGCATTTTGACAATTTTCAATTGTCGCAGTTGGTTTACTTGTTATTATCTTTATTTCGCAGTTTTTAACATTGCAGTTTAGAGAAGCAGATAAGATGAAACCAAAACTAATTAGTTGTTTGAGGTTTACCGGATTAGCTGGTGTATTTGTTTTCTTTATTCCATTGGGTTTTTTCTTTGTAAATGCAATTATTACCTGGTTTGTTTCAATTTTAAATACTATTTTTGGAACAAGTGGAGTTAATTTAGCAGATGCCTTATATTGAGCAGGTAATATTAATGGAATGCAAGGGCATGTTGATGGTTATGGCCCTCCTTCAAACATAAATGATTGATCAGTAATTGTAGAAATATTTGCGGTGTGATTTGTATTAATTGCAGTAGCTATGCTAGGTTTAGCCTTAACCCAAAAAGTATTTGAATTATTGTTCTTATTTATAGTTTCCCCATTAGTAATGGCCGGAATGGTGCAAGATGAAGGGAAACGCGCCTTAACTTGAAAAGATATGGTTTTGTCGAAGATGTTAGCAGCATCAGCAACATTAGTGGCATATTATATTTATATGTTGTATACAAGTATTGTTGCAAAACCAAGTTTTGGCCCAAGTAATTTCCCAAGTTACGCAAAAATGTTACTGACTTTATTATGTTTATTAGGTGGGGCCTTAGGAACCTGAGGAATTACAGTCATTATTGCTAACTTTATTGGTGAAGGAGTCGGGGCAATGGAAGGAATGAACTCAATTCGAACAACAATGGCCGCCGGAATGTTTGCAGCTGGCTCGGCTAAAATGGTTGGGAGAGCCTTAGGATTTGCCAAATCAAAAAAACAATTGAAATATGAACGAAAAATGGGAATGGGTGGAGCAAATCCGCTATCAAGTCCATTTGGGGAATCATTAAATTCAATGTTAGGACCTGATTCAACCGGGGCAAGTAGATCAGGTATACCGCCAATTAGTGCACCAACTAGAATGGCTAGTCGCAGTGGTATTATAGGCGGGTTAGCCACTATTGGTGGATTAGCTGCAATTGGGGCTGGAAAAAGTATATGAGCCGTAAAAAATGGCTGAACTAGTGCCAAAGATACTAGTGGAATTGTTCCAACTAAAAATGGAATTGATGTTAAGCGAAAAGGTAAAGTCGGAACATATGCTCGTAAATTTGGTAAAGCAATTGGGGCTGGTTTAGCATCACCATTTGTAGGAATCGGAAGAACAGTTAAAAAAGGTGTTCGTGTTGGTTGAGATTCAGCCGGAGAAGTATTTGGTGGAGAAGCCAGAAAAGGTTATAAACGTGCTGAGGAAATTCCACAAGAAATAATGGCTGCTAAAAAGAAACGAATTAAAGATAAACTAGATAAAAAATTAGAAAAATCTAAAAATAAAAACTAGAATTTTATTATAAATTCTAGTTTTTTATATTATAATAAAAGCAAATATCAACTGTATTAACCATTATTAATTTACAAAGGAGATTTAATATGGGTATTAAAAGTTTACTTGGAGGCGAAACAAACTACAAGGCAATTAATAAGCATTATCAAAAAGAATATAAAAAACTAGCAGAAAAACAAAAATTTATTAATGATTCTGACAAAACCTATTTTAGTTTGCTTAATAAAATAGGGCCTGAAAATTTTGTTAAGAGAGTGCTTGAAGCAGTAGGACCAAAATATTATGAAATGGAACAACGAGATATAAAAGATTTTTTAGAACGTTACCCTGATGCTATTCCGCCTGAATATAATCCTTATTATGTTAAACCAGAAGTTGTACAAGAAAATAGTAAAGATCTAGAAGCATTAAAAATTGAAAAAGAAATCCTTGAAATGAAACTAAAGTTAAAAGAGCTAGAAAATAGTAAATAATTACTATTTTTTCAGTGTAAATTTTAAAAAATTTTAAATATTGATTATCAAAATATTACTTATTAAAATAGGTAGGGTTTTGGGTGGGTCAGAAGGAAAGGACTTGTTAGAATGAAAAAATTAATATCTTTAATTGGAGTAGTAGGATTATCTACATCTGGAACGACTTCAGTGTTATCAATTAATCAAGAAAATAATCAAACCGTAAATATTAAAAATGAAAATTATATTAATGAGATGAAAAAACAAGCAATGAATTTTATAGAGAATGCATTTATGAATTTAGGGGATTCTGTGCAAACTACAGATGTATCTTCAAAATTATTTAAAATTCAGATTGCTTATTCAGATATTAGTAAATCTTATGAAATTTTAAATAATGTAGAACATACAGCTGATATAGTTCAAGCAAAAAAATGATTATTGGAAAGTGCTGATAATGTTGATCAGGCAGCAAGACTAGGGAATCCTGATAAAATGGACTATTATGTTGGAAAAGCAGTTCAATCATTATCTAGTTCTTTGAAAATTATTTCTTATGACAAATATGGTGATAAAAGCGTAGCACAGGATTTTATAGAATTTTCAATAATTCATTTTGGGAGATCTCTACAAGATGTAAGTTTAACTTGAAAATTTAAGAACATTGAACTTGGTTATCCCGTTCTTGATACAGCAATGGTTGTTTTAAATAATGCACAAAATACACCTTTTGTAGCTTTAGCAAAACAAAAATTATTGGAAGGTACTAACTATATTGAACAAGCACAAAAACAAGTAACTGGTTTTCAAGTGAATTATTATGTTGGAAAAGCAGTTCAATCATTATCTAGTTCTTTGAAGAATATTGGCTTTGCATTATAATAATGCTTTATTAGAAATTTAAAGTGAATATATTTATCAAAACTTAAATCCTATTTAATAAATAGGATTTTTTATTTTATATTAAGACAAAAATAACAAGGAAGAAATTTTTAAATCATATTCTTAAAAAATAGGTTTTGTAAATTACTAAGATTGATAATTAGGTCTTTTTTACACAAGCAAAACAATTTTCGCTATTTAATTTCAAGTAATTCCTGGTGTCATAATAAGAGGTATAAACGTGCTGAAGAAATACCAAAAGAGATCAAGAAAGACAAACTAAATAGACAAAGAATTAAAGAAGAAAAAAAGTCTTTGAAATCAAAAAAATAAACTAGAATTTATAATAAAATTCTAGTTTTTTATATTATAATAAAGACAAATATCAACTGTATTAACCATTATTAATTTATAAAGGAGATTTAATATGGGTATTAAAAGTTTACTTGGAGGCGAAACAAACTACAAGGCAATTGATAAACATTATCAAAAAGAGTATAAAAAATTAGCTGAAAAACAAAAGTTTAATAATGAAATGGATAAAGATTACTTGGAATGAATAGAATTGGTAGGACCAGAAAATTTTATTAACAAATTATTTGAAATTAGTAAAGATCAAAAAACAACAGAAACCTTAATTAAAGAATTTTTAGAACGTCATCCTGATGCTATTCCACCTGAATACAATCCTTATTATGTTAAACCAGAAATTAAGCAAGAAAATAGTAGTGATCTAGAAGCATTAAAAATTGAAAAAGAAATCCTAGAAATGAAACTAAAGTTAAAAGAACTAGAAAATAGTAAGGAAAAATAGCATATGAGTAACGAAAATATTAATAAAATTAACAACTGAGCATTAGAAACATTGGAAAAATATTTTATTAAAAATAATGATAATATTATGAATAATGATAGTATTGTTATTTGACAGTCGTTTGAAAAAAATGACAAATATAATTATTTATCATCGATTATTTATAAAAAAGTAGAAAAAGACAGAATAAAATATTTTTTACACCATCAAAATTATTTTTTGCAAGAAATAATACCATCAAATCCAGAGTTTCAACCATATAATCCATCAAGAAGTATTAGTGTAGAAATTTTAAATTCTCAATTAAATGACGAAAATATTGATAATATAATTAAAGAAGAATGTTATAGAACTAATAACTTTACTGCATTTAACCCTGAGCTATCAATGGAAATTATGTATTTTATTATTAAAAATGATTTAAATAAATTTAGAAATAAAAATGATTAAGAGTAGTATAAAAAATTGAAAGGCAAATAAATAATGTATAAATTAATTAATACAATACTAAATAAATATTTAAAATATACTACTTTGTTTATATTATCTTTTTGTTTTTCTATAATATTAATATTTTTTGGTGCATGTATCTATTGATGAATAGATTTATGAAAAAAATATTATTCAATTTTTATTATACTTGGAAGCTCATTAATGTTTTTTAATCTTTTAATATTATGTTCAAACTTTTTTTATAAATTATATTTGGAAAATAAGAAAACAAAAAAAATCATTGATAAATTTGAGAACCTCAAATCAGAAGTTATAGATTGATTTGTTCAAAATTTTTACAATACGAAAAGTGAAAAATTTGATGGTGAATGCTCTTGGAATCCTACTAATTTTAATGAATATTATGTAAATGATTATATTGATAAATTAGAAAAAATTGAGGGAATTATTTTTGATCATGGTAATCCTAATTATATTGGCAGTGAAGCTAGGTTATCATATGAAACAACAAAAAAATTAAATAAATTAGTAATAAAAAATAAAAAATTTATAAAATTAATAAATAGTTATAGTACTTTATCTTTATTAGAAAATTTAGAAGAAAATAAAAAAGTAAATAATATTTTTAATGATGAAGAGGAAAAAATTATATGAGATTAAAACTTATAAAAAACTTACTACAGTTTTTGCAAACTATTTAGATAAATTTGATAAATTCAATAAAGAATAAATAATATTTGTAATTAGTTTAAAAAAAATTAATTTTTATAAACAAAGAAAGGAAACAAATATGGCAGATAAAAGAGGAAAATGGTCCAAAGATGATAAAAATCTTATTTGAAAAGATTATATTGAAAATAAAATATTTGATATTTATGAAGAATATAAATTAAAAGAAATTGATTTAACACAAGAATCCTTATGCCCAGAATGTGGGGAAATAATTTTAAAAGCTCAATATCAAGGTTATCAACCTGATAAAGATTATTCTTGAGATGTAGATCATATTAATGGCAATTATAGAGACAATAGATTAGAAAATTTGCAGCCAATGCATCCTTGATGCAATAAGTCAAAAGGATAAATATTTGTATTAATAAATATTACATATCTTATACATGTATTAAACATAGAAAACGAAATTTTATAAATATTTAAATTAAAAAGTAGAATTGGAGAAATAATAAAATGTCTTATATAGAAGAATTATTATCTATGACATATGATGAATGTGTAGATAGTCTTTTAAAAAAATACGGTTCAGTACCAAAAGATTATTTTTTAGATGCAGACTGTATAAAAAAAACTCCAGGAATAACTAGAGGTAAAGAAGGATTATATATTCATCATATTGATGAAGATAAAGCAATTTTACTTTCTACACCAGATCATGCGCGATTAAACTCATTTGATTATCAAAAAGCTGATAGATTAGTATATTGTAATTTATTAGAGCATTTAGTATTACATATTAAAATAGTTGAATATCCTAATGTAGAGCAAAATTATGGTCAAATATGTGGCATTGGCGGAATTACTAATTTTATTGTTCCAGAATTAAATGATATTTATAGTGGGATTGTTTATAAACAAGAATGAAAGAAAAAAGTAATTGAAGTAGTATTACCGTATAAAGCAGATTATCTAAAATGCATAAAAAAAATAGTTGATATGAATATACATGTACCTTTATTATCTTCATTTATCTTTAATGAAAAGGCTGGAATTTGAAGTAAAGATAAAAATGAGGAACTTTTTAGGGAACTTAAAAAAATAGGAGTAAAATACTAATTTATTCACAATTTAATTAGATATTAATTATGGCAACAATAAATAAAGTTCATATCAAACATAATTGATATGCAAGAATGATTGAATTTCTTAATAAAGCAGAATATAATTCAGCAACTAAATCTTGGCAAGCTTATCGAAACGACTTATTGCATTGAAATAATTGAGGGGATAAAAAACTAACGTACAAACCACCCGCCCTTGTGGAATATAAAAGAGGGCCAAGTGGTAAAGGTTATTATGAAATTAAAGCAGATCTGTTAAAAGAAGCTATTCAATTTTGAAGAGATAACTACGAAATAAAATGAATGGGGGAATAAAGAAAACAAATACAAAACTAATTATTTTAATAATTTATACATTTATAATAGGCTTGATTGTATTTGGAATATTACAGTTGATAAGTTCAATTGGATCAATGATTAGTATATCAGCATTAGGAGTTATATTATTAATTTTAGGATGTTGGATATTAAAGAATATTAATAAAAAATAGCAAAATATTAAAAGAATTGTGTAATAATAAAAATAGTTATTAAATTAAAAAATATAATAGGAATTAGGTATTTTTAATGGAATCTTGAGTTGTAATTTTAATAAGTTTATTTGGTGGTGGTGGTGCTTTAACTGCCTTAATTTGATTAATAATTTGGTGTGTTAGAGGTTGACATAAAATAAAGCAAGAAAAAGAAAAAACAAAGCAAAAACAAATCGAATATAATGCTAAAATTACTATTGAACAATTAAGAAATGATCGTGAAAAATTAAAACAACAAAGTATTACAGAGAGAATAAAGATGCAAGTTCAAGATGAAAAAGAAAAAAGAAGAGAAGAGATTATGAGAAAATATCCTAATCCTCATAAATATCATGAAACTTTAAGAAAAGGACATAAAGGTACAAAAACTAAAAAATAATTTAAATATTGAATTAATTTTTAAAATATTATAAAATATGTATGATATCATATAAGAAACAATTATAGGATTTAATCAAAAAAGGTGATACAGATGTTAAAAGGAACAAATAAATTATTGATTAATGAAACTCTTAAAAATCAATTATTAGATAACTTAGCAAATTTAATATTAATTGAATCAGCAGATAGATATTTAGATTTATTGCAAAAACAAAAAACTGACTCAGTACCAGAAATAGTTTTATCATTTTTAGATGGAATTTTTGATTTTTTAGATAAAGATTTTAATATAATAAAAGAAAATACAAATAATTTAATAAAAATGAATAAAAAAGAGATTAGACATTTTAATTCTGCTATTGATAAATCAAAAGAATATAAAAATATCTGTTTAATGCTAATGACAGTTTATAATATTTTTAAAAATGAAAATTTAAAAAATAATATTGTATATGAATTATATAAACATTATGAATTATTAGAAAATAAAAATATATCTATAAAAAAACAATATAATAATGGACAACATCAGATTAAAGAAATAAGTATTATTAATGAAACTAATTTACAAGAAAATTTAAAAAAGGATGTTATAAATTTATTTAAAAAACATGGTAAAAATGATATATATTATAATTATTAATATTTCATTTTTATAGTATAATATTTGTGTAGATGACCAAATGACACATGCTACGATTTTTATCGTATGCATGTGTTTTTTTATTTGGTAAAGGACAAATATTAATAAAGGTAAATAAATATGTTAGAGGTATTTCGTGATTATTTAAAATTATCGAAAAGAGGGCGAAATTATGTTGCAATTTGTCCTTTTCATAGTGATTCGCATCCTAGTTTATCAGTATCGGTAGAAAAACAAGTTTGGCGTTGTTTTGTTTGCAATGTTGGTGGAACAGTTGAATATTTTGTTGCTAAAATAGAAAATCTTTCAATTAATGAAGCTAAGCAATTAATTGCAGTTAAATATAATTTAGATCAGCAACAGACAATTACACAGGCAAAACTAGTCCCTCAAACTGAAAAAGATAAATTATATCAATTGAACAATTTAACCATGTTATATTTCAAAAATAGTCTAAATACAATAAGTGGCGTAACAGCAAAAGAATACTTACTTAATAGAAAATATTCTGAACAAACAATTGATGAATTTGATTTAGGATATTCCAATAATGATGATCTAATTAACTTTTTACTAAAAAAAGGTTATGGCCAAGAAGAATTAATTAAAGCTAATTTAGCTAGACTAAACTATAAAGATGAATTGTGCAGTGTTTTTAAAGAACGTGTTATGATTCCGATTAAAAATGAAAACAATCAAGTTGTTGGTTTTTCTGGCAGAGATTTAACAAATACAAGTCAAATAAAATATCTTAATTCAGCAGAAACAGATGTGTTTACTAAAAGTAATATATTATTTAATTTAAATAAAATTCCGGAATTTCAAAAAGAAATTACGGTTGTTGAAGGTTATATGGATGTTATTTCATTGGCCCAAAACGGAATTCCAGCAGTTGCTTTAATGGGAACTAATTTATCAAGAAATCAAATTTCCATACTATCAAAGCGTTTTGATAAAGTTAATGTTTTTCTAGATAATGATAATCCAGGAAGACTAGCTAGTGAAAAAATAAATAACTTATTGGCAAATGCAGGAATAACTGTGAACGTAATTAAAAATAATAGTCAGTATAAAGATGCTGATGAAATTTGTCAAAGCAAGAGTTTCGATTTATTAAAACAATTATACAAAAATGAGGCGGAATATGAGCTTGAATAAAACTGGCGGGTATAAGCATGCTGATCAAAGTGTCCCGGTAATTTGAAAGATAATTCGGTTTTCAAAAAACAGTGAAAAATTTCAGTCCAAACGAAAATATTATAAAAGCGGCGATTATTGAAAATACATTACTAGACCAGAAGCATTATGTAAATGCTGTTTAAATAATGATAAACTAAAAAACTTAAAAAATGCTGAATCAGCAAAAGACTATACTAAAAAAATTAATGAAATTTCTAAAAGTGAAGATAAAAAAGATACCGGAATTTATGCTAATGGCAAAAAACTAACCCCAGCACAAGCAGATGAAATGAGTAGCAAAATAAAAAATCTTGAAGAAAATCAATTACTGTGGGATTGTGTATTAAGTTTTTCAAATGATTTTGAAAAGGAATACAATTTGCATAATCGTGAACAAATTGCTGAAGTAATTGATTCTAATATTAAAAAATACTTTCGTAAAGCTGGATTAGATCCAAACAATTTAGACTATTGATTTGTTGTCCATGACAATACTGAAAATATTCATGCTCATATTGGGTTTATGGAAAAAGAGCCAAAATCATTGGCAAAAGGGGGTAAGGAATTTAAGTATCGTGAAATGGGTAAAATATCAGAAGAAGCTAATGAATATTTTCGGTTTCAAACTCAGCAATATGTTGAAAATAGAAGAGAATTTTTTAAAGAGTTACGAACAAAGCGAGATGAAATAACACCAAAATTTAGGATGCAAGTTCATAATGATATTAAAAATAATTCCGATGAATTAACTAATTTAATTAAAACTTATTTAACAGATGTTCCAATCCATAAGAATGGTAAGCATTTTAAATATGGAGAGTTATATAAAACTGCTCCCGAAAAACAACTACAACTTCGTAATATTGTTAATTATGTAATTCAGAATAATGATGATCTTAAATTTCAGTTTGATGACTATGTAATAAGTTTACAAACTCACCGTGATCAATTAATTAAGGATAGTGAAAATAATAAAACAGCTATTGATAAAGCAAATAAATGATATTGAAAAGAAATTTATGGTGATGGATTATATCGAAGACTATCTAATGCATTTTTAAATACTTTATACTTTAAACCAAAGCGAGCAAGAAAAGCAAAATATCCGCCAGGATTATATGAGGGAATAAACAAACCTTTTAATTGAAAATATAATTCATTATCAAAATTGACTTATGAATTATCTCAACAATTTGGTGGTGCAATGCAAAATGCCATGAATAATTTTAGACAATTACAGAATGAAATTCATAACGTTAATAGTTATGAAATCAAAGCAAAGGGGGAATAAACTTTGAAAGTATTATTATCAATTATCACAGCATCAACTTTATTAACAGCACCAATTTTATCATTAACAACACATCAAATAATTTCATTATATAGTAATTTAAAAGGAACACCATTTCACCCAGATATTAAAATATCAACAAAAGCAGAAGAGCGTAATAGACAAGAAGGTAACTTAAATCATTCAGAAAAAAAGGGGTATCCTGGATATACATCTATTACATGAATAAATTATGCTGATTCATGAGAAGAATTTAAACAATATTATAAAACTATTACTTTATATACTTCTGGTTATGCTGATGGAAAAGAAGCCGGGAGAAAGGATTTTGGGGATGTCTCTATAACTATTGCAAATCTTGAACAGATATCAAGTTGACATAGTGATGATATTTTAAGAGCAAGTGGGTCTCCCTATTGTCTTGTATATACATCAAAAAACTTTACTTTTGGTTCTTATGATCAATCAGGAGTCTATTGAGATGCAATTGTTTCTGGAACTTTAATCCAATTTAGATTTTTTTTGTGAACAAAAGCACATCAAGCTGGAACAGGATCTATTTGATCAGAAGCATACATTAATTTTAATGGAGGTATTGTTTCATCAAAATGAAATTTAAATTCTATAAAGAATAATTTATCAATTGCTTTATCTAATGAAATTAACTTTGTTTCAAATTACTCTGGAAGTCTAATTGACCAACGTAATATTAAAGACCCAACAGGTAAAAATAATGATTTAACCTCACTATTAAGCGCTAAAATTTCAAATGTTTTGGGAAATGAATATAATGATTGAAAACAATATATTCAACCGTATTCTTTTAGTGATTTAACACGAAAAGCAACAACTATTATTAAATTTAAAAATCCTACTACTAATCAGCAAGAAGTTTGGTCATTTGAAACACCAATAAAAATTACGTTATCAAAAGACTATTGAAGTAATGAGTTGAATGAACGATTGCATATTTTACCTGGTAAAGTAGTTAATCCAGATGATTCAACAAAAGGAATGGTTACAGATGCACCTGAACAATTGGCTCCACCTGATACTTCAAAGAATTATGGGGGTAAATGACGTTATCACACAACAGTTGGATTAGAATTTGATGCTTTAGAGCAAGCAGAAGATGTTACAGTTAATCCCGAATGAGTTGAAATAAATGGCGTCAAAATTGATGTTTTAGATAATAAGTTTATTGCTACACTAGAAGATAATCGTATTAAGGGCGAAGAAAAAAATGATTATTCCATTGTAATCCGCCATAAAGATAGTGAATATGATATTATGTATACTATTGATATTGTTATTGAAACGTTAGTACCAAATTTAAAGCTAAAATGGCATGCATGAGATCCAGAACACAATCCAAAGCAAAAAGAATTAATTACTCCGAATTTGGAAAATGGACAACCTAATCCTAAATATGATAAAGAAATCAATCCGGATACTGGGACAAAAACACAAATAATTTGAGTTAAACAAAAATCAACTGTGCCTTTTCCGTTAGATCCATTAAATAAAAATGGGGAAGTTATAAACCCAGAAAAGAATCCAGAAGAATATGATTTAGGTTTTATTGCCGAAGGTTCAGTTGTTGGAAAAGGGGTAAACCAGACTTTTTCAAGTGAAGCAATAAAAAATGTTTACCGGGAAGGGATTGATGAAAAATCATTTAAAGCTTTTGAAACTCCTAATGATAGACAAAGAAACCAAAAAATAACTTCAAACTCAGCAACGCAGTATTGATCAGATAGTGGAATTTGACATTATACAGTAGAAATGTCTGACAAAACTACGGCACAAAAATATGCTATTATTGGTCCTGAATATCAAAATCAGTACCCCCGTTTTTTAGATGTTATTGAAAATAATCAAGCAGTCGAATTTTGAACAACAATTCATGGTGTTCATTTAAAAAATTATTTATCCACTTATAAGAATTTAGATTCTACCGGGATTGCGCAATTGAATTATGAACAAGTTGCCGCTTATTGAAAAGATTATACAAGTGATATTATTGCCCAAAAAATTCCGCCAAATCCAACTCCTGAAAACTACAAGGATATTAGCGGTAATATAGATGTTTTAAAATTAAATGAAGAAGAAGTTAATCCTATTCGTGATGCAATTATTGATAAAGTTAAAAAATACATTAACAAATTTACCAATAAAGCCATTCTTGGAATTGATTATCAAATTCAAACCCCTGATGGTAAAGATATTACAGTTGATGCATCCGGGTTTGAACCTTTGCTAAATAATAAAGATAATCCACAATTTCTAACAGTTTCAGTTAATACTTTAGTTACTTCAACACTTTTAATTGGTAACGCGACTTTGTCAATCCGTAATTCCTCAACTTATAATCCAGAAACTAGTTATGATTTAAGTGCAATTCAGTTTAAAAATTATCAATATAATTTTTCTAAGTTTAGTACTGAACAATTAAGAAATTGAATTTATGAAGATGTTGAAAACTACATGACTAGCTATAAATATAATGATATTGATCTAAATGAAGACTATGGAATTTCAGCAAATAAAATTCCTGATGAAAATCCCGAAACACATGCAAATACACCAGGAGATTTATCAGATGCTGTTTTAAATGAATTTTTAAAGGCAGAAACTTCTGTTTCAACTTTAAAACTATTCATTTATTCAGCTTCAACAAGTGATAAAACAACAGGTTATTCAGAATATACATTGATAAATGATTCTGAGTCTGAAATTGTTCCCCCAGACCCTCCAACGCCACCAGACCCAAATAAACCGCATGCTAATTCCCAACATAAATATTTATCATGGTTATTACCAATAATTTTATTGCCAATTGTAGGTTTAGGAATATTTATGACATGGTTTATTATTCGCCGACGTAAAAAAATTAGATAACTAAAATATTTAATCCTATTTATTAAATAGGATTTTTTTATTTTATGTTAAGATAAAAATAACTATTTACAGAAAATTATAGATTACAGAATGTATCAAAGAAAACAAAATATTAGGATTCAATCAGATCAGAATAGGGGTAAAAAATATTATGTACCAAAATAGTATTAATTTTTCTTTGTATCAAAATGACTATTCACAAAATATTTTTAAACAAATTGAAATGTTTAAGAATTTTGAAGAAGAAGTTAAAAATAAAACTAGAAAAGCTATTCAAGAACATTATGAAGAATTGGATTTACATTTACGTAGAAAATACTCAAATAATAATAAAGGATATATTCTTTATGGTAAGCGTCCAGCCACTTTAATTACTGAATGAGGACCAGTTACTTATGAAAGAACAAGATTTCGTTATTATGATCGAAAAGAGTATAAACATAAATATGTTTTTTTGTTAGATGTTGAAATTGGCCGTAAACCTTATCAACGCCTACATTTTGATTTATATGTTAAAATTTTAAAAGAACTTGATAGTGGTAAACGCTACCGGGATATTTTAGATAAATATAAGTATTCAGAAATTTCATTAATGACAATTTCAAACATTAACCGAAGTATTAATTTGCAAGAGTATAATAATTTTTGTTCTAATTTTGATAAGAAAAAAATTAAGTTCAAAGAAAAATATTTGTATGTCGGCATTGATGATACATACACCAATATTTTTAATTACAACAAAAAATTACGAAAGAAAGAAATTAGTAAAAGTACAATCCGGATGGCATATGCTCATACCGGTTTTGATAAAAAAAAGTCAATTAATAATCGTAGAGTTTTAAAAGATAAAAAATTATTTATGATTTTAAATGACAAAGGGAAAAATGAATTATACAATTATGATCAAAAATTGTATAAGTTTCTAAATGAAAACTATGAGTTAAAAGATAAGAAAGTTGTTATTCTTGGAGATGGGGCGACATGAATTAAAACAACGGCATCACAACTTCATGGCGATATTGTTTTAGATGAATTTCATTTAAAAAAGTATTTACATCAATGTTTTAGTTTTCGTAGGTTTAAACTAAAAATAAAAGGTTATTTAAATTCAATCGAAATTAAAAAGCGAGCAATATATTATGACCTGGAAGCATTTATTAAAAATGGTGATGTAACTAATTTAATAAAATATATTGAAGATTTATTAACACCACTTTATCAAAATAAATTTGTGTTTTTAAGACATAAAAATGTTCAAATTCAAGAACTTTTAAAATATGTTAAAAATAACAAAGAAGGAATTAATAATTATAGTAAAGAATACTATATTGGTTCACAAACTGAATCGCAAATTTCCCATAATGTTAAGTCTTTAAAATCATACGGGGCAAAGGCATATAGTAAAACAACATTTTCCAATATGTTAAGCATGAGAATGGCCAAAGTAAATGGATGAGATCCAATTGATATTATTATCAATGATTATAATGATGAAATTAAAGCTAGAAAGAATTATTTTTTCCAAAATATTTGAGTAAAGAACAATATTGATGAAGAATATATTCCAAAGCAAGGTTCTGTGCCAATTTTAAAATCAAGAACTAGCTCATTTGCTAGGGCAGTTCGAGGTATTTTAAGTACTAAAAACTAACATATTTATTTAAAGCTTTAATAAAAAAATATTAGCTAATTTATAAAATTAGTACTTTTTTGTATTGTAATTTTTGCTAAAAATGGTTTAATAAATATAAGTAAATAAGATTTTTCATCTTCTAAATGCTTATAATGTAAAAATAAGCATTTAAAAATATGCCTCAACAACCACATAATTTATTCCATCGTCAGAGAAGTTAGAATTTAAGAATTGAAAAATTTATGATATAATATTAACGTTAAGTATATTTTATTAAATACAACAAAGGGGATTCCTAGATGAAAAAAGATATGATAGTTCTGAAAATTCCAGAATTTATTTCCTTAGAACCAGAAGAAAATATTAGAAATGTGAAAGCTAATGCTGAATATCAATTTGACTATGGTAGTTGAAAAACTATTGTCTATTCTTCAAATAAAATTAAGTTTATTTTCCGTTACATGCAAGGAATTTTCAAATGGTTAAGTGATGTTGTTTCGTTAGATGATTTTATAATTAGTATTAGTGCAATTGATTCAGATAAATTTAATATTTCGTTATTTAAAAATGACATTCATTTGTTAAATTGTAATTTAGCAACAGGTTTCTATTTGATTGCTGAATCAGAATGAGCTGATCGAATTACTGAGCATCATTCATCAAGTTTTGATATTGTTGATAATAATTTAATTCATAATACAATTGAAACAAACCAATGAAAAGGCGAAGAAGGATTTGGCAAATTTGTTAGTTTAATTCTAATGTTAACACGTGATTTTGATGGAATTGACTTAAATGAATTACCAATTCAATGAATGATTGAATTTAAAGATGGTAAATTAGCAATGTCAAGAATTAGAATGCAAATCCAATCATTACAAAATCGTAATCGTCCTGAAAATATGTTATTATCAGAGGAAGAAGAAATCAACAATCTTAATGAAGAAGGAATAGATTTTAGTAAACGTCCTAATTTAAATGTTAATGATCAACCAATTGAAGAACCAACATGAAATAAATATTATGATAAAAAATAAACATCCTAAAAATAGTATGTTTTTTTATTCTTTTTTTATTAATTACGATATAATAAAGATGTAAAACTAAAATAATTTTAGCTATTTTATTTTTTAGAGAGATAAGATTTGGTGAAACTTATTACTTAAAATAGTTATTTTGACAAATTTTGGTTACAACTAAATAATAATAGTA
The DNA here is from genome assembly GCF_000400955.1 of Spiroplasma syrphidicola EA-1. Taxonomy (NCBI): domain Bacteria; kingdom Bacillati; phylum Mycoplasmatota; class Mollicutes; order Entomoplasmatales; family Spiroplasmataceae; genus Spiroplasma; species Spiroplasma syrphidicola. The sequence continues at coordinate 526,373 of NC_021284.1, forward strand.
AATAAGCGCATTAACTAAAAGATAATGAAATGGGATGGCACCGCGAGATAATCGTTCCTATTAATCTTTTAGTTTTTATTTTAAGGGAGGAAAAAAGATGAAATTACAACGTCCACGGGGAACCGAAGATATTTATTATGAAAATGCTAAAGAATTAACAGCCTTAGAATTAATTTTACGAAATATTGCTAGTCAATATAATTTTCATGAAATTAGAACACCAATTTTTGAGGGCAAAGATTTATTTGTTCGTTCAATTGGAACTGAAACCGATATTGTTAGTAAAGAAATGTTTGAATTATTAGATAAAAAAGAGCGAGAATTTGTCCTACGTCCAGAAGGAACGGTTCCAACAGTCCGTAGTATTATTGAAAATAAATTATATGGTAAATATGAATTACCGTTAAAATTATTTTATATCGGTAGTATGTTTCGTTATGAACGTCCTCAACATGGTCGTTTACGCCAATTTAATCAATTTGGAACAGAAGTTGTAGGGGTTAAATCTTATTTATTAGATGTGGAAGTAATTCTCTTAGGATATAATCTGTTAAAACTAATAGGATTAGAACAAGTAACATTAAAATTAAACTGTCTAACTGATTCTGATAGTCGTCCTAAATACATCGCAGCGTTAAAAGAATTTTTAAGTAATGAAAAATTATGCGATGATTGTTTAACAAGAATAGTTAATAACCCCTTACGCGTCCTAGATTGTAAAATTGATCATGACAAATTTATCTTAGCACCAAAAATTCATGAATACTTATCACCAGAAGAAGCAACTTATTTTAATAATATTCAAAATGTCTTAAATAAACTAGCAATTCCTTTTGAACTTGATCATAAGCTAGTTCGAGGGCTTGATTATTATACTTCCCTTGTTTTTGAAATGACAACATTAGACGAAGAGGGGAAAGAATTAACATTATTAGGTGGGGGTCGCTATGATCATTTAATTAATGAATTTGACCAACAATTAAATTATCCAGCCGTTGGTTTTGCGATGGGATTAGAACGAATTTTATTAACGCTTGCTAAAAATGGAATTAAGTTAGCAACTGAAGATGAATTAGATGTCTATGTTATTGTTTTATCAGAACATGCCCGTTATTTTGCTAGTTCATTATTACTATTATTACGTAGTAATGGCCTTTGTGCTGATACTGATTATTTAAATCGCGGTGTTAAAGCCCAATTTAAGTCTTCAGAGCGACTAAAAGCAAAAAATGTCATTATTATTGGGGATGAAGAATTGAAAAAAAATGTTGTTAAAATCAAAAATCAAGCAACAGGGAAAGAACATGAAGTTAAATTTGAAAAAATTATTAATGTTTTAATGAAAGGAAAAGCTTAAAAATGAAGAGAACACATACTTGTGGTGAGTTAAAAATTAATCACGTTGGCTTAGAAGTAAAATTATCAGGCTGAGTAGCACGCAATCGTCGTTTAGGGGGAATGCAGTTTATTGATTTACGTGATCGCTATGGAATAACTCAAATTATTGTTAATCATGATTTTGCTGATTATGAATTAGCAAATAGTTTACGTAATGAAGATGTCATTACGATTACTGGGACAGTTGTTGAAAGAAAAAGCAAAAATCCCCAATTACCAACCGGAGATATTGAAATTAATTTAACAAATTTAGTAGTTATTTCAAAAGCACAAACAACACCCTTAATAATTGATGATAAAACAGATGCCTTAGAAGATGTAAGGATGACGTATCGTTATTTAGATTTACGCCGTCCGGTGATGCAACAAAAACTATTTTTACGTAATAAAGTTATTCACTTAATTCGTAATTATTTACAATCAAAAGATTTTATTGATGTTGAAACCCCAATCTTAAACAAATCAACCCCAGAAGGAGCTCGTGATTTTTTAGTTCCTTCACGTCAACATCCCCATAGTTTTTATGCCTTACCACAATCACCCCAATTGTTTAAACAATTATTAATGCTGAGTGGTTTTGATCGTTATTTTCAAGTTGCTAAATGTTTTCGTGATGAAGATTTACGCAGTGATCGTCAACCAGAATTTACACAGTTAGATTTGGAAATGAGTTTTGTTGATAAGGAAGATATTATTGCAATAATTGAAGGTTTATTTAGTTATGTAATGAAAGAAGCGTTGGATATTGAAATTAACACTCCGTTTATTCGAATGGATTATGACCAAGCAATTGATGAATATGGTAGTGATAAACCAGATACTCGTTATGATTTAAAATTAACAACAGTAAATGATCTTTTTACGGCAACAGAATTTAAAATCTTTCAAGATGTTTTAAAAAATAATGGGACAATTAAAGCAATTTTTATTCCTCAACAAGTTGATAAAAAACAAATTGAGGAATTAACAAGAATTGCCCAACAAAATAAAGCGCAAGGATTAGGATGATTACGCTTAAACCAAAACCAGGAATGAGAAGGTTCAATTAATAAATTTGTTAGTTTAACTGAAAAGGATGCTTTACAAAAAATATTCAATAGTAAAGAATCAGGAACTTACTTTTTTGTTAGTGGGGATTACCAGATTGTTTGCCAAGCATTAGGGGCAGTACGGGTACAATTGGCAAAAGATTTTAATTTAGCTAATCCAAACCAATTTAATTTCTTATGAATAGTTAATTGACCATTATTTGAATGATCAGCTGAAAATCAACGTTTTGAAGCGGCCCATCATCCTTTTACATCCCCAACACAAGATTATCTAGCAACATTTGATTGTGATCAAGCTAACGCCCGTGCTGATGCTTATGATATTGTTTTAAATGGCTATGAAATTGGTGGGGGAAGTATTCGAATCCATCGTAATGACATTCAGGAACGAATGTTTAAAGCTTTATCGTTAAGGGAAGAAGAAATTAACGATAAATTTGGTTGATTCTTAAATGCATTTAATTATGGTGTTCCTCCCCATGGAGGCTTAGCTTTAGGGCTAGATCGCATTATAATGTTATTAACAAATAGCGATTCAATTCGTGATGTAATTGCTTTCCCTAAAAATGCTTCAGGCCTTGATCCAATGACTAATTCACCAAGTTTAGTCGGCGATGAACAGTTAGCCGAATTAGGGATTAAATATCAAAAATAAGATAAAATTGAATTAATTGCCGTGAAATCACGATTTATGGCTAAAATATGTTAAAATTAATGAGAAAAAAAGTTTTTATTAAGTAAAAGGTAGGTGAAAGAAAATGCCATGATGAGCAGGATTAATAATTGGGATTGGAGCTCTTATTTTAGGAGGAGTTCTAGGATTTATTATTACAAAAAAAATTGTGCAAAAACAATTACGTGATAATCCACCAATTACAGAAAAACAAATTCGTGCAATGTATATGCAAATGGGGCGTAAACCTTCAGAAGCAGATATTAAAAAAGTCATGAATTCAATGAAAAAAGCGAAATAAAGTATTTGTTAAAAATACTTTTTTATTAAGAAGATAATATATAAGGAATAAGGTTGACATAATGGAACAAGAGCAGCAAATTGATTGATATCAATTAATTGAAATTCAAAGGAAATTAATTGCTAAAACAGAAAAGAAGCAAGATGAAGTTATTAAAATTAAAAAAGAATTAGGGCTACAAAAGCGCTTAGATCTTAAGCATTTAAAACAAGAATTTATTAATAATGAACTATTAAAAAGTGAGTTTCTAAAAACCAAAGAGCTAATTATTAACGAATATCAAACAAAAATTAAGAGTTTGAACCAGCAACTTGATAGTTTAATTATAGAAAATCAGGATCAGTATGCTAAATTAGGTAGTTTACAACATAACCCAGGAGCAAGAACATTAAAAAAACAATATCAAGCTGAGTTAAAAAGTTTGCAAAAAAGTAAACCAGTAACAGAAGAAAAGCAAAATTATGAACTTTATTGTGCTAGTGTTACTCTTCAAAAATCTAAAATAAAAAATCTTAGCCCTGCAATTACGAAAAAAAACTATATCTTAAGTTTTGCGATAATTCCAATTTTAGTTTTAATAGGTTTTTTAACAACTTTCTTATTTTATTTACCTCATTCATTAAATCAAGGTTGAGGCTTTAGTTGAATTAATATTAGTTACTTAGGAGCTTTTATTTTAATCTTCTTGTTATTAATAATTGGTATTTTATATACGATTTTATTAGTTAAAGATAGTGCCAAAATGCTAGTTGTTGATCGTGAGACTAGTTATTGAAAAAGTGCTTTTACTGGTTTTATTGCTAATTTTTTTGATACATTAGGGATCGGATCATTTGCTATTTCAGTCGTAATGTTAAATAATTTTAAAATCTCAAAAGATAGTAAAAAATTGCCTGGAATTTTAAATGTTGGTTGTACCATTCCTGTTATTTTTGAAGCAATAATTTTTATGACAGCTGTTAAAGTTGATATTACAACTTTAGTTGTTTTAATTGTTGCTTCAATATTAGGGGCTTATTTAGGGGCAGCAATTGCTAATAAAATTAATGCCCGTATTATGAAATTAGTAATTGGTGGCTGTTTATTAGTTATTGCGATTTTAATGATTTTATCGCAACCCGGAGTTGATGTTTTAACTGGCTTAAATGGAAATTCAACAACATTATTACAACCCGGAGCATGATGAAAATTACCAGTAACAGCAATTATTTATGTAGGATTAGGAATTCTGATGTCATTAGGGATTGGTTTTTATGCTCCGGCGATGGCTGTTATTGCTATGATGGGAATGGATATTACTGTAGCATTTCCGGTTATGATGGGAGCCTGTGCCTTTCTAATTCCAGTTGGGGCAACAAAATTTATAAAGGATAAAAATTATTCTCCTAAAATTGCCGGAGCAATGGCCGTTGGAGGAGTAGTTGGTGTTATTAGTGCTTTCTTATTAGTTTTTATTGGAATTAAAATTGGTTTAGGATTAAGCGATAGTGAATTTTTGACTTGATTTAAATGAATTGTGATTGCGATTAGTATTTATACTAGTGGTATGTTATTTTATGAATTTGGAAAAGAAACAATTCGCTTACAAAACCAAAAAAAGGTAGATGTTTTTTAATTAAAACTATTATTAAATTAAAGATATATTTATGTAAAACTATAAAAAATAAGATATAATTAACTTACGATTTATTGAGTTTAAGTGTAAGTTTTCAAAAAGTATAATTCTAATTATTTAAATTATTTTAAATATAAAAATTACCAGCGTAAAATCAAAGATATTGTTTATGGTGTGAAAAGGAGTATTTAAAAGAGTTAGAAGATTAGAATTATTTTTTATTAATTTTTAAAGTATTTAAATTAATGAAAAAATTATTTTCAAATCTTCAGAATAAGTTTGTTAATTTTTCCTTGTTTAAACAAAGGAGGAAAACAAATGTTACCAATTATTGAAGTTAAAAACTTATCTAAAAGTTATCAAAAAAAAGAAGTTTTAAAAAATCTTAATGTCCAGATTTATCCTGGTGATCGTGTGGCAATTTTAGGAGCTAATGGCTGTGGAAAAACAACTTTTGTTGAAATGATTTCCAATTTTTTAAAACCGACAGCTGGAGAAATTATTATTAATTTGGATAGTAATATTAAAAAAGATGTTGGAATTCAATTTCAAGAAGGATATTGGCCAATTGGAATTCGAATTAAAGATATGATTAAGTTTTACCGTAAGGTTTATGAAAATTTTTCCCCAGCTTATGAAAAGATGCTTGAGGAAGTTTTTGAATTAGACAAAATTAAAAATACTAATTTACAAAAATTATCAGGAGGACAAAAACAGCGGTTTAATGCAATGCTAGCAGTTATTAACAATCCAAAAATTGTTATTTTAGATGAATTAACAACAGGGCTGGATATTGAATTACAGTATAAAATTTTAAATTTTTTCAATGAATATACTATTAACAATAATAAAACTTTGTTAATTGTTTCCCATCATCCTGAAGAGGTAGAAATGTTATGCAATCGGATCTTATTGTTTGGGAATAAATCAATTTTGTTAGATTGCCCAATTAAGGAAGTAAAAAATAAATTTGGCTCAATTCGAAATTTAATGAATTTATATTTTAAAGGAGAAATAAAACATGAAAACTACTCCAAATAAAAATATAAATTTCAAATCTAATTTTTCAATTTTTACGGAATTAATACTATTAATAAATAAATCATTTTTCCGTGAAAAACGGGGTCCAATTTTTATTTTTATAGTTTCAACGATTTTTTTAGTTGTCTTTTACTATATTTTTAATAATTTTCAAGAATCTGGTGGTGGGACAAAAATTAAAACATTATTGCTTTTTATTTATATGCTATTACCAGCTTTAAGTATTATTGTGTCATTATCAACAACCTTAGTTGATTGAAAAAAATCTGTTTTTTTAAAACGGATTGATGCAACAGGAGTTAAAAAATCAACATTTTTAGTTTTACTAGCGTTATTTTATTTATTTTTAGGAATTATCGGATTCTTTTTTGAAATGCTATTTGGTGTAATGATAGCCACTAATGATTTTATTGCTGTTTTTAAAAATATTAATTGAGGTTATTTAATGTTGGCCTTGATGTTAACAATTTTACTATCAATTGCAATTGCCTTTTTGCTTGGGGGAATTTTTAGTAATGAAGGAATAACTAATTCAATTGCAATAATTATATATATCTTAACTCTTTTATTATCAGGGGTCTTGATTTATCCCCCAACAATTAGTTTTGACTTTGGAGTTAGAGTATTAACTTATTTTATTCCTCATAAATATCCAATTTTTCTATTTTACTATGCTATCACTGGAACTAACTGAGAAGCGCAATTTAATACTGGTATAGGGGTTTCACTTGGTGAAAGAACAGAATATTATCATCATTTTACTAGTACTTGGCAACCAATAGTAGCTAGTATTTTATTGTTAGCTGTATTTATTGGGGCAACTAAATTTTTATTTAAATGAAATATTTAATTGTCTTTTAAAATTGAACTATTAGTAATGAAAATAAAAATATTTTAAAGTATTTGGTCCTTATCATTTTAACGCAAGTAATGTAGGACTGAATACTTTTTTTCTGCTTTAAATCGTAGTATAATTAATATGAAAATGATAATAATAGAAAGTAGGGGTTATTAATGGAAAACAAAAAACAATTTAATTATTGAGAAGAAGATGAAAATGATTCATCATATATTGATCCTACTAAAAGACCTACTTCAATTGAAAAAAATAAATTAGATATTGATGATTACTGAATTAAAGTTGAAAGAAAAAAACCATCTGAATCAGCAGTAAGTTTAGGTCAAAAAATTGATCAAGATGAAGAATTAGAACAATTGGATGATATGAATCTTAATAATAATGCTAAATTTTCAAATGATGAATCACGTCCTTTATTTAATGCGAATGAGTTACAGAATCGTTGAAATAATGTTAAAAATAATGTTGTGCAAGAAAAAATGGCGACTTTAAGAGAACGTGCTCAAGAACCATTAGTAACCGGAAAAAGAAAATATAGTTTTTTTATTCCTGATTCATTAGATGATTTAGTTAAAAAGCCAGAAATTGTTCTTGATGCTACGCCACGAGCAGGAGATTTTAATGTCCCTTTTCAAGGATATAATAGTCATGGTAGCCAAAATAGTTTGCCAATTCAAGAAGATGAAACTGTTGAGTTAAAACCTTTTGATTTAGATCATGAACAAGAAGATGAAATTAAATTTAATAATGATTTTGATTTTACTGATGTTAATAATGACTTTGAAATTACTGAAAGTACAACAAACGAAGAAAATGATTATGATCAATTAGATTTACCGCTAGATGAACCCGAAGAGAATCTTTCGGTTAATTCATTTTTAAATCGTGTTCGAAATAATATTGCTGCTAGTAAAAAAGAAGCTATTTTTATTAACGATGAAGATGTTTTAGATCCAAATAATCTGACAACAGCACAACGATTACGCCTATTAAAAGCTGCTAATGATCCAAATAATAAAGAACGAGAATTATTGTTGAAAATGAAACTTAATAGCACAAATGGAATAGGGACACTTGGCCAAGTTGTAAAAGAACGTTTACAACAAGTTAACTCTGGAAAAATAGAATTAGTTGAAGATAATAATGATGAATCATAAAAAATATTAGGAGGATAAAGAAAATGTTTTTAGGCAGTAATAATTTTACGTTTATTTTAATTGCAGTTTTATTTTTATTTCATCTCATTTTTATTTTTTATATTTGATTAATGTATCGTAATATTATTATGCCAACTGAATTTCACAATAATAATTCCAATAATAAAATGCAAGCGATTGAAATTGGGGAAAAATATTTATTACAAAATAATATTACAGCTTTAGAATTAAAATATAATCTTAAAAATTATTCAATCGATAAAATTTATCAAAACAAAATTCTTTTGATTAATGATTTATCAGTTAATAATGTAAATTTATCTTTAACAGGATTAGGATTAGATTATGTTTTAGGAAAAGTTTTTTTTGGATCAGAATTATTTAAAAAAAATTCAACAATAAAATCAATTCGCTTTTGATTATTTCAAGCACCAAAGTTATTTTTATTTTTATTTTATTTTTTTATTTTATTAAATATTATTTTTGTAGTAGTTGTTAATCTTAAACCAAGTATTTTAGATAATGAAATAATAAATATTATTAATAAGTATCAATTATTTAGTTTGTTTCCAATTTTAATGGGAGGATTATATTTAGTTTGTCTTGCAATGAGCCCTAAGTTAAAAGAAAATTTAGAAAATCTTTATGAAAGTAAAATGAAAAAATTTGTGCGAGAAGAGTTTCCAGATTTTTTCGGGGATTGACTTAATGCTCGATTATATGCTCGTAGTAATCGTTTTACTTACTTAGTTGGTTATAATTTTATCTTTAAACATAATTATAAATATACCGGACCATTTGGTTTATAAAAAGGAGAGAAGATGAAAGTTATTTTTCATATTGATATGAATAGTTTTTTTGCTAGTTGTCATGAAGCAATCACGCCGGAATTTCGTGGTAAACCGCTTGTTGTTTCTTCACCATCGCGACGAGCAATTGTTTCAACAGCTAATTATCCCGCTCGTGAATTTGGAATTAATAGTGCAATGCCATTATATAAAGCAAAAGAATTATGTAAAGAGTTAATTGTGGTTGATCATGATTTTAATTTGTATGTAAATTTTGCCCAAAGGCTTTTTGATTTTATTTGTGAAAACTACACAACTAAAATTGAAGTAGCATCAATTGATGAATGTTATATTGATGTAACAGAGATTTATCGGAAATATCAGAGTGCGATGAATTTAGCACAAGATATGCAAAAAAGAGTTTTTAAAGAATTGGGTTTACCAAATAGTATTGGAATTTCATATAATAAGTCTTTAGCTAAAATTGGGAGTGATTTTAAAAAACCAATGGGAATAACTTTAATTAAAAGGGAAGATGTTCCCAAAATAATTCATCCTTTGGCTGTCACAAAATTATTTGGGATTGGTAGACAGACTGCATCCCAATTAGAAAAATTAGAAATTTATACAATAGGGGACTTGGCCCATTATCAAGATGTTGATTTTTTAGAAAAAATAATTGGTAATAATGCTCATAGCTTAATTGCCAAAGCCCAAGGCAAAGGGAGCGATGAATTAAAATATGATAATAATGGTTTAAAATCAATTGCTAATGAAACAACACTTGAATATGATTTGAGTGATTATGAAGAAATTAAAGAAAAAATATTTTTATTGGCAAAACATGTTTGTCAGCGTGCCCGTAAACGAACTTTAATCGGGAATGTTATATATGTGACACTAAAATATAGTAATCATCAACGTCATTCAAAACAAATAAAGTTATCAACATATACTTGCGATGATGATAAAGTTTATTCAATTGCGATTAGTCTCTTTGAAAAATTATGAAATGGGGAAGGAATTCGCTTAATTGGCGTTGGCATCAAAGGAATTATTAGTAAATATGATTTAAAAGAACAACTTAGTCTTAATAATTTTGCAACAGCAAGTCCCTTATCCGAAACTAACAAATTAATAAATAATTTAAATAAAAAATACCAAAAAGATTTATTGATGACAGGGGAAAAACTAGAAGAAATGAAATATATTTTACAACAACAAACTAAATATATTCAATCAGATAGCCGAACATTGGATGATACAAAGAAAAAAAGGAGATAATGTTATGAATAAAAAAATAATATTGCCAGATGAAAAAATAAAAAAACCAACAAATATTGAGGGTATTTATTTAATTAAAAATTATATTAGTAATAAAAATATTACGATTGGTGACTATACATATTATCATTGTGACAATGAACAAGAAGCAATTGAATTTCAAAATAAAAATATTCGCTATCATTTCCCTAATTTTTTTAATGATAATTTAGTTATAGGTAAATTTTGTTCAATTGCAAAAGAAACAATTTTTTTGATGAATGGAGCTAATCATAATTATAATGCCATTTCAAGTTATCCATTTTATTTATACGCCAACGATGAAGAATTTAAACAACAAATGCTAACACAATTACCTAATCGTGGTGATACAGTTATTGGAAATGATGTTTGAATTGGCTATCAAGCCACTATTATGCCAGGGATAAAAATTGGCAATGGGGCAGTAATTGGAACTAAAAGTGTTGTAACAAAAAATGTTCCCCCTTATGCAATTGTTGCAGGTAATCCCGCCAAAATTATCAAATATCGTTTTGATCAATCAAAAATTATTGAATTAGAAAAAATGCAATGATGAAATTGAACAAAAGAAGAAATTATTAATAAAATTGATCTAATTTGTTTAAATAATTCTTTTTAAATGTTTTTTATTTATAACTTTGATATAATCAAATTAGAAAAAAGGAGAATTATTATGGCTAAGACACCAACTTTTTGCTCTGTACACTTAAAAATACATGTTTGTCCTTTAAATAATAAAAAGGCGATTGCCTCAGCTAATGAAACAAAAATTAAAGAAAAAATGTCAAGAATGTTAAATCCAACTAGTAGTCAACCGCCTGAACCTAATAAACAAGAAGCAGAAAAGGGGACTATTCAGTTTTTATTAGCAAATGCTAAGAAAAAAAATAATGCGATAAAACATAATTTAGGACTCGATGAAGAAGAAAAAATGTCAGAAGGGGTATCAGAAACAGATATTAAATCAAAAATGGCGAAATTGAGAGCTAATATTGGACTAAATGAAACAGCAATTACCCCTACTCCAAATTCTGAAATGGCATTAGATTCACAATTAGAAAGCTATTCAAATATAATTGAAGAAAATACCTCACCTAATGTTAATAATGAAACTATTGATGTCAATTCAGAACAGCCAAAACAAAAAGGACAGCGTAAAAATGGTCAAAAAAAGGTCGTTTCAGCTGCATCGAAACAAAAAAATGTGGATAATACTCAATTGGATGCTAATAAAATACCAGAAATAACTGATAATATTAATGGTGAAGAAAAAACAATTGTTTTAACCAAGACTGAAGTAGAAGAAATGATCGCAAAAGCTGTTGAAGCAGCGCTAAAAAAAAGCGAGAAAAATAAGAAATAATAAGTTAAATAAGAATAAAGGATATTTAACTTATTATTTTATATATGTATTCTATAATATAGACTAATATAATATATTGGAAAAATATTTTATTTTTTAAAAAATAAATAATAATTATTGTATTATTTTTAATTTGATGTAATATTAGGGTATGGAAAATAATTTTTCCTAAAATTTTAACTTTTAAAGAAAATATTATATTAAATAAATAAAAGCTTCATTACTATCTCTCCCCTTTTTAGTTTTAAAATATCTCTTTACTTTTCTTTTATTTAATATTTAAAATAATTATAAATTTTTTTCCTCATTATTAAATATAGTGTAATATTTTCTTTTCTGAATTATCAAATAAAAACAGTATTGTATAATACTGTTTTTATTATATTTTTTTAATTTTCAATATCTTTTAAAAAGTTGAAAGCTTTTTTACCAATAATGGTCTTTTTTTCTTTATCTCCTTCGATCATGAAACAAAATTTTTTAAAAAAGCCAGTAATATCTAAACCAATTACCTGTTGAAAGTTAACTGTTTCATCTAAAAAAATAATTTCTGCTTCCGTTACTTTGATTCAAAGACTATTAATTGTTAAAGTTTCTATAATTAAATAAATTAAAATTAAAGCGTAGTTTATTAAACCAATTATTACATATAAATAAGCTCAAATTGGACTAATATTAGGCACAAATAATAATAAAAAGTAATCTATAGCAACAAAAAGAATAATAGGGGTTAAAATACCGTATATTCCAGTAAAAACAAAGATTATCATCCCTTTTCACTTGTATTCTTTTTTAAAATTAATAATTTTCTTTTGGTTTTGATAATGTAGTAAAAAGATAATATGAAATCCATAGAGGCAAATTGCTAAAACTAAGGTAAAAATTAAAATTATATGCATTTCCATTGTTCTTAATCCCCTTTCTGTCCCCTCTTTTGTTGTGATAATTCATTAATTCTTAGTCCCATTTTAACATCATCTGTTCAAAAACAATAGACTGATTTTTGTTTTGTAATTAATAACAATCCTGGTTGGAATGTATCATTAATATTCAAAATTGTTGGTAATACAGTAATAATATCAGCTAGTCAAATTGTAATAGCTTTATTTACTTCATCGATTAAAACTCTTTGATTTGTTAAGTAAATGTCACCATGATAATCAGGGTTTTCTTTGTGTGATCGAAAATTTAAAAAACCATTTAAATTTGTTAACAAAAATTGTTGATCATCTTTTAACTCAAATAAAAAGAGATTCTTTTTAATTTTTTTTTGGGAAAGAATTGTCCCTTTAATTTTTTGTTGGAGATAACAAATTTCATTGTCTGGTAATTCATATTTAATTTTAATTGGGTTCAAATTCTTGTTAAAAGCTGTTTTTGCCAAGTTAATTTCTTTTTGATAATTAGTTTTGATTTTTTGGTATTGCTTAATTCGTTTTTGTTGTAAAAAAGCTAAAATTGCTAGTATTAGTATTGCTATTAATAGTAAACTAGCAAAAACAATAATAATTAGTCACTTAATGTCCATTATTTTTTCACATCCTGTAAATTAAATATGCTAGATCCAAATTATCTATAATCATAATATAACACTTATCTTCCATAAATAAATAAATTCCTTGTTTAATTTTATTTTTGATTTGAAAGATTGATAATTCAAGGTTTTTAATTAAATTTAAATCTCAAGTTGTAGTTATATCTTCATTAATAATTAACAGGCGTTGATTAGTAATGACTAAATGCCCAAGTTGAAATGGGATTAAGTTATTTTCAATGCTTTTTTTACCATTGCCATAGCCTACGTTAAGCCCCTTTTCAAACGGAATAAAATATTTTGATGATAATTTATTTTGTTTTTGTTTTTTTGTTAAATAAACATTAATAATTTCATCACTGTAGGCATGTTCGTTTGGATTTAATTTAAGTTTAACATCAACTGTTTCTAAAGGATTTTTTAAATATTTATTGTTCAAGTATTCTTGATTTTCAACTTCTAAACGTTTAAAAATATTAAAAATCATTTCTTGTTTACGATTATAAAAGATTCATCAGATTATAATAAAAATTATTAAAATTATTATTAAAATAGCTAATAAAATTCATCCTCACGTTGTCATATTAGTTTTCTAACCCTTTCCTATTTAATAATATTAATTCCATTATGAAAATTATTAATAAAAGTTTGTAGCATCATTTCTTGGCCAGAATTTCTTGGCTGCTCAAAACGATTATAATAATAAATATTTAACATTTGCTTTTGTTTTTCATTTAATTTTTCATAATATTTTTGGTCAAGAAGAAAATGATTTGATAAATTAATTATTAAACTAGAAATAAAATTTTCTCATTGCTTAGGTGTTTTAATTTTTTCATCTCATTCCTCAAAATATGTATTATAAATCCGATTATTTTTATGATAAACAAATTTAATGCTACTATGTTTATCATAATGAATGATATTTGCATATAAAATCTTATTTGGTAAAAATGGATTATTTGGTGAATTAATTGCTTGGAAAGTAATTGGTGTTAATTGGGCCAACAGAATATCATTACATTGCAGTACATTGATTTTTTTTGTTAGTGAAATTTCTTTAATAATGTAGCTATTTCTATCATTATTTAAGTCGCTTGTAATACGCATTAATTCTAAATCGTAGAAATAATGTAATTTAATAATTTTTTTTAATTTTAAGGTCATGATTACTTGTTCAGCAACTGAAAGTAAATGAGAATATTGTAAAAAAGTTTGATATGCAACATGATGATCAATCAAATTATCATAGTAATTTATTAATAAGGCTTTAATTTGATCGGCTAATTTATTATTACTTAATAATTTATCATGATGTTCATGACAAATAACGCTAAAAGTATAAGGAGTTTCAGCGGGATTAACAAGATCTAAAAAATTAGTATTAATATTTTTAAAATAATGTTTTTCATTATAACGATCTAAAAATAATTGCGGTTTTGTTGGCATTTGTTGATATAAAGCAATTTCAATTACGGGATTTTGGCAATCATTAATAAGACAAGCTGCTTGGTTTTGTTGTAAGACTGCTGTTTTAAAGTAACCTTTTTCTTGTTCAAGATATTTTTCTTTTAACTCGGGCTTACTAATTACTTCTAAAATCGAAATATAATTATCACGTTGAGCACTTGTTGCCAAAACTTTTGGTTTACAACATTCAAAGTATTTTTTATTACTTAAACAAATACAGTTTTCTTCATCCCCAATAGTAAAAATTGGTTTATAGTAGCGGTGTAAATAATCTAACTGATCATCATCTAAATAGTAACTTTTTAGTAAGGCATCAAACATTGCCCGTTCTGATCCTTTTAATTCTCCAAATAATTGTTTTTCAATTTGGTCACTCATAAAAAATTTTACCTCTTCTATTCTCTATTAATTATAAACCAAGTTAAGTAAATAATTCCTTATTTTTTGTCAAAATTTAAAAAGCGCTTTACCCACAAAGAGTAAAGCGCACAAAGGCAACATATTATATAACATATTTTATTTAAAAGTTAAGTTCTAATAATAAAATGTTTGTATCGTTTTGGACCGTTAGAATTTTTTTTATTATTTGGAAATAAATAAAATAAGTCATTTTTCGTTTGTAGTTTACGAGCAAAAAAATGTTATATAAATAGTTATTTATATAAATAAACAAATAATTTTTTTCCATTCATTTTAGCTTTTCAACTACAAATCCATTATATCTTATTTTTAAAAATATTGTAAAAATTTTTTTAAAAATGAAAACTATTTTATTTAGAAAGAAAAAAACAAAATAATATTCTTTTTATTATAGACAAAGTTGAAAATATTATTATAATGTTTGTAAAAGAGATAAAGGAGTTAATTAATATGGAAAAATTAGCCTTATCAAACCAAACAAAAGATAAAATTAGAGCTTTACATTATGAACACATTAGCAAATATTACCAGAAAAATAAGTCTTTTTTTATCAGTTCAGTTACATTTAAAGTCTTTTTTGTAATAATGTTGATATTGTCAATTGCGTTAATGATTACAGGTGGTATTTTACTGGACTTTAAGTTTACTTTTTTAATATCTCTGATTTTATTATTAAGCGGGGTTATCGTTTTTGCTGGGTTAATTGTGACAATGAGTATTATTAGTGCTCGTTCAATTAAAACAACTCTCTTCTTGAATCAACTAAATTATAATCAATATTATCAAATTGCAATTGATGACTATTTTAAGGATAAAGTTATATTAGAGGTTATTAATAACCAATTTAACATCATGCCTGTTCCTAATTTTACTAGTGTTAGTAAAAATCCCCGAAAAAATAATCTTTTACAAGAAAGCTTAATTCGGGTAAGTAGTTTAAAAGAAAAAATGGATAATAAGGTAATTAATGGTTCATTTGAAAAAACTAAATTTTCATTAGGAGTAATTACTGTTCGAAAAACAATGGTTTTTTTGAAAGGATTAGTTATTTTAGCATATGTTGCTTTGTTTTTTTTCGATTTGTTTGATCAAAGTGATGTTAGTTATTTGTATGAAGATGAGAAAGAAAAAGTTATTAAAAAAACGCTTAATTTTTTATCATTAATGCTATTGGTTGAGATGAAAAGATCAGAAAACTATTTCTTTTTCAGTACCAAATTACCAGTTAGTTTCAATATTGAAGCAAATATTGTTCCCCACCAAAATGAATTTAAAAAATTTGTTTTACGAAATAAAGAAATTAATTTTGAGGGAAATGAATTCAATAACATTTTTGATACTAATACCACAAATCCGGTTGAACTTCGTAAAATATTAAGTCCCAAAGCAATGGCTAATTTAATTGACTATTCACGCCAATATCAAGAAGCTTTATCTATGTCTTTTGTGAATGATACTTATACTTTATTACTAGATAAATATTCATATAGTAAAAAAAATCACCATTTGAATCAAATTTGAAAACCATTAATTAATAGTAAGACAAATATTGAAACATGTATTGATGATTTAATTACAAAAATTGAAATAGACTTATTTCATTTAGAAAAAAGTTTAAATTATTTAAAAGGCTTTGATATTGATTAAATTTATTGATAATAATTAATTCTAAACTCCCCTACCGATAACTATTAACTCCCCTACTGGGAAAGTTAATAGTTATTTTTCATTCTTTTTAATTAGTGCCAAAATTTTATCTTTGATAGCGATTTTAACATCGGGGTTTAAAGTTAAAAATTCTTTAACTTTTTCTTTTCCTTGCCCTAACCGATTATTATTGTATGAATATCAAACCCCTGATTTATCAAGGACATCATATGTTACTGCTAAATCAATTAATTCTGCTAAAGAATCAATTCCTTCATTATAATTAATTTCAATTAAGGCAACTTTAAACGGTGGAGCCACTTTGTTTTTAACAACTTTAATTTTAACTTTATTGGCAATTGCTGTTCCAGAATTTGTTAATGTTTCCACGCGTCGAACATCAAGCCGGACAGAGGCATAAAAGCGTAATGCGCGACCTCCAGCTGTTGTTTCAGGATTACCAAATAAAACACCAACTTTTTCTCGAATTTGATTAATAAAAATAACAATACAATTAGTTTTGGAGATAATTCCATTCAGTTTTCGTAGTCCCTTACTCATTAGTCGGGCTTGAGCCCCAATTGTAATATCGGTCATTTCCCCTTCTAATTCAACTTTTGGAACTAAAGCTGCCACTGAATCAATGACAACAATATCAATAACATTCGATTTAACTAATGTTTCTAAAATATCAAGGGCTTGTTCGCCACTATCTGGTTGGGCAATAATTAAGTTATTAATATCAACCCCTAATTTTTTGGCATAATTAGGATCTAAAGCATGTTCAGCATCAATAAAAGCTGCACGACCATGATTTTTTTGTACTTCCGCAATAGCATGTAAGGAAAGCGTTGTTTTCCCGGAAGATTCAGGACCAAAAATTTCAATAATTCGCCCTTTTGGATAACCTCCAATTCCAATCGCATTATCTAATAGTAAACTACCAGTTGAAACGGCTTCGATTGCTAGATTAGTTTTATCTCCTAAACGCATTACAGCCCCTTTACCATATATTTTTTCAATTTCTTTTAAAGCATTAACTAATATTTGATCTTTTTCTGCTTCTGAATTTTTTTCAATATTAGTGTTTGGTTCTTTTGTTGTTCCCATTACATTCTCCTTTCTAATTTTAGTTACCTAATTTTATTTTAATTTCATTTAATTATTTAATTATTTCTAATAAAATAGTCAAAGCTTTTTCAACAGCAAGTTTTTTGATTGTAATTCGATCAAGATGAGGGTCTAATAATAATTTTTCAACGATTAAGGTTGAATGATATTTAACCCCAATGAATACAAGACCAATTGGTAAATTATCAAGCGCTGTTGGCCCCGCATTACCAGTAAAACTGACAGCAAGATCAGTTTTAAATTGTTTTTGACATTTATCAGCCATTGCTGCGGCAACTTCGTAAGATACAACGCCATATTTTTGAATTATTTGCTTACTAACTTTGCCATTTTTGCTTTTAACATAATTACTATAAGTTATGAGACCGCCAGGAAATATTTTACTAGCATTTGGGATATTTGTAATTGTATTGGCAAATAATCCTCCCGTAATTGATTCATAACTAGATAATGTCAAATTATGTTTTAATAATAATGCGACAATTTGCTCTTCCATCTATTTTATCTCCTTAAATCGCTTTTCTTTATTTTTTTTAATTATATAATATAATAGTAAAAGTAAAATAAAAAGTACAGAAAAGAGGAAAAATTCAATGAATTGAGCTAATCGTATCACTTTAATTAGATTATTTTTAGTACCAGTAATAATTGTTTTAATGCTATTATATCCATTTTCAAATGCCTTGTATGCTGGATGGACTGATGCAATTGTTATTAAGGTTAATGATACTGTTACTTATACCCTACCTTATGCCTATTTAGTGGCAGGAATTATTTTTATTATTGCTAGTTTAACTGATTTTTTAGACGGCTATATTGCTCGTCATTATAATCAAGTAACTACTTTTGGAAAGTTTTTTGATTCAATTGCCGATAAATTATTAACCAATACTGTCTTAATTGTTTTTGCTTGTGCCAATATTTTGCCGGTTTGAATTGTTGTCGTTTTATTAGGACGTGATTTAATTATCGATGTTGTCCGTCAAATTTTAGCTAGCAAAAAAGTGGTAATGGCCGCAAATTGATGAGGAAAAGTTAAAGCAGCGGTTGAAATGTTAGGAATGTCAATGCTATTTTTTGTTGGTTTCCAAATGTTTAATGGCCAAATTCATGGTAATGGTCAATGGGATGAATTTGGTTGAATTAATCAAGTAATCATGATTCCAATGTATTTAGCAACGCTATTATCATTGTATTCAGCAGGAAATTATATTTATTTAAATCGTAAAATGTTATTTGATTTTACAGTTATTAACAATAAACCAAAATTACCTGAACAAAAGGAAAATAATTAAAATGGCAAAGCAAAAAATTGCTAATCAATGAGCAATTGTAACAGGCGCAAGTAAAGGCTTAGGATATGCCTATTGCCAAGAATTATTTGAAAAAGGCTATCATGTTATAGCTGTTGCTCGTAATTGTGAATCAGTAGAAGAGTTAGCTAAAAAGTACCCTAATCAAAAAGTCAAACTATTAAACTTAGATTTAAGTAAAATAGCTAATGTTTATCAATTAGCCCAGGAAACAAAAAACGAAAATGTGACATGTTTAATAAATAATGCCGGATATGGTGTTTGGGGTTACTTTAAAGATTCTGATCTAGAACAAGAATTAAATATGATTGATTTAGATATTAAAGCTTTACATATTTTAACAAAGTTATTTGTCCAACGTTTTTCTGAAAATGGTGTTGGTCGAGTGATTAATGTTGGTAGTTTAGCAGCCTTTACCCCTGGGCCAGTTTTTGCTAGTTATTATGCGGCGAAAGCTTATGTGTGAAGTCTAGGTGTTGCTGTTAATACAGAACTGAAAAAAACAAAATCACCAGTTCGTGTTATTACAGTTTGTCCAGGGCCATTAAAAACCGATTTTTGAAATCGCAGTAGTAATCAAAGCGATGCTAATTATCATTCAACAGTAAAAGTAATGTCAACGCAAAAATATGCGCATAAAAGTTTAAACAAAGCTTTAAAAGTTAAGAAAAAAAATTATCTTATCACAGGAACAACAAATAAATTTGTTAAAAAATTAACAAAATATGTTCCCCAGAGTTGAGTTTTAACATCAGTTTATAATTATCAAAGAAAACGAAAAGAAAAGTAAGTTCATCTGTGAATACCTACAATAAAATAGACACATAAAAAGTTAGTTATGTGTCATAATTTTATTGAAAGGTATTTTTTTATTATGGGAACAAAATGATTTATAAAAAACGAAAAACTTAATATTTTAAAATATTACAAAGAAAATGGTTGAGCAAAAACAATCAAAAAATTTGAATTACAACACCAACTTTAACTCGTTGAAAAAAAGCAGCTAAAATTAGTGGCGAAAAAGCGTTAGAACCAGGAAATGGTTTACAATCTAAAGGAATTCGCCGAACAGGCCCTCCAAAAAATCTTAACTTTGAATTAATGACAAAAAAAGAATTAATTGAGTATATTGAAATGATTCAAGATGTAAAAAAGTCTTTGAACAAATCGAAAAAGAAGAAATTTCAAATGATTTGGTCCTTAAAGAAAAAATACAAGATTAAATATTTATGCAAAATTTTAAATGTTTCTAGAGCTGGTTATTATAATTGATTTAATAGTGGTATGAAAGCATTTAATAAGTGAAATAATACAATTGTAAAAATAGTTAAAACATTATTTCTAACTTTTAAGAAAATTTATGGATATAATATGTTAACACTAATTATTAATAAACTATATAATTGAAATTTAAAATCACATATTGTCTATAGATATATGAAAATATGAATTTAAAATCAATTATTAGAATAAAAAAATTTAATTATAAATTATCTTTTGATAACAAAAGACATGAAAATATCAGGAATCAAGATTTTTCAACCACAGATATTAATCAAAAAATAGGAACAGACATAACATATTTATTAACAAACGACATAACCTATTTTTGATCAATAGTAAAAGATCTGATTGTAGAACTCAAGTTGATGGCTTTCCAGCTTTTACTCAAGAATTAATTATGTTTTTAAAAACAAATTCTTTTTCTAAATTATTACTGATTTAGTAGTCCAAAATTTCATTAGTATTAAAGTCTTTGTTTTCATTATACAAATTCTGATTATGAAAAATTATGCAATTATCTTGGAATTACGATTTCAATGTCCAGACGTGGAAACTCTTATGATAATGCCCATACAGAATCATGATTTCGTACTATGAAAACTGAATTTTTATATCATATAAAAATAAAAAAACGAACAGCCAAATGAATTATTGAAAATCTACCTAAATATATCTATTTTTACAACAATTTAAGACCACAAGCCAAATTAAAAGGAATGAGTCCTGTTCAATACAGAAAATCATTCCTTCAAGTAACTTTTTAATTGTCTATTTTTCTTGACATATTCACTGAACTTACTTTTTTATTGTTCTTTAAATTTTATTTCCTATTTAGTGCCAAAAGTGACTTCAATATCGTAACCATAAACTGGTGAAACATAGCCATTAACAACATTTGCTGCCATTTTATCATGGTTCATAAATAGCATTGATCCAGGCTTAACTTCTAATTTAGCAATTTTTGTATTGTAATCAACTGTTCTAATTCAAAAATCTTCATTTAAAACATCACGATACTTATTAACAAATTCTTCCCCAAAATATTTAGTTACTAAATCACCGACAATTTCTTCAATATTATTGATTGTATAGTCATTATCTAAATTTTCTTTAAGAGTACTTCAATCCCCTGGTATTAAATCATCAGTTGGTAATTGTGTTGGAGTAACATATGGACGATTATCTTCTAAAGCTTTAAAAGTTATTTTAATTTTTTCATTAATAAATGAGTTATTTTCCGGTGGGTTTAAGATAAATGTTCCGTTATAATTATTATCTATTTTAATTGTAACAGCCCCTGGGGTACCAGATCATTGGAGCCCTCAAGTAATCATATTAGCTTGGAAAAATTCCATTAATAAATTTTTTGCTCCCACGTATTCAAATACTAATGGCATCATTAGCATAACAGCTAAAGCATTTTCATCTTCAGGATATTTTTGTATATGTCCATTATAATAGTCAATAATATTATGACCAAGATAAATATTTCCTAAATTTTGAACTGGAATTAAATCACTTCAAAGCATTTTTTCATTGTAAATAATAACGCTGCCAGTAAAGTTATTTTGGCCAGTTAAAGTAACATTTCCTCCTGCTTCATAATCTACTTCAACATCATTTGCTGTTAAATTAGTTTGATTTAAAAGATTAATTGCTTCTAAAATCCCCTCTTTATTTTGTTTTGCTTCAGGGATTCCATTAATTGCTAATGATGTTTTAGTAATAATATGATAAACATCATTTGTTAAAGGATTAATTGTAACCTTTTTTGTCACAAAAGGTGCTCTGTTAGGTTCACCCATATAACGGATAATCGCTTCATTTAATCCTGGCGTAAATTTAATTTGTAAAATATCAACATTATTTCCATCTTTTACTAATAGTTTTTTTAATTCATAGGCGTTTGGAATAACATCATAGCTATCTTTAATATTGAATTTGTCAATTGGACTAGCAACATTTTGAGTTCCACAGGCAATAACTGAACTTGCCCCAGAAGCAGTAATGGCAACGGCTCCTAAAATACTTAATAATTTTTTCATTTTTTTGTTTCTCCTTTTATTGTTTAAAATTAGTTTTTATTTTGTTTTTTTTATTTTAAGATTTATTTTAGTAAATTATTAAAATAAAGGTGGTGCTACGCCCTTTTTAAAATTATTTAAATAAAGTGATCAACGAAAACGGAAAATTAAGTTTCGAAATTTTAACGTAACTGCATTCAAAAAATTATTAGAAAAATAAATGATAACAGTATTTTGAGGTTCAATGACAACTAAATACTCAAGATAGTTTTCAAAAAATTCTTCAAAAAGATCAATATTTGAAATGTTTTTAATTATTTTTAAGTACTTTTTAAAAAAAATAGTAATAATAATAGTTGTGATTAAAAAAATAATAAAACTTGAATATAAAAAGGCAAAAAAGTAATATAAGCCAAAATAAATACTATCTTCTGCTCCTAAAATGATGCTAATTAATGAATGCCTATGATTAAATATTTTTATGAAAAAAATGAAAAGATTCGTTATTCATAAAATTATTAAGATACTATTATTGCCAATAATATTTTTTCATTCTAATTTGACCTTTGGTGATGCTAAAAAATTGTATCTTTTTATATCTGTATATAATTGAATTAATAAACTCATATATGAAATAAAAATAATAAAAATTATTATACTATATAGTAAATTATAAATTCAGTAAAATAAAGTTATATTATTTAGAAAAACGTTAAAAATTGCTGTTATGATATTATTTAAAACAAATAGTGCCAAAATAATGCCAACAAGTCAACAAAATTGATGTTTAATTTTACTGATGTTCATAGTAGTTCTCCTAATTAATATTTTAAACCTACTTATTATTATACTTTTTAAAATTATTTTTGCAAATTTTTAAATCAAACGTGATTGATTAAAATAGTTGATTTTTATTGTTTATTTTTAAATTACTGGTCGTTCCCTATTTTTTAATATTAGTATTGTAAATAAATAATAATTAATCACTATTTTTTGTTCTATTTGAATTACCTTATTTATAAACTTTTTTGTTTTAAAGTTAACATTTACTATAAAATATATTAAAATTAGTAATATCAACCTTAGTAATATCAACCTTAGCAATCTTATTAAAGGGCGGCGGGAGGGAATTACGCAAGAAGGGAAACTATTTATGAAATTATTATTAAGTATTTTAGGGGCTGTTGGGTTAACAGCAACAAATGTGCCTTTAATTTACCCATCAGTTAATGGTAATCAGGTAACTAATAAAACAGATAAGAAAGCAAGCCCAATTAATTTAAATAACTTAAATTTAGGAGTTATCAGAGCTGATATGTCTCCATTAGATGGTTCAGACTATAATTTTGCGGATATTAAGAGACAAGTTTTTATGGGGATTTATGAAGCCTATCCAGAAAACGCCGATGTACAATTGTTATTTTTTTCACTAATTAAAAACGAATCAGCTTGATTTATTGGTGGTTTAAAACAAACAATCCCAGCGAAAAATGAAACTTTCACTATGGATGCTCTATTTATTCCGATTAATGAACCAGGATTTACAGGAGAATTAAAATTCAAATTAACTTATACCAACGGGGAAAGTGATCATTCTTTAGGAAGTGTCCTTATTAATAATGATTTAGGAACTTTTCAAGAAAAAGACATGAGCTATAAAATAGTTTTAGACAAAGTACTTAAACTTAATGGCAATTTAAGAATCAGTGATATTGCAATTAAAACGGGTAATTTACATTATGGAAAAGCAATTATTAGTGCAACAAAAGAGTCTGGTTATTTTGGTGATGTGGAAGTCAAATATAAAACAATCATTCCTGATATTGCTAATTTTGCTGAACGTAAAAATACAGCGCTACATGTTACAAGCGGAACACGTTGAAGTGAAGTACATGCAACAACAAGATATCGATCAGTTTTAGGAAAACAAGAATTTATAGATTATTTTAATCTTAATTTATCATATTATGGTGAATATGAATCAGGGATAAGTTATCCAGGGGGTTCAGTAATAACAAGAAAAACTAATTTTGATAAAACAGTTGAAATCCGTAATACAGGTAATGATCAAGAGATTAATATAAACAATTGAGAAGAATCAAATGGTAATTGGCAAGCTTTTTATGTAAAAGTAAGTTATGAGTTTGAACCAGATGGTTTAACATTATTATTGATAACTAAACTTGTAATTGGGATGAAAGCAAGTTTTGTCCTTGGTACTAGTTATGATGCTTATGCAAATGCACAAGGAACTAGATTATCTTTTAGTAGTAAATATTAAATATTTTATAGAAAAATTTAAAAGCCATTTTATTAAAAATGGCTTTTAAATTTAATTTTAAATTTTAGTTATTGTATTTTATTAAGTTATTATTTTAATAATCTTATTGGTAAAATTCATTTAAGTAAATATCTCTGAATCAGTAGTTAACATTTTTATCTCAGTTTACTGATCAAGTCATTAATCCTTTGATAAAGATGTTTTTTGCTTTTAAGTAATTTGTTGCTTTTGCAATATCACCTGTTTGAACTTGACCGTTATTAGCAGCATCAATGTTTGAAGGTAATCCCATTACTAATTTGTTAGCATCAATTTGATAGAAGTTATCTTTTCCCTCTACAATGTATTTGCTAATTAAGTATAAAAATTCTGCTTTGTATTCAACGTTATTTTGCGGTAATCAATATAAGTTCAAGTTTAACTCAGCACGATCTTCTTCTTGGACATTAACTCCATCACCAGCTTGATTATAAAATTGAGGATTAATTCAATCATAATATCCTTCCAGGGATTCTAAATATGTAATATAATCTGCATTCGCTGCGTTAGTTTTTAAGTATGGAAATTCTGGCGCCATTGTAATGTAGAAATATTTTCCTTGAGCTTGATAATAGTCTTTAACATATTTTAAAGCTTCTGGAATAACTGTTTCGTTATCACTAGCATTAATAGCAGTTTGTTCTAAATCAATATCTAGACCATCAAAATCATATTTATTTGTTAATTCAATAATTTTATCAATGAAAGCATCTGTATCAGCTGTTTTTAAATCAACATGTGCATCTGCTCCTCCTAATGATAAAATAACTTTCTGACCACGACTATGTAGTACATCAACTTCACTCGCAAAAAAAGCATTTTTTTGCTCTTGTGTCATTTCTGGGTGTGTTGCGACTAATGGTGTAAAATCAGGCAATACCCCTATTTGTTCTGAACGCATAAATGAAACATTAACAAAACTGTAATCAGTTGGAACGTCAGTTAAATCGATATATTTTGCAAATTCCTGTGTTCATTGTGCTGATTGAGCATTGTCAAAATTATGTCAGTATCCAACTAAAACTGAATTTTCTGTTTCATTAATATTGTTTGTATTATTTACTAAAGTTCCGATTGGAGCTGCTCCTAAAGCAAAAACTCCAGTTAATGATAATAATGTTTTCATAAATTTTATCCCTTTCATAGTAAATTAAATCGTTGATAAATTTATATAGACGTTATTTCTTTAATAAGTAGCATGGTTAATGCTAAAATAATTATAACTGATTTTAAAAAAATAAAATAGCCTTTTAAAGGCTATTTTATTTAAGTATAACTTCTTTATTAATATTAATATTTTTGTCAAAATCTATTTTTAATAAAATTTTACTCGTATCTTTTTTAGTAGACGATTGTTCTTTTATTGTGAAGGTAACTTCAATTGTACCAGGATTATAAATTGTACTGTCATCTTTTGCTTTGATAGTAGCTTTTGTTTCTTCAGCAACTCCGTCTAATTGGATTTCAGTAATGTCGACATCCTTGTTTACTGTTTGAATAACGTTAAGGATTGTTTGTTCTTCGTTGTTGTCAAGTTCGCCTAATGTTGTTTCTGTGATTACATCGCTTAGATCTTTTTTCGTATTTTCTTGTTTTATTGTGAAGGTAACGTCGACAGTTCCAGGATTATAAATTGTACTGTCATCTTTTGCTTTGATAGTAGCTTTTGTTTCTTCAGCAACTCCGTCTAATTGGATTTCAGTAATGTCGACATCCTTGTTTACTGTTTGAATAGCGTTAAGGATTGTTTGTTCTTCGTTGTTGTCAAGTTCGCCTAATGTTGTTTCTGTGATTACATCGCTTAGATCTTTTTTCGTATTTTCTTGTTTTATTGTGAAGGTAACGTCGACAGTTCCAGGATTATAAATTGTACTGTCATCTTTTGTTTTGATAGTAGCTTTTGTTTCTTCAGCAACTCCATCTAATTGGATTTCATTAGTATCAACTTGGTCATTTTTTGCTTTAATGGCATCAATGATTGTTTGTTCTTCGTTGTTGTCAAGTTCGCCTAATGTTGTTTCTGTGATTACATCGCTTAGATCTTTTTTCGTATTTTCTTGTTTTATTGTGAAGGTAACGTCGACAGTTCCAGGATTATAAATTGTACTGTCATCTTTTGTTTTGATAGTAGCTTTTGTTTCTTCAGCAACTCCATCTAATTGGATTTCATTAGTATCAACTTGGTCATTTTTTGCTTTAATGGCATCAATGATTGTTTGTTCTTCGTTGTTGTCAAGTTCGCCTAATGTTGTTTCTGTGATTACATCGCTTAGATCTTTTTTCGTATTTTCTTGTTTTATTGTGAAGGTAACGTCGACAGTTCCAGGATTATAAATTGTACTGTCATCTTTTGTTTTGATAGTAGCTTTTGTTTCTTCAGCAACTCCATCTAATTGGATTTCATTAGTATCAACTTGGTCATTTTTTGCTTTAATGGCATCAATGATTGTTTGTTCTTCGTTGTTGTCAAGTTCGCCTAATGTTGTTTCTGTGATTACATCGCTTAGATCTTTTTTCGTATTTTCTTGTTTTATTGTGAAGGTAACGTCGACAGTTCCAGGATTATAAATTGTACTGTCATCTTTTGTTTTGATAGTAGCTTTTGTTTCTTCAGCAACTCCATCTAATTGGATTTCATTAGTATCAACTTGGTCATTTTTTGCTTTAATGGCATCAATGATTGTTTGTTCTTCGTTGTTGTCAAGTTCGCCTAATGTTGTTACTGTAATTACATCACTTAGATCTTTTTTATCATTGACAACTGATAGTGTAAAGTTTACCGTTTGTGTGCTACCTGGTTTATAATCTTTACTATCACTTTTTGCTTTAACAATTGCTTCTGTATTGCTAGGAGTCCCGTCTAATTGAATTTGGTTAATGTCCAAGTCTTTGTTTGCTGTTTGGATAGCATCAAGAATTGTTTGTTCTTTATTGTCTTCAAGTTCACCCAAAATTTTTACTAAAATAACATCTTTTAATTCTTTTTTTAACTCAAATTGAATTTCAATTCCTTTATCATTTGGTAAATAAAATTGACTATCTTTAATTGGTTTGATTGTAGCTTTTGTATCAGTAATATTCTCAATTAAAATTTCTGACATGATAAGATCTTTATTTTTATTTTTAAGATTTTCAAGAATAGTAGAATCTGACTTGTCATTAATTTTTTCTAGATTTGTTACTTTTAAATCTGTTGATAGTTCTTTTTTGACAATGTATTCAAATGATACTTGCATTGTATCATCACTAAGATATTGACTATTAGCATCTTTGGCTGTTAAATTATAAAATTTACTTTCAGCATTTCGTCCTGATTTAGTTTCAGTAAGTTTAAGCTCCGCGGTTTTTAATTGATTATTTTCTGGATAACTAGCAATAATTGCCAAAATTTCATCAAGATTACTTTTAGAAATGTCATCAGTAAAAGTAGTTTTTTTAAGATGAGTTGATAAAGTAATTTTTGTTGCTTTAAAAGTAACTTTAATTGTTGAATTACTTTTGTAAACTGTACTATTAGGTTTTGGATAAACAACAGCACTTGCTTCAGTAATATCTTTAACTAATAATTCTTTAATTTGTAATTCTAAATTTTGTTTTTGGGCTTCTTGTAAAATTACTTCAGGCTTATTACTTGAAATAGTTGTTAAATTAGTTATTGTAAAATCGTTAGATAAAAGAATTAAGTTATTTTGACTATTTGCTTGATCAGTTAAAAAATATCAAGTTATAAAACCACCACTAGCCCCAAGTAACAAAATTAATAAGACAAAAATAATAGCTATTTTTTTACGCATTTTTGAAATGTGAACTAAATAAAAATTATTTTTAACTTGTAATTCTTTAATTGCTGAAATTTGTGATTGATTAGATAATTGATTATTACCAGAAGGTATTAAACTATTTTTACTTTGCATAATTGTTTCGCGAGACAAAGTAATCGTATTATTAATGACTGGCAATTTTGATAAACCAAAATTATCATATAGATTATCTTTTCAAATAAAAACATAAGAATCATAAGGACAGCGGATTATTCCGACTGGCCGAATTCCTTGATCTTCTCTTATTGAACGATTAGGGTCAATACGGCAATTAAAAATATCTAAATTTTGGATATTTTTGCTTGAATTATGTTTAATATTGTTGATTATATCATTAAATTTTTTTTGACATGCTGGGCACATACGATTATATAAAATATCAAGTTTATTTTTCACTTTTTCAGTTTTCTCCATTTAAATAGCTTTATTTTTCTATAATAATTCTTCAAAAATAATTATATCATTTTTTTGATTTTATTACTATATATAATGATTATTAATAACATTTTTAAGAGAACAACACTAATTAAAAGGCAAAAAAATTTATAGTTTTATTAAAAATAACAAAGAAAAAAACCGATAAAATTATCGGTTTTTAAGCAAATAAAGTGGTAATTTAATTTTTAAAATTATTTTCCTGAAATTTTTGAAAGTTCTTTTGCTACTGATTCAACATAAACTCCAACAATAATTTGGATTCCTTTGTCTTTTGAAACTAGAACTAAACCAGCAACACCTGTATCTTTAATTTTTTGTTGATCAATAATTGTGTTATCTTTTACTGTTAAACGTAAACGTGTCATACAGTTATCAACTTTTTCTAGGTTATCATGACCAATTGCATCATAGATTAC
Organism: Spiroplasma syrphidicola EA-1; assembly: GCF_000400955.1. NCBI lineage: Bacteria > Bacillati > Mycoplasmatota > Mollicutes > Entomoplasmatales > Spiroplasmataceae > Spiroplasma > Spiroplasma syrphidicola. The sequence continues at coordinate 555,740 of NC_021284.1, forward strand.
TTTGGCCATTTTTGCTGCTCCTTCTGGATCTTTTTTCAAATCAAATCTTGTTTCACTACCTGTAGGGGCACTTGCCACAACAGGTCCAACACTAGTAGCTAATTGAACGTTTTCTTCTTTTTGTTTTTTATTTGCATGTTTTTCAACTGTTTTTCCTAATTTTTTAGCAATTGCAGCGGCTTGATCTTCACGCCCTGGAGTTGCTAAGTTTAGTTTTTTAATTAATCATTTAAATGAGAAGAAGTATACTGCTCCCTCTGCAATACCAATTGGCAGAATCATTAACGGATTTCCTAATACTTTGTAAATTGGGTTTTGCAATGTTCCTGAAATTGTTGACATATCTCATGATGTTTTGATTGAGACAGCTCAGTCAACAAACCCAGCTGAGAATCCAAATCCGGCACGAATTCCGAATCCAACAGTAATTGCGGCGAATACTCCAGTAATTAAAGCATGTAATCCTAATAAGATTGGTGCTAAGAAGATAAATGAGAATTCAATTGGTTCTGTAACCCCTGTTAAGAATGAAATTCCAGCAGATGATCCTAAGATTCCGGCTACTTCAGCACGTTTTCCTTTATCTTCAACTGATAAAATCATTGCAGCACAAGCGGCTGGTAAACCAAACATCATCATTGGGAAGAATCCTGTTTGGAAGATTCCACTTCCTCCAGCTAAACCAAATTTAGCATCAGCATATAATTGTCCTAAAAAGGCATTAATGTCACCATTCATGGTTTCAATAATTCCTGTACTATTTCAACCATCAATAATTGGTTTACCATTTTCCATATGATAAACTGCTCATTGTAATACCCCATCTGTGATTTGGTATAATGGTACTCCGTTCAATGACATTAAGTGTCCAACAATTGGTTGTTGGAATCATAAATAAGTATTTAATACTTGGTGTAATCCAAATGGAATTAATAAACGGTTAAAGATTCCATAAAAGAATGCCCCAAGCGGTGGGATTGCCCCTAACCCGTAACCTAGATATTGCAATGCAAGTTGTAATCATGGTCATATGGCCGCAATAACAAATCCTCCTAATAAGAAGAATAAGACTGTAACCATTGGCACAAAACGACGTCCTGAGAAGAATCCTAAAGCGGCTGGTAATTTAACATCTTGATAACGATTATAAATTAACGCAACACAAGCTCCAGCTAAAATTCCCCCAAAGACTCCCATATCAATATTGTATTTAGCACCATAAGTTCCATCTGCTGCTTTTGAATTGAAATCAAAAACATATAGAATTTGTGAATGCGCTTCTGTCCATTTTGCTTCCCCATTAAAGTTACCAATTGGTTCATAGCTTGTCATAACATTGCTATAGTATAGTTGTGGAATAATTGCCATTAATCCTGTGATTACAGCTCATCCAAAGAAAGCAACTAATGCTGCTTCTCCCCGGAAGTCTTTGGCCATTCCAAATCCTAACCCAATGGCGAATAAAGGTGCAAGGTTATTTAAAGCAGCAGATCCTACTGCATTTAAAATAGCCCCAGAATATCAAATCCCCGAAAGTGATCCTGTCTGTGTTAACGCAGAATTCAAACTACTATCGGTCATTAATGCCCCTATCCTTACTAATAAGGCTGCAATCGGTAATACAACAATTGGAAACTGTAATGCTTTACCCAATTTTTGTAAATATTGCATAGATTTTTTCCTTTCTTAAGAATAAATATTAATTATAAAATAGTTACAAATATTTATTGCACTGCAATCTGAATCACGGTAATTATTCCGACAACTAATGCAACAGCAAACAATGACGATAAAATTAAAAAAATATTTCCTTTAATTTCTGTTACAATTCCCCGTTCTTTAGTTGCAACAAGTGAACCAACACGATTGCTGCGAATTTTTTTTCTTCATCAAAAAAAATGTAAGAGTAAAAAAAGCACAATAAAAAATATGCTCACTGCAACAACTGAACCTCAAATAATCATTAATGTTTGTAAATCTAAATCACTACTATTAACTGAAGTATTTATTGGTTTTAAATTGGTCATTGAATAAAATATTTTTAACATAGCTTTCCTTTTTTTAATGATATATTTTTAACTATTTATAAAAAAATTATAACAAAAAAATTAAATAAATTTAATTTTTTAAAGAATAATTTTCTGGAAAATTATTTTTGGTTATATTTAATCATTTGCCCTTTTTTTGGTGCTTTTGAAGTTGGTGGCAAAACTTCATGATTGTGTTGTGAAATAAAAATAAATGAATGACTTGATTTAATACAGTTTGGGGTTACGCAATGTAATTTATATTTACATGGTTTTGTTCGGCAAAAATACATTTGTTGTTCACAAAATGGACATTTTGTAATTGCTACTTGTCCATCTTGCAAATTGTTACATTTTTCACATTCTTTGGCATGTTGTTCACAACCAACTAATACTGTATCAGGCATTGGGATTTTACTTTTTGTTAGATCTTTATTTTTTTCTTCCGGTTTCATAAGATATTTCCTTTCGTTGTAATACAAAAATAATTTTTATCGTTATTTTGTTATTTGGTCCAAAACATTTTTAACATTAAAATTATTATAAAACTTGATTACAATTAAAATCTAACTTTTTTTTACCCTAAAAACAATTAGAATTCCCAAAATTCTGACTTTTTAAAGTTTATTTTGGTTTATTTTGAAAATTATAAAGGCATAAAACATAAAAAAATGATAAGAACAACGCTATTTTTGTTCTTATCAATATCTTTTTTTGTTATTTTTATTGCTTATTAATTAATTGTTGCCAAAAAGTCATATACTTCTTGATAATTTGGCTCTGATGTTACTGGTGATACAATTTGTAAATAAATTACTTTATTTTCTCGGTCTAAGACAAGGACAGTTCGAATTAATAAATTAATAAAATCAAAGTATAGTTTTGTTTTGTTTCCAAAATCCCGATAGTTTGCATCACTTAACAATAAATGTTGCGGGTGAAGAAAACTTTCACAAGCACGATTTAAAGCAAATGGAAGATCACGGGAAATTGTAATTAATTGAATGTCAGGGTATTTCTCTAAGATTGTTTTATTAAATTGCGTTGTTTGTAATAAACAAACGCTAGTATCGATACTTGGGATTGTTGAAATAACTTTGTATTTGTTCTCAAGCGAATTTAAATCAAAGTCCTCTAAATCGGTTTTTTCGGCGATAAAAGATAGTTTATCGCCAACTTTAATATGGTTGTTACTAATTTTTTCGAAAACGTTTCCTAATAATGTGCCTTTAGCCATATTTTTACCTCATTTCTTGTCTTAATGTAAATATTATAATACAAAAATAACCACTTTAAGCAGTTATTTTAATTTTTTTCAGGCTGTATTGATAACATTTTCAATCATTTTGTTAGAAATATGATTGACAGGATTAGCTGTTCGTTGCAGTAAGGCAATAAATTCAATGTTTGCTTTTTTATTGCCAAGAATTGGGGAATAATCTAATTGTAAAACACTAAAATCATTTGCTAAAGCCAGGTTAATAATTTTAGTAATTGTTTCAAAATGAACAGTAGGATCAGAAATCTTGCCTTGATTAACTTTTTCAATTGTTGTTTCAAATTGTGGTTTAATTAAAACTACCGCAAAATGGTTAGGCTGTAAAATGTCTTTTAAGGGTGGTAAGATTTTATCTAATGAAATAAAAGAAACATCACAGCAAGCAAATTCAATCGGTTGGGAAAATAAACTAGGAGTTGCATAACGAAAGTTTGTTTTTTCGAGACTAATAACTTGGGCGTGTTGGCGTAGTTTTCAGACTAGTTGATTTGTACCAACATCAACGGCATAAACTAATTTGGCATTATGTTGCAATAAGCAATCGGTAAATCCCCCAGTTGAAGAACCAATGTCTAAGCAAACTAAGTTTGTCACATCAATTTTAAAGGCTATTAATGCTTTATCTAATTTATCCCCTGCTCGCGAAACATATTTCATCTCTAATCCGCGTAATTTAATTTCACAGTCAAGGGGGACTAATTCTCCGGCTTTTAATGCTGGAACATTATTGACTAAGACATTATTAGCTAAAATCATGGCTTTGGCTTTTTCCCTTGATTCTGCTAGGTTTCTAGTTAACATCAATTGGTCTAGACGAACTTTCACATTTTTTTCTCCTTTTAATAAAATAGTTTTTTGTTTTTAGCACGGTAAAAATGCTGTTGTTTTTTAATTCGCGCTGTTCGATAAGTTTCAATAGCAATATCTTGCTGAATTAAGTAGTTAGTAATTTTTTTAAAGAAATAAGCCCCATAAGTTGTTGATCAACGTAGATCAATTTCATTATTTAGTAGTTTATTTTCGACAATTTTTGTATAGTTAATAACAATATAGTGACATGTTAATAGTAAATTATTAATGTTATTATATTTAAACATATAATAATCAGTTTTTGGTAATTGCAGGGATGAAATTAAACTAACTAAGTTTTTGGGTACAACTAATTGTTGATTATCAAGATCAAGTTCAACCTCAGCTGGCTGTCATAATGGGATATAATGAATTTTTGCTTTGAGACGAAATAATTCGCGACGAGTACTGTTAGTAATTCGCCATTTTTTTGCTCATTTATTATTGGCCCAGTTATAATATTTGATATAATCTTTTTCCATACTTTCACCCCTAGTATTTATAGTAATTATACCAGAAATTAAGGTCTAAAAATAGTAGGCCTCAAAGTTATCAAGCAAGAAAAAAAGACTCTTGCAAGTCTTATTTATTTTTATTTCACTTATGTTTATTATTAAATAAACTATGAAGTTTAAAGACCCCAAATAATCTTTTCATAAAATCTGCGAATTTATTTGATCTTCGCTTTGTTGGATAATATTCTGGTCCTGTTGTTGGATCAATTCTTCCTGACCATTCTTTTTCAACTAAAGTGTTTAAAAAAGCGACTTTATTAAATTTTTCAACAACTGGTGTTGTTTTAACAATTGGCTCTTTTTTAACAACAGGTTCTAACTTTTGTTCAACGTTAAAGGTTGGGCGTAGGTCAACTTTAATTTCAACTGGCTTAGTTTTAACTACTTTTGGTTTTACTGGTTTATTAATTGCTGGAGTAACTTTTTTTGGTTTTGCTATTTTTGGTGTTGCTTTGACAACTGGTTGCTCTTGAACAATTGGTTTAGTAACTACTACTTTAACAGTTGGTTTAGAAATTTTTGGTTTTTTGACTAATTGTTTTTCAGGAGTGCTTAGAATTGTGTCATATTTTTTATTAACAAAATTATCTCCTTTTTTATTAGTTTTTGACAAATCATTGCGTAATAAAGCACTATATTGTTCACGTTTTTGATCAACTGAATAGTTAGCCATCAGTTTTTTAACCATATCTCCTTTTAAATTAGCATTATTATGACGAATTAATTTTTCTAACGTAACAGCCGTAATTTTTTTGTCTAATAAGTGAGCTGGTGTTTTTAAATTAGCATCTTGAAAATTTTGCTCTTTAAAGTTGTTTTGTTTTGATGAAGTTGCCATTTTTATACTCCTCTTTTATTTTAAAAAATTTTATATGAAAACATTATAACAATTTTAGAATTAAAATACAAATTTTATATGATTAAGGGGTGAATAACGTTGTTGATGCTGCTAACATCTTCGACAATACCATGTCTTTTCATGTTAAAGCCCGTTTCTCCTCATCTTGTACCATTCCAGCCATTACTAGCGGTGAAATAAGAAATAAGAACAATAATTCAAATATCTTTTGTGTTAAATCTAAACCTAGCATTGCAACGGCAATCAAAACAAATCAGACCGCAAATATTTCAACAATAATACTTCCATCCCGAATATTTTCAGGAGCCATATAATCATTTACGGGTCCACTTCCACCATGGATATTTCCTGCTCAGTATAAGGTCTCCGCTATTTTAACTCCAGTTGTTCCAAAAATTGTATTTAGGATTGAAACAAATCATACAATAATTGTATTTACAAAGAAAAAAACCAAGGGGAATAAAGAAAACAAATACTCCTGCTAACCCGGTAAACCGCAAACAACGCATTAATTTTGGTTTCATTTAATCAGTTTCTTTAAACTGCAAAGTTAAAAATTGTGAAATAAAAATAATAACAAGTAGCCCAACATCCACAATTTCAAATTGTCAAAATGCTGTTGGAATATTTTCTCACGAAAATTGACTATTTGAATTAAATAATAAATCAAATACTATCCCTGATGATAAAAATATTAACACTTTATCAAAAACAGCAACTAACCCTAATGGCCCTCAAATAAAAATATTTCAAACAACCTTTAAAATTCCGTCCTGGACTCAATCAACAAATCCAAATAAATTTAAATTTAAACTATTAATAGCCTCTAACATATATTAACTAGTTGGAGGTTGATAACCCCCACCCCCATTTATTAATTCAGGTAAAATAGTATTTACAAAAATAGGGGCAAAAACGCATAATCCTAATCCAAATATACATCAAGCAATCGCAAAGATTTGAATGTTTCTCTGTTCAGGATCATCAGCAAATTTTTTAATTTTTAAGCCATGTTTAACGATATATAAAACACAAATCGCTCCCGCAATAATTGAAATTGGGGTTAAAATAGCGTTTAGTAAAGTAACAACTAGCTTTGTTGTGCCACTAAAATCGGGCACATCTGCTAAAATATTTAATAAAAATCCCATCATTCTCACTCCATTTCTTCTCTTTTTGTTTCAAATTCTTTATTTTGAATTTCTTTAGCACTTAAATACTTGTTAAACTCAGATTCGTATTCTTTAAAAGCACCTTCATTTCGAAACAATTGTAATCCGTACTCAGGCTTTAAATTTTTTAAATAATCGTCAAATGGCACTCTTAATTCTTCGAAATCATTTTGTTCAATAAGAATTTCATTATTCTTATTTAAAGTTTTAGCTTTTGTTTCTCAATCTAATACTTGCTCTGCACTAAAACCTATTTTCATTAATCTAACACTAATTCCAACAATACCAATTTCATTATTAGCAAAAGCATGTCGTAAACTATAAATTTCATCACGAAACGATTCTTTTCGATAGTTTTGTTGAACTCTTTTTAAATGTTCAATTGTTTCTAAATAGTTTTTATTTTGATTAATATCATAATTAATTTCTTCTTCTTAAATTTCTAATTCACTTTGCGCATATCCATGCTCAACTTGATAATTTAATTCATTCTGAGCATCTTCATAACTAGTAAATGTATAAAGTAATTTATCATAATTTTCATCATGATTACCATTATCATCAAATCCAATAACCTCATGCAATTCAAATATTGTTTTATTTTCTTTGGTTTTTAATTCTGGTTCTTTTTTTAATTCCATATAGTTTTTTAAATTTAATTCACATTCAGCTATTGTTGGTTCAATTCCCAAACCTGGAAGTTCTTGTGTCATATATACATCAAAATCAACCATTATTTTTTCTTTTTCATTGCCAATATTAATTTTTCCATCAGAGTTTAATGTTTTAAGTAATTTTTCTAAATTTATTACTTGCTCAGATGTATATCCGTATTTCATTAGTTCTACACTAAAATCTGGAACATGTATTTTTTTATCAGTCACTTTTTTGCTAAGGAATCAATCATATTCATTAATTTTAAAAATTTTTTACTTTTTAATATTTCAGCATTATATTTTTCTAACATTTTTTTGCTCTCCTATCTATTTCATCTATCTTTTTTTAAGATAATGTTTCTTTTGATTTTTATATTTTTTACCTTTGTGCACTAAAAAATTAAAACGATTCATAACTCAATATGATTTATTGATCTTAAAATTATTATTTAAAATTTTTTTAGCTTTAAAATTTTCATTAATTTGATATCGTGATTTTAAATTATAGTCATATTCAATATAGTTATTTTTAATTTCTTGCTGTGAAAAAGGTTGCGATGATTTAATTGTTCATAATCCTGACATTTATAAACCTTTCATTCAATTTTGTTCTTTACCAAATAAAAAAAACACATGCATACGATAAAAATCGTAGCATGTGTCATTTGGTCATCTACACAAATATTATACTATAAAAACAAATACTTTACTAAACTATTCAGAATTCAACTGATAAATATCTTGATTAGAAGCAGCTAAAATAGACCCATTATTTAATTGTACTATAGATAATTTATTACCACCAAATTGTTTATCAACTATTTTCTTTTTAATTGTTCCATCCATATTCAACTGATATAGAGAATAACCTGTCGCAGCCAAAATCGTACCATCTGACAACTGGATTAACGAACTAACACTACCATCAAATGCTACTCCTCCTGGTTGCTCTACTTTCTTTTTAATTGTTCCATCCATATTCAACTCATAAATATCTCTAGACCCACCAGCCAAAATCGTACCATCTGACAACTGCACTATTGTATGTAACGAAGTATTAGAACTATTACCAACTTTTTGTTTAATTGTTCCATCCATATTCAACTCATAAATAAAACTATTAACTGATGATTCTACAGCTAAAATAGTTCCATTAGCTAATTGAAATAAGGTGTTAACAGAATTATCAAAACTTTGGCCATCAGGTTGCTCTACTTTCTTTTTAATTGTTCCATCCATATTCAACTCATAAATATCTCTAGACCCACCAGCCAAAATCGTACCATCTGACAACTGCACTATTGCATTTAACGAAGTATTAGAAGTATTACCAACTTTTTGTTTAATTGCTCCATCCATATTCAACTCATAAATAGAACCATAAGATGATGATTCTATGGCTAAAATAGTTCCATTTGCTAATTGAAATAATATAGAAACTCATCTTTTAAAACTTTGTCCATCAGGTTGCTCTACTTTCTCTTTTATAGTCCCTATATTTGGATTAAATACACGATAATATATTGTTACTAATGGAGAATCAAGAATATATTCTTTGCTATTTTCGCTTACTTTTATTTCTGCCCTACTGTCTTCAATTGAATTACTAACTATTTCAATTTGGTTAGTATCAATATTCGGATTTTTATTCTTAATTGCATCCATAATAATTTCTGGGTTTTTATTAACAATATCACCTAGGTCAACTTGTGATAAAACTTCTGATAAAAGTTTTTTGCCCGTTGTACTAAAGAAAATTTCTAAATTATCATCTTCGAGATAAATAGTATTATTTTCACTTGGAATAAGTGTTGCTTTATAAACATCAGTAGTATAAGTTGAATTTTCAATTTTAAGTTGAACTTGTTCTTTTTTTAGTAACTTATTTTCTGGCGCGTTTACAATCATATCTATTGTTTTTTCTGGATTTGCTAAATCTACTTCAGCAAAAAAATTTGTTTTTTTAACATGGGTTTGTAATGTAACTGTTTGTGGAGTAAATGAAACATTAACTAATGAACCAACAATATATGTTTTATTTGATGATAAAACAACAATGTCAGCAGTAGTTTCCGTAATATTTTTAACTAATAAATCTTCGACAATCAAATCACTATTTTTATTTTTTGCCATACTTAAAATTGTTTCAGTTCTATTATCATTAATCTTCTGTAAATTTGAATCTACTAAATGATCTGATAAATTAATTTGGCCTAATGCCGGCGGTAAGGAAATTATATTATTATTTTCCCCATGAATAAAATATCATCCTAAAAAACTCCCAACTGAACCTAAGATCAAAATACATATTAGAGTCAAAATTACTATTAATTTTCTTGTTTTAACTACTTGCAATGTCAAATGAGTATTATTGCGTTTAATCACATCAACTTGTGAAATAATTTTAGAAACATTATTTTCGATTTTACTATTAACGTTGGGAAGATTTGACAAAGAATTTACTATAACAAGATTATTATTAGCATCTTCCGCTATTTTATCGATTGTTGCTTGTGATAACTTAATTGTATTATTGATTACTGGTATTTTTGAAGAACCATCGCCATTATAAAGAGAATTTTTTCAAAAAAAAGCATATGAATCATTTTTACAATGAATAAAAGCCAAAGGTTTAACACCATGATCTTGATTAATTAACCGGTTTTTTTCAACTTTACATGAAAAAAATTCAAGATTTTTGATATCTAAATTATTGTTATTTTTTATTTGAATAACAATTTGTTTAAACTTACTTTTACAACGAAAACACATTTTGTTATACAAAAATTCTATTTTATTTTTCATTTAATTCCTCCATAAATAATAAATTTTTTCATATTTTAATAATTATACTATAAAATTATAAAAATTAATTAAAACTTTCATGGTGTAATAATTCTAATATTATATCCAAAATATTTTTTCCAAATTAAGCTTCATTAAACTAATTTCACCAACTTTTCTAACTTTGTATTTATTATTACCTAACTCTAAAAAATAATGGTGGAATGGCAAGAGTTTTTTGAACAAATTTTATATAGAGTAACGATTTTTATATTCAATTGGTGTTAAATAATTTAATTTGCTGTGAATTCGCACATTATTATATCAATTAACAAAGTCAAATAATTCTAATTTAAATTGCTCAACATTTTTACACTTTCTGTTTTTAATTAATTCTGTTTTTAAAATTTTATAAGTTGATTCAGAAACAGCATTATCATAAGGACATCCTGGTTTACTATAAGATTTTGCAACATTGTTTTTAGCTAAAATCTTGTAAATAATATTGTTATTAAATTCACTGCCCTGATCAGTATGAAATATTTTAATTTAGTATGATAAATTTAAAATTAAAAAGCAAGCATTATTTCCTAAACATTTAAATATTTTTTAATTAATTATTTAACATCATAAATTGCTAAAGCCTTTTTTGTTGAATCTTTATAATCAATAATTTTTTCAACTAGGTCATGATTATCTAAAAATTTGTCACAGTAAATTAATTGGGGGTCAAATTTTTTTTGTTGTAATTCAGGATTAAAAATTCGGAAAAATGGCTGAGCATCAAATCCTGTTCCGGCGACTCATTGTCATGAACATTGATTAATAATTGGATCATAATCTATTAACTGTTGAGCAAAATATTGTTCCCCTTTTCGTCAATCAATTTGTAAGTTTTTAACTAAAAAAGAGGCACAAACCATTCGAGCACGATTGTGCATTATACCAGTTGTGTTTAATTGTTTCATCCCAGCATCAACTAAAGCAAAACCTGTTTCCCCTTTTTTTCATTTTTCAAACCAGTCAGAATTATTTGTTCACTTAATTGTCATTTTTTTATTCCAATTGTCACTAAAATTCCATTGTTGATAAAGTTGGGCATTGAATGTTGCTTGATAATAAAAATCTCTCCATGCTAATTGTCGCGCAAAGGGATTATCAAAATTACCAAATTTTTCTATGCTTCAAAGATAACATTGACGAATTGAAACAACCCCAAATTTTAAGGCCGTGCTAATGTTTGCTGTTCCATTTGTTAAATATAACAAATCTCTTTGGTTTTGATAATCTTGATCTAAACTATCAATCGCTTTTTTAACTTGTTCAGGGGTTAATGGTAAATTAAAATCATTTGATGGTAAATTTGTAATATCAAATAATAAATCAGAAGCTTTTACTTTTTCAGCAAAAAATTGGTTTACCGGATATCTTGGAATATCATTATTATTAAAAGTTAATTTTAATTTATTTCAAAATGGGGTAAAAACAGTGTAGTAAGAATTTTGACTAGTTTTTATTGTTTCTGGAGCAACTAGGGAATAATCGTTAAATTCCCGGTAAATAAAGTTATTTAGTTTTGCTAATTCCCGCATTTGTTTACTACGGTTAATGGCAAATGGTGAGTAATCAAGATTAGTATAAATTTTATTAATTTTGTTCCCTTGATCTAGTAATCCTTTAATCGCTGTTGCTTCTGTTTCACTTTGGATAATATTAATGTGGATTTTTTCGTTTAACTGTTTTAAACAATAAACCAAGGCATCAAAACTGCGCGGTGAAAAGTAATTATTATTTTTTGTTTGTACTTTTGTCAAAATAAATAATAAATAGATTTCTTTTTCTTCCTTTGCTAATTGGGCAAGACCAAGATTATCTTCAATTCTAAAATCACGGTGAAAAATAAAAATATTCATTATTAGCAACTACTTTCTTTATTTATATTATATCCTTTAAAATAATATTGATAAAATTTTATTTTTTATTAATTCCAAAGCGATTATTGATTAAAGCAATAAACTCTTCATCATCTAGCTGTTTTTTTGCCTGGTAAGTTTCTTGGGCCCCCTTACCAACCACGTAATGAATTTTATTAGGATTATAATCATTAACAGCTGTAAAAATTGCTTGTGCCACTTCTAATGGTGTTGAATAACTAGATTCTTGTTCTGTCATTCCAGCGTTAAAAGTTTCGCGAACTTTTGCAATAATAGGATTATATTCAGGAAAATTGTTTTGATCTTCTTTAACTGTTGCGGCATTAAAAAAATTAGTTTTAACCCCTCCTGGTTCAATTAATTTAACATTAATATTAAAATCAGCTAGTTCATAACTTAAACCTTCAGTAAAACCTTCAACAGCATATTTTGTCGCATGGTAAATTGAATTTAATGGCATTGTTACTAACCCACCAATTGATGAAACACTAATAATTGTTCCTGCTTGTTGCTTTTTAAAAATGGGAAGAAAAGCTCTTGTAACTTCCATTAACCCAAAGACATTTGTGTTAAAAATTGTTTTAACATCTTGTTCGGAAGTTAATTCAAATGGGGCTAATAAACCATAACCAGCATTATTTAATAAAATATCAATTTTTTCATTTTCTTTGATAATATTATCAACGGCCTGGTTAATACTATTAAGATCACTAACATCCATTTGGTACATTTTAATGTTTTTATTTAGATTTGTCAGATTATCTTTTTCAGGATTACGAGCTGTTGCAATAACATGATAACCTTGTTCGGCAAAATATAGCGCTGTTGCTTTGCCAATCCCTGAAGTTGAACCTGTAATAACTATTGTTTTCATTGTTTCTCTCCTTATTTAAAGTTTTTTCAACTCTTTCATTGCAATTATAGCACATAATAATTTTCAATAAATAAAAGAATACTTTTAATAAAAAGAGTTTAATAAATAAATTTTATCGCTCTATTTTATTTTTAGTATTCTTTTGAAAATTTTAATTTATATTTTTATGTTGTAGTTAAAAATTTCTGATCTCATTTTTTAACAAGTTTTGAAATTTGTACACCAATAGTTTTATTGTAAAAATATCCAATAGTAGTTCAAAACATGAAACCAACTGGTATTAGAATTCCTCCGATAATACTTCTTAAGCTATTTGAACCAGTTCAATATTGTTTTAATCAAACAATTTGCAATTTATGTAATAAGTATGTTACTAATGTTGTTTCAGCTATTGTATCAATAAAATCACATTCAAAGGGTACAGCTGAAAAAATTCCAAATAATGAGACAGAAAATAATGTAATAAAAATTTGATTTACTGAGGCTGCTAATTTTTCAAAATTTGTGGCATTCTTTGTAAAACTAAAATATAGCATCACATAGCATATTGGAACAGCAATTAAATAAGTACCTAATTTAGGTCATTTATATTTGCTATAATCAGTTAAATTATAAATTTTAATGAGTGCCCCTATTTGAAATCAAACAAATAATTTTACAAAAGACATATCAGTAAAATAATTAGCATAGCTCAATCCTGGCATAAAATTTAATCCAAAATTATTATTAAGTCTTGTTAAAGCATTCGTTAAAACAACTGATGTTGAAAAAACAATAAATAAGGTTGTTATCCAATATTTACTATTTTTATTTGTTTGATAAAAATGTGTAATAAAAGGTGCCAACACATAAATAATAATAATTGAGTAATAGTATCAGCTATCATCAAAAGTTTTTTTAATAAAGTCTTGAAATGCTAAATTTGGCGGTAAACTATAATCAACACTCCCTAAACCATGAGTTAATAGCAAGGGTAAACCATATAATAAAATTTGTAAGTATTTACTACGCAAAGTACTACTATTAATTAAAAAAAATCCTGTTATTAGTGCAAAAATTGTATTATTGTTATAGAGAATTGGGTAAGCTGCTGCATATAGTCCAATATTACCGTATCAAAATGAAGGTATACTATGCTGCGCAATTACAAAAATGATAGCAAAAATTTTTAGTAAATTTATATTTGAATATTTTTTCATTCAGTCTTCCTAGTTATTTTTTATTTTTTCACTTTTTAAATTATAACATACTTTATAAGTATAAGCATACATTTAATTAGTAAATAAAAGTTACCAAATGGTAACTTTTATTTACTAATTGCTATTTTTTGCAAGTTTTGATAATATTTTGTTTTGATAATTTTATTATTACTATAGTTGTATAAGAACATTGTCCCAATTAGAATTCCTAAAATGGCAAAAAAAGCGATGATAAATCAAACATAACCAGGAATACCATGGGTTGATTGGTGAACATTTAAAAAGAAATATGGGAATCAACGATTATGCAAAATTCCTTCACTATCAGTTCATGTAAAATGATCCCCTGACATTCGGCGTAATTCACCGCGAATCACTGCATATAAACAATAACCAATTAAAACAATAATGTATTTTCAAAAATATTTTACAAAGAATTGCTTTAAGTTTACTTCAGTTTTGTTTTCCATTAAAAAAATAACATAGATAACAAAAGCAATCGGGTTAATCATATGATCAACAACCGTTGTAATTCATCCTAAAGGAGTTGTTGGTAATGGGTCAATTGGTAGTAATAAAAAATTATAAATAATAAAAGTAATTGTGATATATACTGCCCCGGCTAACGCAACAGGATATGACTGAATTTTTGTCTTATTTTCATAGCGATGACGAATCCCACTAAATAGAAATCAAAAGAGAATTCCTAAATTTGATAAACAGGTAAATGTTGTAAAAAAATCAGTTACATAAACGGTATAATCACTATTATATTTATTAATAATATTGTCTTTATCAAGAATTCCATTTATAAAAGCTCATGCTAAAATTGAAATTCCTAGGATTGCAAAAAATAACTTATAAATTTGTTTTCAAATTAATTTTATTTTTAAAGTCATTTATAACTATTTGCTCCTTATTTTGTTTTTTATTTTAAAAATTGTTGTTGTAATAGTTTTTATGCTACTACAACAACAATTATATCATTGCTATTTTAAGAAACAAATTTATTCTTTGCCCAATTCCCTTTTCTTTTTTTAGGCTGGTATAAGTAAATTATTCATAATGCTGGCACTAATAATAAGATTAGGACCATCGTTGTAATTTGAATGATATTAAAAATTAATCAAGAATTATTTATTGTAACATTGTAAACAATAAAATCAATTAATAAAACAGTCGTTAAAAAATAAACTAAACTAATAAGACTTATTAAAGTAACTTTTTTAGCTTTACTATTAATTAATCCTTTATTTTGTTGTCATTTAATTTGAATAAAAATTGTATTAGTTACACCAAAAGATAAGACAATTAAAATAATAATGGCATCAAGAATTTCATATCAACTTCACATTTAATTCACCAACTTTCCATAATTCATATAATAACTTGGATCAGTTTTATTAAATGAGGCAAATTGATAACCTTGTTTTTTTAACCATTTGATTAAATCGCGTAATCAAAATTCGGCATAATCACGCGTATGAGCAACATAAATAATCCCTGGTTTTAAATGCGTTTCATACTGTTTTAGGATTGTTCTTTTGCCAGTTTTACTTTCTTCATAGTCTGTCCCTAAATAGCCTCTAACTCAAAATGGAATGTTTAATTTCTGTTGGACATAATCTAATCCTTGAAAATGCTGTAAATAAGGCATTCGAATTGGGATGTCTTTATCATTAATTACCTGGCTATTTGCCCGATAAATATTTTTAATTAAATTGTTAGTTCTTTGTAATTCATCAATTAAAAGTTTTTGTTTGAAAAGATATTTTTGATGGCTATAAGAATGATTCCCCAAGGCGTGTCCTTCTTTAATCATTCTATTTAAGATATTTTTAATTGCTGGTTCACGATTGTAACGATCTAAATTAACCCCTGTTTGGAAAAAAGTTGCCTTCACATTTTCCGACTTTAAAATATCCAAAATTTTTTCATCAGCTAAACCTGGTCCATCATCAAATGTCAGCATAACAACCTTTTCTTTCGTATTAATTCGATTAACTTCATAGTTATGTTGGGTAATAAAAGTATTAAAAATAATAACAGTTAGAATCAGGAAAGTTCAAATAATAATATTAATAATAGTTACTTTTTTTTGTAGCATGGTAAAAAAATGATATGCTGTTATTAATTAGAAATTTTAAAAAATAAGTTATTATTTGATTTTGTTGTTAAAGTTATCGTTAATATTTTTATCGGTGCAAAGTTGTAATTTGTTTTCATATTTACTCCTTAGTATTTTTAAATAATATCTCAATCATGGAGAATAAAACTATCGATAATAATTTTACCTTTTGTTATTTTTTGAGATAAATCTATTATAAATAAATATCAATAAAAAAACATATTTTATAATATGTTTTTTTGAAAAATTTTATTAATAAGAAAATGAATGATAAATATCAACCCACCGGAAAAAATAAAGGTAAAAGCTGTATCTGAAATTCAATGAAATCGTAAGACAATCAGAGCAAAATTCATTGATAAAATATGAGCCAATCAGAAAATAAACATCCCCTTAACTTTCCAATTAATTTTTTGATTATTATGATTTTTTAAGACTAAAAGAATAATTGATCCAGAAAAGTATGTGGCATTAATATGGCCACTAGGAAAAGCATATTTTCATGGCATTTTAAAAGCAGGCATTTGGGGATTATTAGCCAACGGAAGAGATGGTTTTCACCATGGATATTGATATTCTCATGGAATATTATCAATATAACCCGCTCCGTTGTTATAACCATATTTAAAATTAGAATTAAGGTAATGCTCTAATAAATCTGGACGGTCTTTCATTAAATCACCAAAAACAGCATTATAATAGTATCATCGATGAGTTGTCATTTTTAAAATAACAATAATGATATAGGTTATAGCTAAAAATGAGATTGCTTTAATTGCTTTTAATCAATGTTGTTCTGATAATAACCGATTTGTTTTAACTAAGCGATAACGAATATAATATAAGCCTAATCCTAGTAATATTGTTTGATAAATAAAAGCTAGAATTATTCCGGTTAATTGATATTTAATACTATCAATTAAAAAATAGTCGATCCCTGGCCCAAAACCAGTGTCCTGATTGGGCACTATAATAATATTAATTAAATTAATGATAATTCAAATGCCAATAATAATAAAATAGTAAGTGTTAACTAATCAATAACGATTTTTAAACTTTGTTTTTCCGGCTTTAATTTTACTTAAAAACCATGTTTCCAACAAAATTGTTAAATAAATAATTAACACAACAAATAATTCGCTATTCCCTAACTGTTCATAAAAACGAGATCAGTATTTTCCAAATTCAGTTGTTAGACCTTGGGCTAATTTATCCGCAATTAAAAAATCAATTCAAAATCATCCGGTGGCAATTAATATCCCAACACTTGCAAGAATTAATATCGCCAATGGAATAATAAAAAAATATCGGTTGGGATTTTTTGGGGTAAAAAAGGTAATATTTTTCTTGGTCATTTACTCACCTTGTTTCTTTCTCCTAATTTATTTTTTTATTATGATTATTTTTTTTAAGTTGTTTAACTAAAATTTCCCACCATGTTAAATGCAATTTTTCGTGGGTCTGATATTGATAAATTGGTTTGAAAAAGTACGTGATCATCAGACCAAGACCAATAATTGGAATTCCTAATATGAAAGAAATTAAAAACTGTCATGGGCGTGCTAATTCTTTTAAGCCAATTGCTCAAGCAATATCTCCAACAATGTAATTTGTGTTAAAATACTGATTAAATAACTCAACAGCTAAAATAATAATAATACCAGTAATAAAACTATGCTGAATTGATTGACGAGAAAAATGGTAATTTGTCACCCCAAATAAATAAAGATATAAAAAGGCAAATAAAGTCATTGTATGACCAAAATAAAAAACATAAAAATCTCACTCTAAAATTGTAGGTTGGCGGCTTGGAAAGATTAATGTTAAAATTGGCCCCATCACTCCTAGTGGGAAAAAACACTCTAAAAAAATGCGGTTTGGATAAATTAACATAATTAAAGCTACTCAAGCCACAATTGTACATGAATATAAGGTAAAATAATTGGCAAAATGTTTTCAACCATCACCATGTAGCATGTATCAAAATTGATCAATTTCAACAATTAAAAGTCATATTGCTAATCCAATTCTTAAATATAGGAATTTTGTTGTTTTAAGATAAAACTGCGGAAAAATTCATAAAGATAAAACTAAAAAAATTGATAAAAATATTGCTAAAATTCATGAAAATATAATCATTTTCTGTGCTCTCCTATTTTTCTGTTATTAATAATTATTTTTACTATTAAAAGTTTTTATAACTTAATACAGTATTTATTATAGCAAATAAATGCTGTATTAAGTTATATTTTGTTGACTTTTATAATCTTAAAAAAAAAAAAAAAAACTGTTTAGACAGTTCTTATTAATCAATAATTATTCAACATTAAGTACAGGTGTAATTACTTTTGTTTCATATTTGCCAACTAAAATTAAGATTCCCCCAATAATTCCTGTTAGAATGATTGATACCACTCCAGCAGCAATATGATTGTTGGCTTTACCATTTAGGACAAAAACTGCTAAAAGGATTGAAGCAATTTGTGCTGCGGCAAAGCAAAATCATAAAATCCCTAAAACCATTGTAACAGTCGAATAGTAAGTGCTAGTAATAAGATGAGCTTGAGCAAAAGCGCTAGCTCCTCGGGTAATAGAAGTAACTATTAAAATTGCAGCAATTACGATTGTAACAATGCATCCGGCTTTACATAAACTATCTGGTGATTTTGTTTTTTCTTGTTTCATTTTGATAATCCTTTCTAATATTTCTAAAGCTTATTATTTTACTTTTTATAGATATAGATATAGATATATCATATCTTATGTTTAACAAAAAACCAAATTAAGATAAAATAAATAAAAAGAACAGTTATAAACTGCTCTCTTTATTTAAATTGATAAATTTTTTCGATTAAATATAAAGATTGAACCAATAAATAAACCTGTTCCAACTACTAACGACATTGTAATAGTAATTGCGATATTAGCATTACCGTTATCAATTCATTTAGGAACAAATAAACTAATAATTGTAAAGTATTCCATTACTTCTAATTGATTAAACATCTTTGTTAAAAATTTAAAAAGATAAAAAGCAATAAAAATCGCTCCCGTAATTAGCATTGGATAAATTCGACGTTCAAATAATGTGGCAATAATAACACAAATGCTGGCAAATAAAACTGTTAAAGCAAACATTGATAAATTAACTAAAGCAAATTTACCAATTGGTTTATAACCTAAATTTGAACTGGCAATAATAATAGCCCCTATTACAAAGAAAACTAAATATTGCACTAAGATTGTTAAAACAAAGCCAATAATTTTGTTAAACATAATTTTATTACGTGAATGTTGTGATACTAGTAAGACAGCTCATGAACCATCTTCGACATCACCGGCAATAATTTTACTAGCAACAAGAATACAATACATAAAACTAATAATTACGCCAAACATTGAATAATACATTGAAGAAACAGTTTGAATTAATGATCCTGGCCCAGTTACCGGTAAATGCGGTTGTTGAGTTGTTTGGACTAAGTAGACAATTAAAAATAATAGACCAATACTTGTAAAACCTACAAAAGGAATTAAAGCATCTTTGAAAGTTTTTGATAATATTCCACGATTAAAATACATTTAATAATTCCCCCATTTCATCTTGACCATAACATTCTCAAAATTTTTCTTCCACTGTTTTTTGTTCTTCATGAATGGCGGCTAACGTTGAGGTATGAACTAAACGTCCTTTTTTTAAAATTGTTAAACGATCACATAATACTTCCACTTCGCGCATAATGTGCGAACATAATAAAATAGTTTTTCCAGCTGCTTTTTCTTTTTTTACTAATTTAACAAAATTATTTTGCATCACAGGGTCAAGACCACTTGTTGGTTCATCTAAAACATAGATAGAAAAATCGCCCATAAAGGCTGTAATGATAGCTAATTTTTGTTTCATCCCTTTTGACATTTTTTTGATTTTTCCACTAGTATCTAAATCAAAATATTTGATTAATGCTTCCATTTTTGTTAAATCTTTAATTCCTCTTAATTGGGCATAAAATTTTAAATATCCTTTTATTGACATGTTATTTGGAATAATTTGTTCTCCTGCAATAAAACCAATTTCGCGATTAATCAAATGGGATTTGGTTGTTGGGTCTAAATTATTAATTGAAATATCCCCACAATCTTCTTTTAAAAATCCTAATAAAATTCGCATAATGGTTGTTTTTCCTGATCCTGATGGACCTAAAAAACCAAAGATTTCTCCCTTATTAATTGTAAAGGAAATATCAAAAACCCCTTTTTGGGCATTATATCGTTTTGTAACGTTATTAAATTTTATAATTTCCATTTTCTTTTTTCTCCTTTAATAATTTTTAATGTTGTAAGTTGTTAAAAATTATCAAGGACAGACTCTCGCTACTTTAGTAATAATTAAAAGCTCTTTTTGATCAAAGTTAAATTCTAATACTCGGGGTTCATATAAATGATGTTGCGCTGTAATAAGTGTTTGATGATATTCTATTAACTGGATGAAAAAATCTTCAAAATTATCTTCTGAATATTTTGAAATAAGGTTATTAAATAAGTACTGTAATAAAATATCATTTTTTAGATAGTAATAACTAACAATAGAAAACGCAATACATAAGGCTATAAAAATACCAAAAAAGAACAAATTACTAGCTTGCAATAAGTAAATAATTAATGAAAAAACATTATAAAGAAAATAAAAATAAATATAAGTATAGATAAACCATGTCATTGAAATCACTGCAATAATCGTCAAAATACTTAATAAGATAATTATTTTACGATAATTTTTTTTATTAATTTGACTTAAAAAAATGATAATAACAAATAGTAAAATTAAAACTTTAATTAGTGATTCAATAAATGTTAAGTTTAGCTTAAGTGTGCAGATAAATATTAAAGAAAAGATTGCAATTAAAAATGTAATGCTTAAGTTATTGATTTTTTTAAAATTCATTTCTACACCTCATTATTTTCATTATCTTATCGCATATTTTAATTTAAAGCAAATATGTTATTTTAGATCCTTAGTTTCATTTTCAAGTTCCGCTAGTTTTTTCTTCGCTCTTTTTAAACCTGTTCTATTAATTCAATAACCAAATCATGGTGTTAATAAATATAAGAGACCATATAAATAAATTAAAAAAGCAAAAACAAAAATGGTATAAGCGACTGTTATTTCTTTGCGTAATAACCCCCGATCAATCTCACTTTGTTTAATTCCGGTCCTAATTGCATAAATTGTTGTCCCAATAACCGGAATATTTTCTCATCAAAAAGGTTTTAAGTTTTTTTCAAATTTAATAATATCATCCTTGGTAACTAAGATTTTATACTCTTGAAAAGACATTTTTGCTTCATTTTGTAAATTGTTTGCTGGTTTTTCCATTTTTTCTCCTAAAATACTATTTCATAAACTTTTTCTATTATATCATTTTAATCTTTATTGCTATTTGTTAAATAAAATATTTTAAAAATTTATTTTTAACAACTTTATTATCATGGCGATAATAAACATGATAAATACTAAAAATAATTAATCCCATGTCAACAAATAAAATAACTGTTGTTCCAGTGATTGTCGCAATTAAAGCTCATACTTTAATAATTGCTGCTAATTGTGATGCATTAGGAAAAATAGTAATAATTCATGTACTTAGTTTGACCATTGCTACCATCCCAATTGCTAATGGGAAAGTATAACAAGCAAATAATGGCATAAATTTTTTCTGAAAGGTTTTAAACATTGAAATATAAACACAAATTGTAAAAAAGATTGCTAGTGGGGCAAGACCAAAAATAACTAAATTATATTGGCTAGCAATTTGGGTATAACTAAAAGTTGAAAGATAACCTGCTAATAAAAGGTTTGGGGGTGCTGCCATAATCCCATAAGCTGGTAAATTATTATGCTCAAGATGAGTTGTAAAACTATATTTATAAATCATTAATGGTAACATAACAACATAGTATCCTAAGCCTAGGTATCAACAAAATTGTGATAATTGATGGATGCCTTGGCTAAATTCTAAACTAATATTGGCCCCAACCCCTTTTGACATTACACAAGCCACAACAATTCCAATTGGGGGAACAAATCATGATGCTAAATAATTTTTTCACGAAAAATGAATCACATGATAAATTGTAAAACAAATAATATAAATTAGATGGAGAGAAATACAACTTAATCAAATAATTAATTGAACCATCGGCAAATTAACTTGACCATAAAAACCACTAATTACAAAACATGTCATTAAAATAGTGGGAATAAAATTACTTAATGTTGGATGTTTAAAATCGTAAATAAAATCTTTAGGGGCAAAAAAGTACTTAAATAACATTAAAATGACAACTAACATTGCAAAACTAATTGTGATGTATTTTAATCAACTAAGTCCAAATGAAAAAACAAGATCAGTTTCATTAAACATTCCTCAGGCATTTCCCATTGTGGCTGTTCCTAAAGCAGCTCCAGATAATGCTAATGGTCGTTTGGAAGTATTACGATAAAATCGGGTAAAAAATTCTTGCATAGTAGTATTCTTATTTTCCTTTATTTTTAATCTAATGGTATTATTTTAACACATTAACTATAATTGTTTTCTTTTTAAAATAATTTTTGCTGTGACCAGCTGGATTCAAGTGGAATGATAAAATTGATCATTTTTTAAATCATAAATTGGTTTGAAAAAATAAATTGGTAAATATGATAAAAAGATTAAAACTGGTCCTATTACCCCAATCGTTAGTAAAAATAAGAATGGTCGGGTCAATTTTATTCCTAAAGCTCCTTCTATGTCACCAAGGATATAATTAGTATTAAAGTATTGATTAAATAATTCAACAGCAATAATAGTAATTAAACCACTAATAATACTCTTTAAAATAGTGTCTTTTGAAAAATGATAATCTGTAAATCCATATCAATAAAGATAAAAAAAGCCAAATAAGATTGCTGTGTGCCCAAAATAAAAACGATAAAATGATAATTCAGTCACAAGTGGGTAATTATTTGGGACAATTAATGTTAATACTGGGCCAAAAATTGCGTATGGGAAAAAGCATTGTAACATTAATTTATTAGGTCAAACCATTAAAATTATAGTTATTCAACCAGATAAAGTACATAATTCTAAATAAAATCAACCTGGAGTTTGAAAATTATTATTTAAAACATGTTGATAGCAAACTTGAATTTGTACATAACTCATTCAAAGAAATATTATAATTCTAACAATATTACGAACATTTTTTTTGGCATAAAAGTTAGGAAAAGCATGTAAACTCATTAGAAGGAGAATCGAAATTATAATTGCTAAGATTTGTGAAAAAATTGTCATTTAATTCTCCTTTTATAATAATACAATTAAAATTCTAACAAAAAAAAAAAAAAAAAGCAAAATAGTTTTTACTTTTTAATTTGTTCTTAAAATTGTTCCCTTCTGAAAAGTTTTAAGATTATAATATGGATTAATTCAACTAATTTGTCCTTGCCCCATTTTATTATAATTATTACTTGCATTACGCAAACTTTTTACTTTTTCAATTGTTTGGGCCATTATATTAACTTTTTTATCATTTTTGGTTGTTTGATTAACTTTTCTATTATTTTTTTTAATACTTATTCGTTCTTTAACAAGTACTTGTAAATTTTGTTTATCCTTAATTATGTTTAACAATAAACTTTTTTGTTCAAAAGTAATATCAGTTCTGGTTTTTAAAATTCTTGAAATTGCTACAAAGTTTAATTTTAAGTTTAATAAAAACTTTAATAAAGTTTGTATTTTAGTATCAAGTTTTAAAGTTGACATTTATCGTTTCCTTTCTTGTTAGTTCAAAGTAACCAACAACCCTTTTTAGTTCCACTATAACTATAACATAAAAAAATAACTCTTTCATTAAAAGAGTTATTTTTTTTCTTTGTGTAATGTATGTGCATTACATTTTGAACAATGTTTTTTAACTTCAAGTTTTTCTTGTTGTTTTTTCTTATCACGCTTTGCAATGTAGTTTTCTTCTTTACAATTATCGCAACGTAAAATTACTCCTTCACGCATTTTAACACCCTCTCTGCTTATTTCTTTTAGAATATTTCCAACAGATATATCATAACAAAAATATTATGATTAATCTAATCTTTTTGATATTTTTTTACAAAATATTATAATGTAATTTTAGCTGGAATGTCTTTTCGAAAAATAAAGTAGTATAAAAATGGTAAAAAGATTCCCCCACTTAAGAAATTTCCAAATAGAGTTGGTAATTGTATTGTATAGCCAAACTTTAAGAAGTTTTGTCAACTACCAGCACTATTACCATAAATACCTAAAAATGGTTGAATTGCTCATAAATAACAATTAGCAACAACGTGCGAAAATCCTGAAATTGCAAATGCCATAATGATAATAACAACTAGAAAGAATTTTCCTGCAGTATTTTTAGTTGAATGAGCAGCGTATACTGATCCGGCGACTAAAAAATTACATAAAATTGCACTAGCAAAATTTTCATATCAAGTATGGTCCAGTTTTGATTCAATCATTCCAACTGTGTTATTTAAAAAATCAGCACTTTTTAAAAATCCAGCAAAATAAGTAATAATTGCCAAGATTGCACATCCCAAAATATTTCCTAATAAAACAAATGTTAAGTTTAATACAAAGCGATGAACTGAAACTTGACGTTTTACAACGGCTAAACAAATCATTGAATTGGAAGTAAATAATTCACCACCAAGAAAAATAATCATAACAATTGCAACGGTAAAAGTAATTCCAAACACAAAGCTTTTCAATCCGACTGGTAAGTTACTTCAATCACCTCTTGTTGCCATAATTGAGGCAATGTAACCAAAGCCAATAAATAATCCAGCAGCTAATCCCATTAAAAATGTTTTAAAAAATGAATTTTTTGCTTTCTTTAAAGTATATTTATATATTTCAGTAAAAGTCTGTTCATTTGTAAAATGATCAGATTCAATCACTAATTTATTTGAGGGCTGTTCCCCTTTCGTTTCTTGTGTATTACTCATATTTATATATTTTCCCTTTCATAATTTAATATTTAATTGCTTTACACAACTATATTCTACACCTATTTTAAAAAATATATATAATTTAATAAAATTTTAGAAAAAACTTGTCTTTTTAAAATAATTATTATTTATCAATACTTATTAAAAAATGATAGAATTTGATTATAGTTTACTGAAAGACTTAAAATTATTAGATACTATCATAAAATTAAAAAGAAAAAAGGTATAAAAAATGGAACAAAAAAATAAACAATGATTTACTATTACTAGGCCAATTAATTTTTTAGGAGTAAAAACAATAATTCAAGATATTAAAGAGTTACCCAAAATTTACAAAATTTTATTAATTATTGTTGGTGGAGTTGTAACATTTTTATCTTTTTTTGATTTTAACCATTTAATTAATAGTACAACTAGTCCTTCTTTTTTTACAATTACAAATGTATTAAGTACTCCAAAAGTTTATTTAGGAAATATGCCTAAATGAGTTGATGCCATATTATACTGTTTAAGTGGTTTAGCTAGCTTTACTGGTATCTTAAATGTTTTTTTAATTAGTTTAGGTAAGATGAGTACTTATTTTTGGGGGTTAATAAATGCAATTATTTTTGGCCTGTTTGCATTTGATTTTGGCTATACTGGAACTGCGCAACTAAATCTTTTCTTTTATGTTCCTTTTCAGTTTTTAGGATGGTATTCTTGACAACGTACTCTTGTTTATGGCCAAACATCATCCGTTCAAGCAAGAAAGACAACATGATGAATTATTGCTCCGTTAGCCCTAGGGGCTTGTGCAATTTTGACAGTGCCATGGTACTATGAAATTCCAGCTTTTCATTACGCAATTGTCCAATCAGAATATGCGTACGTAAATCAATTTTTACCTCACCTTTTTGATAGTTTAGTAAATAGTTTTGCTATTATTGCTTGCTTGCTAATGTTCTTACGGATCAAAGAACAATGAATTTTATGAATTATTTTAAATCTTTTACAATTTTCAATGTTTTCAGGGTTAACTAGTTTAATTGCTCATCAACCAGTCATAATTAATATTAATATTTTAATACAAACAATATTTTTTATTGGTAATTCGGTGATTGGTTTAATAGCATGAAATAATAAAACAAAACAAAAAATAATTCCTACATTATAGGAATTATTTTTTTAACTAAAATTTTAATTGCTTTATCTGCAATAACATTAATTAATTTTACTTAAATTTTAGTTTAATTTGATTAAATGCCAATGAATTTAATAACACTACTAATTGGCTAAAGCCCATTACAACAGCCCCCAAAATTGGTGGAATAATCCCAACCATAGCTAACGGAATTGTAATTAAGTTATAACTAAAAGCCCAAAAAAAGTTTGTTCAAATAATCTTTCTTGTTAATTTTGTCAAAACAAAAGCTTTGTAAATATTAAAAATACTTGGTCGAATTATTGTAATGTCACTACCATTAACAGCCCCAGCATTTTCTTCTCCCATCGCAATGGCAAAATCTGCTTGTTGTAATGCTACTAAGTCATTAATTCCATCCCCAACATAAGCTGTCACTTTCCCACTATCTTGAATTGTTTTAACTATTTGCGCTTTTAACATTGGGTCAACTTGGCCATGATAATTTGGAATACCTAAAGCATCCGCTGTTATTTTAACACTGGTTAGATTATCCCCACTAATCATATGTAATTCAATTCCTTGTTTTTTAAATTTACTAATTGTTACTTGGGCATCACTACGAATTTGATCAGTTAAAATAATTATGTTAGTGATTGTTTTGTTAATAGTTAAAGCAACTAATGTTGCATTAGGATGTTTTAATAACGCTACTTCGTTTTTAACAATATTAGGATATTGCATTTCAACAGCATGGGAATATTCTAATAATTGATATTCTTTATTTTGATATTCTCCTGTTAGACCCTTTCCAGGTTGTTCGGTAAAATTTGTAAATTTAAGATCAGGAAAACTCTTTTCACCAAAAAAAGCGATAATGCTTTTAGCAATTGGGTGGGCAGATAGTTTTTCTAATTGATAAATAAAACGATAATTCTCTACAGAACCAATAATTTTTTCAACTGTTAAGACTCCTGTTGTAATTGTTCCTGTTTTATCAAACGCAATTGCATCAATTTTATTAATTTTTTCAAAAGCACTCGTGTTATTAAAAATGATTCCCTCTTTAATTGCTTTCCCAAAACCAACAGCTACTGCTAAGGGGGTTGCTAATCCTAAAGCACATGGGCAACTAATAACAATAACTGTAATTGCAATGTTAATCCCCTTTGGTAAATTTGCGGGATTAAAATAAAAATACTGGGCTAAAAAAGTAGCCAAGGCTATTAATAAAATAAAAGGTGTAAATCATTTCGCAATTCGATCAGCAATTTGTTGCATTCTTGGTTTTTGACTTTGAATTTCATCAACTTTTTGTAAAATATTAGCTAAGACAGTGTCGGCCCCAACTTTCTGCGCTTTGAAATAAAAGGGTTCACCCATATTAATGGTCCCGCCAATAACATGATCACCAACTTTTTTTGTCACAATTGCGCTCTCCCCTGTTAGCATTGCTTCATTAAGATAACTAACACCCAACGTGATTACGCCATCAACTGGTACTTGCTCGCCTTTTTTAACTAGTAATAAGTTATTAAGTTTAACAAGGCGGGTATTAACTACGGTAATATTATTATTTTCATCAACAAGGTTTGCGCTTTGGGCCTGCAAGGAAACAACATCTTTAATCCCCACCGTTACTTTTTGTTGCACACTAGTATTAATTAAATTACCAATTAGCATCATTGTGATAATAGTTCCAGCAACTTCAAACAACAACATATAAGCACTAGCGCTAGCAATAATATAAATGCTATACCCATAGGCTATTAAGGTCCCTATTCCAATTAAGGTATTCATCCCAATTGAATGTCATTTAAAAATTTCCCGATACATATTAAGGTAATAATTGCGACCACAATAAAACATGATAACTGTTGTTAACCCTAATTGTAATCATTGATTATGTAGTACGTTTAACCCTGGAATCATTGCCAATAATAATGGTAAATCACAGCAAATTGCCAGAACTAATTCATAGGTATTTCTAATTTGGCGTTTTGATCATTTTCGCTTTTGTTGGTTAGCCATTTGTTTAACTTAAACCATTTCTGCTGATAATTCATCATAATCAAAACCAGTTTTTTTCATTTTTGCCAAAATATCATCTTTACTAATTTCATTGGGATTAAAAGTTATTGTAACTGTTTTTGTTGCCACCCCAATTAGTAATTTAATCGCAACTATTTTTTGTAATTTTTTTTCAATTGCATTAGCACAACTACTACAATTTAATTCGGGAACATAAAGTTTTAATGTCATCATAATTGTCTTCTCCTTTGTTAAGGTAATTTTAGCACTAATTTAAAAATTAAAAAGAGGTCAATAGACCTTTTAATTATCTCATTTAAAAATTCGTAAGTTAATTCAAACGCTTAGCACTGATAATAATATTAATCCCCCAATAATACTAAAGTAAATTCCTATTCCTAATGGGCTCGTAATAACTGTGGTGTAATTATTGCCAAAAGCCATTGGAATAAAGACCACCATTATAAAAGCTCCCCCCACAAAAATTAAACTGAAAATTGTTGAAATTAAGGTTTGCATTGAACGTGAATAAACTAAAACAACAAAAATCAAAATTAAACAAGTCACAAAAATCGTTGAAAAAATTGATAAAACAAAACCTAATAAAGTAATTATTGAAAAAACATTGCTAAAATTCAATTTTAAACTAGCGGTAATAATAATGCTTGTAATTAAAACTAACAGATCAGTAATAATAACAAGGGTTAAACAATAGAACAATGATATTAAAATAAAACCAAATGGTTTAATTCCTAATAACCCAATTCGTTTATAAATCACGGACATTTTTAAATCTAATAAAAATCCAACAATAACATAAATCGAAATGGCACTGCCAATTGCAATAAAGGTAATTCCTAATTTTAAATCATAAAATCCTTTTACTCCATTAAAAAAACCTTGAAAAACAATTGCTAAGGGAATGATAATTAAAGTGAAAATGGCAACAACTTTTTGACGTTTTAAATAATTAATAAAAAAACGATATAGCGCTAAAATATTAATATTTTCACTAACTAATAAACTATTTTTTGTTTTTATCAACGTATTTTTTTCATTGTTTTGCTCATTTATCATTTGACACCTCCTGATTTAAATTACTATTGCTAATATTAGTTGGTTGAATTTGATACTCTTTAAATTTTTCTTTTACAAATTTTTCAACTGTCCCAAATTCGCGAACAATTTCTTGGACGTTGCTAATTTTTTGAATAACGCCATTAACCATAAAAATTAAGGTGTCACAAAAATTTTGAATTTCATCCATATTATGAGAAATAATAATTAAGCCTTTTTCTTGATCACCAAGAAATTGTGATAAAAGGTCATAAATTCGTTCTTTACTTTCCAAATCTAAGCCAGTCGCTAATTCATCAAGAATAACTAAATCAGGATTAATAATTAACGCTAATAAAATATTAATTCGTTGTTGTTGTCCCCCAGATAATTTTGAAATGTCTTTATTCATTAATTCTTTCACATTTAGCGTTGTTAAATAACTTAAAATTACTTCTGGCTCTAAATATAGTTTATAAGCTTTTAAGTAGAGGTTTAAAATATCATAAGCAGTTGTTCCTTTTGGATATTTTGACTCTTGTAATTGCATACCAATCCGAACGCCATATTCTTTTAGGGCTTGACCACTGGAAGGACGACGTAATTGTGCTAAAATTTCACATAAAGTAGTTTTCCCACTCCCGTTTGGCCCAACAATTCCAATCCGATCACCTTTTTTCACCTCTAAATTAATATCTGATAAAACAGGCTCATGATTATAAATTTTTGAAATATTTGTTGCTTTGACTAAATACTTATTTTCTTGTTGCATTTTGGCACCTTCCTTAATAAAGTAATTATAACTAAAATTTAGCTATTTTTTCTCTTTTAATAAATCATCAAAGGTAATTTGCAATTCTTTTGTTTCATCAATTGCCAAATCATTTTTAAATTGTGTTTTATCAACTTTTTTGTTAGTTGGTTTTTTATTGGTAAAATCAACTTTAATTAATTTTTCTGGTTCTGGTATTTCTGATGTTATTGTTTTTTTAGTAACTAATTTTTCAACTGTCGTTGTTACTTTTCCAAATGACTTTAACTTAAATTCAGTTGGACTAACCGTTTTGGTAGGTTCCTTTATTTCTGGTTCTTTTACAACTTCCGAAACTGGTGAGATACTTTCCGCAGATTTTATCTGCTGTTTTTGTTCTTCTTTTTTAGCTAATAATTTTTCAACTGTCGTTGTTACTTTTCCAAATGACTTTAACTTAAATTCAGTTGGACTAACCGCTTTAACAGGTTCCTTTATTTCTGGTGCTTTAACAACTTCTGAAACTGGTGAAATACTTTCCGCAGATTTTACCTGCTGCTTTTGTTCTTCCTTTTTAGCCAATAATTTCTCAACTGTCGTTGTTACAGTTTGTGGCTTTACTTTGTTAGCCACATCAGGAACTGAAGGAACAGAATCTTCATTTTTTCCTTCTTGTTTCACTTCTTCAACTATTTGTGTTGATGAAAGAGAGTTACTAATTGTTGTATCATCTTCTTTAACAGGCTCATTGAAATTTATCATTATCTTGTTTTGCGGGTTGAGGTCAACTTCATCATCATTTTTACTAATCGATGTTTGATCTTTAATCGCCCCTTTTTCACTTGCTACTTTACTTGGTGTTGAGACTGAACTTTTTGCTGGTGTTACTGAAGCTTTACTTTGCTTTTGATTTGCAGCAACGGCTTTTTTAACCCCAGCTTGACTAGGATGTTTTGGTTCACTCGGATTTACAGTTGGACTTGCCACCGATGGAATTTGTTTTAAATCATAAAATGTTGGAATTACGGCGTTAACAATGTTTTTTAACTCAAATTCACCAGCTGGTAATGCTAA
The DNA here is from genome assembly GCF_000400955.1 of Spiroplasma syrphidicola EA-1. Classification (NCBI taxonomy): domain Bacteria; kingdom Bacillati; phylum Mycoplasmatota; class Mollicutes; order Entomoplasmatales; family Spiroplasmataceae; genus Spiroplasma; species Spiroplasma syrphidicola. The sequence continues at coordinate 587,073 of NC_021284.1, forward strand.
TCCAGTTACAGGTAATTTATCAACTTTAAAAACATTAATTTCATCATTTGCATTTAAAACATTTAAGACATCTTTATTTTTTGCAATAAATAATAATTTAACTAATTCTGGTGATTTTTTATTTTGTTTAAACAGACGAGCACCTTTAATTGGCCGAGCTGATAATGCTAATTCAGTTGTGGCAATTCGTTTGGCAGTTCCATGATCGGTCAACAATAAAATTGAGTCATCTTTACAGTAACCAGCATTAACGACAATATCATCTTTTAAATTAATTGCCTTAACCCCAGCTGTTCGTAATCCTAAAGTTGGGATTTCACTAGCTTTATATTTAACAGCAAAACCATTTGCTGTGGCAATAATAATATATGGTTGTTTTGTCACTAATTGACTATTAACAACTTCATCATCTCCTTTTAGGTTAATCGCACGAATCGCTTTACTAATTCGCGTTGCCATAAAATCAGGGACAGCTGTTTTTTTAATCATTCCATTTTTTGTTGCTAACATAATATAATTATCAGGTTTATTAAAATCATTTAATAAGTAACAACCAATAATTTTTTCTTCCCCTGGTAATTCCGAAATTGTATTAACATGTTCACCAATATCTTTAATTTTTGAAACCTTAATTTTGTAAACCGGAATAATAACATAATTTCCTTTTGAAGTTATTAATAATAATTTATCTAAGGTATTAGCTTGTAAATCAGCAATTCAAAGATCATTTGGCTTACGTTTAAAATCTTCATTTGCCAAACGCGCTAGTTGATTATTTTCTAATGCTTTAATATAACCATCATATGATACTCAAATATTTAAATCTTTTTCAATAATTGTTTCAGTTTTTTCAATTTCAATTGTTTCAATTTCTTCTTCAATAAAAGTACGACGAGGAGCATTAAACTTATTTTTAATTAATGTTAATTGTTCAACAATAACACTATTTAATTTATTAATGTCACTTAAAATTGCTTCTAATTCTGTAATTAAATTTTTCAATTCTTTTTGTTCAGCTTGTAATTGTAAAATGTCAGTTGATGTTAAACGATATAAACGTAACTGCACAATTGCTTCCGCTTGTAATTGGGTAAATGAAAATTTTACCACTAAATTTTTAATGGCATCTTGGCGATCTTTAGAATGACGAATCACAGCAATTACTTCATCTAAAATGCTAACTGTTTTAATTAAACCATCAACAATTTCTGAACGTTTAGTTGCTTTAGCAAGTTCAAATTTTGAACGGTTTGTGACAATCTCTTGTTGGTGAGCAACATAATAACCAAGGATTTCTTTTAGTCCTAGTAATTTTGGTTGTTTATTAGCAATTCCAACAATATTAAAGTTATATGAAACTTGCAAGTTAGTATTTTTCAATAAGTATTTACGGACTGTTTCATAATTTGCTTGTTTACTTAATTCAATAACAATTCGTAATCCTGTTCGATCAGTTTCATCTCGAACTTCTTTAATATTCAAGCCTGGTTCATTATATTTAATATCATCAATTTTCTTAACTAAATCTTGTTTAACAACTTCATAAGGAATTTCAGTAATAACTAAATTATTGTTTTCATTAGTAATTTTACTACGAATAATAATTTTTCCTTTTCCTGTTTGGTAAGCATCAATAATTCCTTGTTTGCCTTGGACAATTCCTCCCGTTGGAAAATCAGGGCCTTTAATAAATTTTAGTAACTCTGACAAACGACAAGTTGGTTTTGATAAATAAAAAATTGTTGCATCAATAATTTCTGGTAAATTATGGGGTGGGATATTTGTTGCATATCCAGCTGCAATTCCTGTGGCCCCATTAATTAATAGGTTTGGGAATAACGCTGGTAAAACAACTGGTTCTTGTTCAGAATCATCAAAGTTTGGAATAAAAGCCACAGTATCTTTTTCTAGATCTTGTAATAAATAACTAGCAACTTCACTTAATCTTGTTTCGGTATAACGCATCGCCGCTGCTGGGTCCCCATCAATTGAACCATTATTTCCATGCATATCAATTAATGGATAACGAACTTTTCAGTCTTGTGATAAACGAACCATCGCATCATAAACAGAAGTATCACCATGGGGGTGATACTTCCCAATTACTTCCCCAACAATCCGTGCTGATTTTTTATAGCTCGAATTAAAAGTTAAATTTAATTCATTCATCGCAAAAAGGATTCGTCGTTGAACCGGTTTTAATCCATCACGCACATCAGGTAAAGCACGATCTTGAATAATGTATTTGGCATAACGACCAAAACGGTCTTCCATAATATCATTTAAAGTATAAATTAAATTTTCTGGTTTAACATTATCACTCACAATGTTGGTTTCCTTTCTTATCTATTACTGTTGAATAATTGTTGGAAAATCATCTTCTAAAGTAAATTTAACATTTTCATCAATTCATTCTTTTCTTTTTTTGGCGTCATCACCCATTAAGGTTACAACTTTTTTATCAGCTAATGAAGCATCATCAATTGTTACAGCAATTAATTGGCGGGTATTTGGATCCATTGTTGTCTCTCACAATTGTTCGGCATTCATTTCCCCTAATCCTTTATAGCGTTGTAATTCAAATTTATCTTTGATTGTTTTTAGTTTTGCTTTTAATTCATTTTCATCTCAAGCATAATCAATTTGTTTTGTTTTAGTATTAAAAATTTTAAATAATGGTGGTAAAGCAATATAAACACGATTATTTTCAATCAAATCTTTCATATAACGATAAAAGAAAGTTAATAATAATGTTTGAATATGGGCACCATCGGTATCAGCATCGGTCATAATAATGATTTTACCATAATTAGAATCATCAATATCAAATTCTTTTCCAACCCCAGCTCCAATCGCATTAATCATCACATTAATTTCTTCGTTTTTTAATAAATCTTCTAGTTTTGATTTTTCGGCATTAATTACCTTTCCTCGTAATGGTAAAATTGCTTGGAATTTTCGGTCACGCCCTAATTTGGCACTACCACCCGCTGAATCCCCTTCAACTAAAAATAATTCATTATCTAATTTATTTTTACTTTGTGCTGGAGTTAATTTTCCTGTTAATAAGCGCTCTGAATTTTTTTTCTTATTCCCACGAGCAGCTTCACGAGCCTTACGAGCTTCTTCACGAGCATTCCGCGCCAATAAGGCTTTTTCAATAATCGCATAAGCACTAGTTTTATTTTCGGTCATTCAAAACCCAAATTGACTAGTAACAATACTTTCGACGGCACTTTTGGCATCAACAGTTCCTAATTTTCCTTTTGTTTGTCCTTCATATTGAATTAAATTTTCTGGAACTTTAACGGAAATAATAGCAGTCAAACCTTCACGGGTATCAGTTGAATCTAAGTTTTTATCTTTTTCTTTTAATAACCCTTCTTTACGGGCATAGTCATTAATTACGCGTGTTAAACCACTACGGAATCCAACAACATGGGAACCCCCTTCACTTGTTTTAACATTATTGGCAAAACTCAAAAGGTTTTCATTAAATTCAGTTGAATATTGAATTGCAATTTCAACATCAATATTTTTTTCATTTCCTTTTAATAACATAATTGGAGTAATTGTTTTTTTTCCCTCATTCATAAAAGTAATAAACTCTTCTAACCCATTATTAAAAAGATATGCAACTTGTTTTTCAGTTCGTTCATCAAATAATGTTATTTTTAACCCACTATTTAAAAAGGCTGATTCCCGAATTCGTTCTGAAATTGTTGAAAATGAAAAATCAATTACCTTAAAAATCTCTGGATCAGGAACAAAATGAACTGTTGTTCCTGTTTTTGTTGTGGTTCCAACTGTTGTTAATTTTTGACTTAGTTTTCCCCCATGTTCAAATTTAATTTCACTGATCTTTTTATCACGATAAATCACAACATCAAACTTAACTGATAAGGCGTTAACAACTGATGAACCTACCCCATGTAAGCCCCCAGAAGTCTTATAGCCGTCACCACCAAATTTACCACCAGCATGTAAAATCGAAAAAATTACTTCAGGGGTTGATTTACCCGAACTATGTTTACCAACTGGAACTCCACGACCATTATCTTGGACAGTAATTGAATTATCCTTATGAATTGTGACATTAATTTCATTACAAAAACCAGCTAAGGCTTCATCAATTGAGTTATCAACGATTTCTCAAACTAAGTGATGTAGACCACGAATATCAGTTGAACCAATATACATCCCTGGGCGCTTTCGAACAGCATCTAAACCTTCTAAAATCTGAATTGAAGATTCATCATAATTTGTTTTTTTTGTTTGCTCACTCATCTATTGAACTTCCTTTTTTTATCTCTTTCTATAATATATTATATTATAACTGTAATATTTACAAATATTTTAAATTAATTTATTATTATAGTATACTTAAAAAGATTTAAAGATAGAGGTGAAGAAAATGGAGATTTATGGTATTATTGGCACAATTATTGGGTCAATTATCGCTTATTTAATTGGTTCTTTTAGTTGATCAATTTTAATTAGCAAATTAATGTATAAAGTTGATGTCCGGGATTATTATTCAAAAAATGCGGGGGCAACAAATACAACTCGCGTTTTAGGGAAAAAATGAGGATTAGCAGTAACTTTCTTAGATATGGGAAAAGTAATTGTGACAATGTTTATTGTTTTTGGAATTAGTTGTATTAATATTAATGGCGTTAATTTTGGGGCAACTAGTTATTATATTCCGGCTTTCTTCGTGTTAGTTGGACATTGTTATCCAATCTATTACCGTTTTAAAGGTGGAAAAACAGTTGCATCATTTGGGGGGTTATTATTAATGGCAAACCCCTACTTGTTCTTAATAGCCGCCGGAACTTGATGAATTACCATCTTTATTTGAAAACGTGTTTCGGTTTCATCAATTTTAGCAGTATTTTTAGTTGCTTGTTTATGTTGGGTCCCACAAATTAGTGGTATTAGTGTCATTAATTTTGATGGAAATTTATTAGCTGATTCAAAAATTATTTGATTTAACCAATTTCACCACCTTGCAAATAATTATAATAACTATTATGATAGTTTAGCATTAATTAATATTGTTATTGTTTTAGGAGCAATTTTGTCAATTGCTCGCCACCACGAAAATATTGCCCGCTTATTAAAAGGAACAGAACCAAAATTTGATTTCAAGAAAAAATCATCTTTAGCTACTGGGGAAATTAGCCGTGGTAGCAGTAAAACAAAAAAAATCGCACAAGAACCAAAGAAGAAAGAACAAGACATTGTTTCAAAAAAATAAAAACTTAGGATTATCCTAAGTTTTTATTTTTTTATTCTACTGGTGTTTGTTCTTGTTTTTCATATTGTTTTCGTTCACTAGCATTTAATCATTTCTTACGTAAACGAATATTTAATGGTGTAATTTCAACTAATTCATCATTTTCAATAAATTCTAATGATTCTTCTAAATTCATAATGATTGGTGGTGATAAGCGAATGGCATCATCATTTCCAGCTGATCGCGTATTTGTTAACTTTTTATTTTTACATGGGTTAACAACTAAATCATTACTACGACTATGAATTCCGACAATCATTCCTTCATAGACTTTTGTTCCTGGAGTGACAAATAAACTTCCGCGTTCTTCTAACGCCCCTAAAGCATAGGCGGCTGTTGTTCCTAATTCATTTGCAATTAAGACCCCATTACCACGACTAGGGATTTCACCTTTATATTGTTCATAACCACTAAATTTACGAACTAAGATTCCTTCTCCATGAGTTGCATTAATAAATTCACGTTGATAACCAATTAAACCACGCGTTGGAATACTATATGTAATCTTAGTATGAGTTCCGACCATATCCATATTTAACATTGTTCCTTTACGTAAATTTAATTTTCCAATTACTGTTCCTGAATACTCATCCGGAACAGTAATAATCACTTCTTCCATTGGTTCTAATAAGACATTAACATCATCACGGCGTAGAAGAACTTCTGGTTTTGAAACCGCTAGTTCAAACCCTTCGCGGCGTAGATTTTCTAATAAAATCGATAAGTGTAATTCTCCCCGTCCTGAAACACGGAATCCATCAACACTTGAATCACTTAATGGTTGGACACGTAATCCGACATTAACTTCTAATTCTTTTTCTAATCGTTCTTTAATATTACGAGTTGTAACAAATTTTCCTTCTTTTCCAGCAAATGGTGATTTGTTAACTAAAAAGTTCATTGCTAAAGTTGGTTCTTCAATTGTAATTGGTTCCATTGCAACAACATTATTTTTATCACAAATTGTATCTCCAATTGAAATATCACTAATTCCAGCAATAATAACAATATCCCCAGCAACCGCTGTTTGTTTTTTAATTCGTTTTAATCCTTCATAGACAAAAACACCAGTAATTTTTCCTTTTGCTAATTGACCATCATTTTTAGCAATTGTCACTTCTTGCCCTTCACTAATTGTTCCAGCAAATAAACGCCCAATTCCTAAGCGCCCAATATATTCATCAAAAGCTAAAGAACTAACTTGCATTCTTAATGGTTCACTAGTTAAATCCGGATATGGTGTGACATGATTAATAATTGTTTCAAATAACGGAATTAAATTTTCTCCTTGATCAGTTAATTCTTTTTGCACAATTCCTTGTTTAGCAATTCCATATAAAACTGGAAAGTCTAATTGTTCATCAGTTGCTCCTAAATTCATAAATAATTCTAAAGCTTCATTAACAACTTCCGCTGCTCGTTGATCTTTTTTATCAATTTTATTAATTAATAAAATTGGACGTAACCCTAATTCTAATGATTTTTGCAATACAAAACGTGTTTGGGGCATTGGCCCTTCACTTGAATCGACTAATAAGATTACTGTATCAACGGTTTTAATAATACGTTCAATTTCTGATGAAAAATCAGCATGGCCAGGGGTATCAACAATATTGATTTTATAATCCTTATAGTTAATCGCACAATTTTTTGCATAAATTGTAATTCCCCGCTCTTTTTCTAAGGCATCACTATCCATTATCAGGTCCACAATTTGGGCATTCTCATGAAAAACACCACTTTGTTGCAATAAAGCATCAACTAACGTTGATTTACCAGCATCAACATGGGCAATCACGGCAATATTAATAATTTTTTTATGTTCCATTTTTTTCTCCTCAATTATCATAACTAATTAATTATACTTGATATTTTTAAAAAAAGATAATCAATTAATAAATCGTTTTAATAATTTACGTTGTTGATCATAATTCTGGTTGATCACTAATATGTTATTTTCTTTGATAAATTTTCTAATGTATAATTGTTTTTAATTTTATGTAAATGGTCATTTTTATCTTAACATAAAATAAAAAAATCCTATCTATTAAAATAGGATTAAATTTAATAAACAAATTATTTTTATACTTTAATCCTTATAAAATTTAGATATTAAGAGTAAAAAATGCATTACAAATATTAAAAAATTTAATCATGCATTTATTAAAATTTAACTAAAAAATAAATCAGAATAATCAAAATAATTATTTTTTATTCAGTTCTTAATTTATAAACTGAAGCTTCAACAGATAACATAAAGAAATCTCCATTTGGAAGTTGAACTGTTCCAAAAGCGGATTTGCGAAAAGCCTCAACTTGTTCTTTAACAGTACCATCATCATTTAGTTGATAATTTGTTTGCATGCTTGTTGCCAAAATCGTTTCATCCTTCAATTCTATTATAGAATAAATGCCATTTTTAAAATCACCAACCTTTTTAATAATCTTACCTGCCATTGTTAGTTGAAAAATTCTTCCTCCAATAGAATTCTTTCATCCTCCAGCCAAAATAGTATTATTTGATAATTTTACTAGTGATGAAATTACCACGCCAAGATTTTCCTGAACTGTTGCAATTACTTTGCCATCTTTATTTAATTGATAGATTGCCCCATTATATCCTCCAGCCAAAATGGTTCCATCTTCTAATTGTAAAAAAGAAGTAATGGTATAAGAGTTCTGAATTTTTTCTTGATTAATAACTGAACCATCAGAATGCAAATGTCATACAGTCTGTCTCCCAGTTGATACTAAAATAGTGTTATCATTTAATTTACCAATTGCTTTAATCGAATTGTCGTCGCCCATCTCATCATTAATTTTTGATTTAAATGTTCCATCTGAATTAAGTAAATATAAACCAGTATTTGTTCCAACTAATATTTTTTTGATACTATCTAAATATAATATTCCATTACCACTTGTAGCATCATTAAACTCAGTTGAATCAGTAGTTGGTATTGAACTAATTACAGTACCAATATCTTTATTAAATACACGATAATTAACTTGAATTGGGTCAGTATCTAAAATGTAATCTTCATTATATTTTGTCGATACTTGAATAAAAGCAGAAGAATTAAGAATTGTTCCCTTTTCAACTTCAATTGCTTTTAGATTTACTTCCGGATTCTTTTCCCCAATTTTATTTATGATTGTATCTTCTTTTTTATTTAAAATATCCTCAAGATTAACGTCAGTTAAAACTTCTGATAATAATTTACGATTACTTTGACTAAAATATAATTTTAAAACATCACTATTTAAATAAATTTTACTATTTTCAATGACAGTTAAGTCAACTTGCAAGACATCATCACCAATCTTATTAAAATTTTCTATTTTAACATTACTTGTAACCAAATCAGCATTTTCAATAGACCCTTTAACTATATCTAATAGTTCCTCTGACGTCCCGCTAGTGACAGTTTTTGGAAAATTTACTTTTTTAACATCAGTTGCTAATGTTATTAACTCTGGTAAGTAATTTACTTCAACCGAAGAATTATGCAAATAAATATTACTTGATGATTTTACAAAAACACTAGCTTTACTAGCTTTAATATTTTTAAGATAAAGATCATCTTTTTTCAAATTATTATTTTGGGCCACTGCAGCATTTAAAATAGTCTCTTCTCTATTATCAGGAATCGGTCCTAAATTACGCTTTGTTAATACTTCTGCTAAATCAATACGTCAATTTGGATCTGATGATTGTGAGCCAGCAATTTTATTTTCAATTCGTGTAAAATATCATCCTAAGGTTCCAGCAACTACTCCGATAATTAAAATAAAACCTAAACCTAAGCTTAAAATTAGTTTTTTAATCTTTGACATATGTAAAAGATGTTGACGATTCATAATTAACATTTGTCGACCAAAATGATTTTTTAAGGAATTACTATTTTCATTAATAAGTTTTGAAGCAATTAATTCTGTTTTCTCTTTTTTAATGACAGCTAATTGTTGTTGATTTGTTGATTTTTCTTTAATTCTCTCAATTGTTGCTTGTGATAATGTGATTACATTATTTACCATATTTAACTTGGGTGATCCATCACCATTATATAAATCCTCTTTTCAAAAGAAAGCATAAGAATCATGTTTACAGAAAATAAAAGCTACAGGAATAACCCCATTGTCTTCATCAATATCGTGGTTTTTATCAATATTACATTTAAATAATTCTAAATCATCTAAATCTTTTAAAATGTTTTTCTTAACAGCACTAACAACTTTTTTAAACTTTTGTTGGCAACTAGTACACATATTGTCGTAAAATACTTGCATTTTATTTTTCATATTCAGTTCACCTCCAAATGATACAATATAAATATTTTTAATTACTTGGCGTAATTATATATTAAAACATAAAAAATTATTACTATTTTTGCAAAAAAAAAAAAAAAAATCAAAAAAATGAAAAAAATTGGTAAATTAAGTTCCAAATAAAAAAATATTAAATATTTAAACTATACTTCAATAAAAAACCGATAATTATGGATATCTCCAATTTAAATATCAAAAAGACTGAATAATTTCAGTCTTATAAAATATAAGTTTTCAAACAACCTTTTTTTATTCAGTTAATAAATGTTATTTTGTCAAATCAATTAACCGTTCACGACGTAAACGAATTAAAACAATCATTGTAATTGCACTTGTCAGAACAAATAACGCTAGAATAACTATCACAATACTTTGCCATGAAAAGACTAATTCAAATAATAAACCCGTTAAAGAAAAAATAAAACTAGTTAATAATTGCCAAGCATAGAAGGAAATTAAGAATGGTAACCCTAAACCAATCACAAAAGCAATTATATATCATGATAAAACATAATTCATAATTTTAAAGTTACTATAGCCCATTGCTTTTAAGGTTGCCATAATTCCTTTATTTTCCTCAACTACAATATTAACTAAAACCATTAAAATAAAGGCCACAATAATAAAAGTAAAAATAGCTGTAATTTGAATTAATAAAGTAGCATTTTTAAAAACATTTTCTAAAGATGTTTGTAATAAATCAAGGGGCATTAAACTATTTGCATTATTTAAAATTGCCGTTGCATATATTACAGCCTCATTTTGATCTTTAGCTGAGGTTGGGGTAAAGTAAATATAATTTTCTGGTTTTAAACCATTTTTTGAATAAATTGTTAAATAATGTTCAGGTTGAAAGCCTTCTTTCCGTTTGGAAATCAAGCGATTTTGGCCAAAAACTTTTTTATCAACTTGATCTGGAATTCGGTCAATCCCTAATAAACTCCGAAGAGTTTTACTATCCATATAAATATTATTGGTTGTAGTATCATTATTTGTATAACCAACAACTTGTAATAAGGTTGTTTGATAATCTTTTGGCGAAGTTTTAACTTTTCATTCAAATGGGTGAGTAATGGGAATTTCATTACTATATCATATTTTTTTTGAAACAACAATTGGAATAGCAGTTGAATTTGATAGTGGTTTAAAAAGATTATTAACATAGCTAGTATTATCATCAAAATTATAATAATCAGCAAAATTAGTTTCTTGGTCTAAACCAATAACACTCGCTTGGCGGATTTTAGTATTATCTTCTAATTGTAAAGGTTCAATTGAGGTTGAAAACAATGGTAATTCATCATTTGAATCATAAATAAATTTTCCAAAACTTAAATTTGGGATTGATGGCTGTAATTTAGCATTTTGTAAATAAAATTTGATTTTGACAAATAATTCTGGTGTCGTTGCAGATTGAACTGTGCTTAATAATTCATCAAAAGATTTACTATTAATTACTTGTTTTAAATAATCACCATTAAGACACTTATTCATCATTGGTTGAGAGATAATTCTAATTATTTCGTTTCCTGGTTTATTTTTACCAACTTCGTCGTTTTGATCCGTAAAAGTAATTGGCATATATTTATTTGCTCATTCTCACGAACAATTAAAACTATTTTCATCAATATCTGCTGGAAAGATTTCTGACTCTGGAATTCAATTGTAATTAAAAGTAGTTGGGTCAGGGTTTATTGCTAATTTATCATTTGCCAGTTGATATGAAAACTGAAAAGGAATATCAATTACTTGGGTTGTTTTTTGGGTATACGGTGTTCGAACACTAGCAACATATTTATTAAATAAATCAATAGCATTAAACTCAAAAAACAACACTAAAGTTCCAAAAAGGAAAGTTAACAAAGTTGTAATCCATTTTGTAATTGATTTTTGGGCAAAAGAAGTGGCAATTTTGACACCAAATGGTAAATAAAGGACGGGTTTTTTACGAATTGTTCTAAATTTTTTCCCAATTTTAAGACTATTAAATTGTTTTTGATTATTAATTAATGTTAACGGATTTTTATTCAATAAATTAATCGTAATTAGCATTAAAATCATTATAAAAATTAATGGAATAGTGACCAGAAAAACAGCAAAAATAATTCAATTGTTATAAAAATCACTAAATGGTAATAATGCAAATGGTTTGTATAAAATAATAAAGTAACTAGCAAACCCAAAGGCAAAAATATAACCTAAAATTGAACCTAAAATAATTGTTAAAACAATTGGAACAATAATACTTAAGGCTAATTGCCAAGTACTATAACCAAGTGATTTTAAAATCCCTAATGTTTGATGTTGAGCGGCAATATCACGTTTAATAAAAAAGTACATAATCGTTAAAATAACCAAGCTGGCGGCAAAACAAACTACGGCAAAAATAATATAATCAATCAAAATTAAAATTTCTTGTTGACCAGGTTCCCCAAAATCATCATACTTAGTAATTGTTTGATTTCAAGTTGTTGAAAAATAGTTAGTTATTAAAGTATTTAACTCTTTAAAACTATTATTAAAATTATCATTATTGTTAAAGCGGATATAAGCTTGATAATTATTTGTTAAAGCCGGATTATATTCAAAAATATTTTTATAGCCATTATCGGTCATATAAACCAAAGCAAAATTAGTTGAAGATGAACCATTGTAATTACCATTAATTGTCCGAAACGCTTCTAACATTAAATCACTATAACGATAACCATTTCCAACAATTTCAAATTGATTTGGTTTACCATCTTTCACCCCTAAATTAAGCAAATCATTATTTTTTAAGCCATTTTTACTCATAAAATAACTATTAACAAAAATTTCACCATCACTAATACTAGTCGCTGTTTTAATATTGTTACTAATATCAACACGGTTTAAGTTATTATTGCTTCACAATTGATTTATGTTATGGTGAAAAGCATTAATTAGATGATAAGTTGTCTCATTAATTGTTAAATCGGCACTATTATCAACCATCAGTTCTCAATTTAATGGTTTTTTTGTTTGGGAATCTAAGCTAGTTGTTAAAATATTTTTTAGACTATAAATTAAATAGTTACAATTTACTCCTTTAAATTCTTCAACAAACTGGGATAATGATTTTCCAGGTTTAAAACTTAAATTATGTTGACTAATAAAAGTTTGTAATTGATCAGTAATCCCTTTTTGTGAATCAAGACAAACTTGGGTATTATTATTTGTTTTTTCAATAAATTCAATTCAATCTGAAATCATCGTTTTTTGATCAAAGTTAGCAAAACCAATTCAATCACTTGCTAAAGCATTATAACTACGACTATTTAAATCCATTTTATTTAAATTGACATGCGTATCATAACGAATTGAATTGTTAACTGCATTTGTATATAAGACATCTAACTGAGCATTATAATTAAACATCCCAGCAAATACCCCAACTGATAAAATTAATAGAAAAAAGATTGATAAATAGTTTAATAGTTTTTTTGAAATATACTGTAATGAATTTTTAATTAACTTATTGATAAAATTCACCCTCTTCCCAAGAAAAACATGTTTGTTAAGGATAAAAAAGTTTTTATAGTCTACTAATTAAATTATAATAAAAAGTTAGCAAGATAGCATTAAATTATCAATAATATTTTTAATTTTTTTACTTGCTAATAATAAATTAGTTTTAAATTCAACTTCCGAATTAATTGGCGAAAAAACCTGGTCACTAATAATTTTAACTGCAACAATTGGAATGTTAAAACTATAAGCTGTTTGGAAAAAAGCTGTTCCCTCCATATCACTAACAGTAAGTTCGACTGGGATTGCTCTTAAATGTGCTAAATGATTTGAACTATTAATAAAAACATCACTTGTTCCTAACAATCCCACTTTAGCATCAGGGGCAATCTTTTTTAAACAAGTCATTAAGGTTTGATCACTTTGATAACCAAATGGTTCTTGGGGAATTTGTCCTAATTGATAGCCAAAAACTGTTGCATCAGCAAAAGTATAATAAGCTTTTTCAATAATAACAATATCTTGAATTTTAACTGTTGGGATTAAACTCCCTGCTGTCCCTAAATTAAAAATTTTACTAATGTCAAAATTTTGAATAATTGTTGTTAAAGCAATTGCAGCATTAACTTGACCAATTTTTGTAATAGCAAATAATCAATCATTTTTTTGATAAACTTTTAAGCCATTTTTATTATGAATTAATTGTGCTGCTAAACTAGTTAATGTTTCGCTAAGTTCTTCAGCCATTGCACTAATTATTAATTTCATTAAGATTTTCCTCACTTTGAAATTGTTTTAATAATATTCTTGCCGATTCCTGACAACCCATGCTTGTCAACTGCCCGCTGATATTGCATAATAATTAATTCCTGGAATGTTTTTTCCAAATTAATTTTTGCCAATTCACGGTAATGTTCAACCTCATCATAATGACGTTCTTTTGAAATTTTATCAGCAATAAAAGTAATCATTTCTAATTTTGTCATTGATCGATGACCGACCGTATGTCATTTGATCGCTGATAAAATTTCTTCATCGTTAAATAGTAATTCATGTTTTAAATAATAATATGCACTATAGCCATGTCATGTTGGCATTGGCTCACTAACTAATTCTGGCGCATATTTTAATAAATAAGCCTCTTGTTTTTCAAGCGATCATTGTTTTGTCACATCATGTCATGTTCCAGCAATTAAAGCTTGTTGGGGATTTAAATCATAAAGTGTAGCTAATTCTTGGGCGGCTTGCCCAACATTTAAACAATGCTGGTAACGTTTTTCATCCATTTGCGATTCTAACCGTTCTGGTAAATATAATAAGTGTTCATTAATATAGTTATTAATAGCCGGAATTTGTAAAGTTAAATTCTTTCCCGCCCTTAAATCTGTTGATGCTAAAAAATTATTATTTACAAACGGAATCGTAATAGCTTGATACTTTTGCAATAACTCTGGGGAAACTTCTTCTGAGCGTTGTAAAATAATAAATGTTTGAATTTTAATTAATTCGTTTATATTATTTCATTCATCTAATTTTGGTAACTGGTCAGAACCAATAATAAAATAAAATTCAATGTTAGGGTTACTTGCTTTTAATTTAACAACCGTTTCATAAGTAGTGCTTGGCTCATTATTTTTCAATTCAATATTATTAATTTTGACATACGAAATATCATTAACGGCTAAATTGATCATTGCTAAACGATCAGTAATTGGAGATAATTTTCTTGTTTTGAAAGGATTTTGGTTAGTTGGAATTATTCAAATTTCATCAACTGGCAATGTAGTTTTAACTAATTTAATAATTTGTAAATGATCAGTATGAAAAGGGTCAAAACTACCACCAAATAAAGCTACTTTCATTCTCCAAAATCCTTTCTGTTTTAATTTATTTTTGTTTAATCCCTAATTCTACTAAAACATCTTCAACAGTATCACGGACAATTTTTTGTAATTGATCAATTGATAAGGTAATTGTCATTTCATCATCCATTTTTTTAGGTTCTTTTTTTGCTTTTCCCCCCGGTTTTGGTTTAGATTTTTCAACAGCTGTTTTTGGAACAAAAACCTTTTCACCATTAGCATTAATAATTACCTCTTCCTCATCAAATTGTTCTTCAGTAATTTTGTTATTTTTAAATTTATGGTCATCACGATGCGATGCATTAATTCGTGACATAATATAGTCCATTCTATCATTAAAATTACGTTCTTTAATTTGATTTAACATTTGTTGAAATTCATTTGGTTGGGCTGTTGCATTGTCCCGCAAATTTTTTAATTGCTCTAACCGTTCTAATAAATTTTCATGTTCATTCATATTTGATTCACTTTTAATAACATTAATTTTATTACGTGCTTGTTGCAAAATACTTGAGATATTTTCTGGTTTGCCTTTTGAATTAGTTTGATTATCATTAAATTCTGCTTTTGGAACTTCATTATTTTCAATCGGTGATATAACTGGGTCATCATTAAAATGAAAGCCACTAACTGCTTCAATTTCATCATCATATGAGCTTGCTGTTTTTAAACTAGTAATTTCGCTCTCATTAAGTTTTTTGCGTTTGAATCAGTTTTTCATCTTGTTTTCCTTATCTAAAAAATATAAATTCCTATACGATTATTTTATCAAATTTTTTATGACAAAACATTAATTAACTTAAATATTCTTAATAAAATTAAGAAATAATGGTATGATAAAGTTGTAATTGACAGAGGTAGCTTATCTTCAAATGATAAGTTTGAGAAATACTCTTAGAACCTGATCTAGTTAATACTAGCGGAGGAAGTTCAAATTATGGCATCTATTATTAAAATAGATATTTTACTTAATTTGAATCTCATATGTTAATTATTGTTAATTTAATGTAAGGAGATTTTTTTTATGACAATAACAAAAGAACCACAATGAAAAAAGATTTTAATTACCAATAAAACTCTTCTTTTTATTTCTCTAGGCTTATTTTTAAGTTTTTTTCTTATCTTTGTTACTCTTAACAACGAACAACTAATAACAATTTTCCCAGCTCTTACTGTTGAAACTGTTGATAATATTAAAAAGTTTTTAATTGCCTTTACAACGCTTGGTTTAATTTTTAATGTCTTATACTCAATTAGTAGTTGATTATGTACAAAAGATGAATATCTCCATTATAAAATGCAGTTTATAATGCTAAATATCATTGGTTTAAATCTAATTAATTTAACTTTTAATTGCGTTGTTTATTTATATTATCGTCACGAAATTAAATGACAAATTAATGACCAATCATTTTGAAAACAAATCAAAATTAAATTGGGATTTTGAAAATGACAAACCTTTGATTATGTTTTAATTGCTCTTTTTGCTAGTTTTACGATTGCTTTAGGGTACATTGAGAGCTACTTTTTACCTAATCTGCCCTTTGGTGGCGGTTTAGCCCTAAAATATATTCCTTTAATTATCATTGCTTTTCTACATTCTAGTTTAGCTGGTTGAATAACGGGAGCTATTAGTGCCTTAATGTCTTTACTGTTTATTCAAGCTGGTTATATTATTTCCCCCTGATCATACTTATTAGACTATTTTTTACCAATGACAACACCAGCGCTAGCTGGATTAATGCGCTTTGCCGTTAAAAAAGATAAAAATTATATTACTTATGCTAACTATTTTATTCTATGTATCACTATTTTTTTAATTATTTACTTATGACAAGTAATTGGGGGCTATTTTATTTGAACAACTGCCTTCCCTGATTCAGTTTGGCCAGGTTATAGTAATTGATTATACAGTTTAATTTATAACTTTATTCATTTATTTATTTTTACCTATCCCTTATCGCAAGTTGTTATTCCCCTATCGTTACGAGCATTAGCACCTATTTTTTGGGAACGTTATTTAAATAGTTCTTATTAATAGAAAATATCAAGGTAGTCTTAAAACAGTATTATTTTTTACCATATAAAAATGTTTCTTCTAACTACTAAATTTAATAATAATCTGCTACGATTTTTATTAAATTCTTTAAAGTTAAAAGAAACATTATAATAATTACTCTCTATTTTATAATTTATCAATAATTTTTTTGGTAATATGATCAACACTAATTCCAAAATAATTAAAGACATCTTGGAATGGTCCTGATTTTCCAAAAGTATCAATTCCAATATTTAAACCATTATTTGAAGTATAACGTTCTCAACCAAATGTTGCTCCTAATTCAATTGATACTTTAAACGCCGTTGGTTCAATTAAACTTTCACGATAAGCTTTTGTCTGTCGTTCAAATAACTCTCATGACGGCATTGAAACAACTTTTACTTGTAATTTTTCTTCTTGTTCCAGTTTTTGGGCAACAGCAATTGCTAAATGCACTTCACTTCCTGTTGCTAAAATTACAATATTATTATTTGCATCTTTACCATAAACTTTGTATGCTCCTAGATTAACTTTTTCAGCACTAGTATCACTTAATTCTGGTAAATTTTGGCGGGTAATTAAAATTGCACTTGGGGTATGTTTTGTTTGAAACGCTTGATAATAAGATCCTAATGTTTCTTTAAAATCAGCTGGGCGATAAACATTTAAATTTGGTTGAGCTCTTAACATTGCTAATTGTTCAATTGGTTGATGGGTTGGGCCATCTTCACCAACAGCAATTGAATCATGCGACATAATGTAAATTACTGGTAATTCCATTAATGAACTCATCCGGATGGCTGGTTTCATATAATCAGCAAAAACAAAGAAAACCCCAGCAAATGGTAATAATCCCCCATGGGCATAAATCCCATTATTGATAGCTCCCATGGCAAATTCACGAACACCATAATTAATGTTTCGGCCAGTTAAATGGTCGTGACTATAATTACCATCGGCTCCTTTTGCTTTTGTACTACCAGTTAAGTCAGCACTACCACCAATTCAATTTGGACATAATTGTGAAATGCGATCAACAATTGTCCCACTACTAATACGTGTTGCTTGCGGTTGGGTTGGAATTAAATCGCTAAAATCTTTTAGGTTAATTGCAAAATCACCATGAATTGCCCGATCAATTTCCGTTCCAATCTCTGGATATTCTTGGCAAAAATCTTGATAAAGTTTAATTCAAGTTTCGTAAGCATCTTCACCACGTTCTTTAACATTTTTTTCAAAACAACTATAAACCTCAGTTGGAACAACAAAATCTTTTTCTGTTCATTCTAAGCTGGTTTTAACTGTTTCAATATCATGGCCTAATGGTGCCCCATGGACATTTGGGGTTCCTTGTTTTGTTGCCCCTTGCCCAATAATTGTTTTAACTTCAATTAAAGTTGGTTTATCACTTAATTTGGCCTGACTAATTGCAGCATCAATTGCTTCGACATCATTCCCATCCTTAACTTTTAAATAGTTTCAGTTTGCCGCAACAAAACGTTCAGCAATATTTTCACTTTGCGCAACTGATGTCATATTATCTAACTGAACATCATTTGAATCAAATAAAACAATTAATTTCTTTAGTTTTCAATGTCCAGCTAATGATAATGCTTCTTGGGTTACCCCTTCTTGTAAATCACCATCGCCACATAAGACATAAGTATAATGGTCAAACAAAGGATATTTTTCTTGATTATATTTTGCCGCTAAAAACGTTTCAGCTAACGCACTTCCAACTGCCATTGCAAATCCTTGTCCTAATGGCCCTGTTGTTACATCAACTCCTGGTGTTAAATGTGATTCAGGATGGCCTGGAGTAATTGAATCAACTTGACGAAAATCTTTTAAATCGTCAATGGATAAGTCAAATCCTGATAAGTGCAATAATGGGTATAATAAACCAGTCCCATGTCCAGCTGATAAAATAAAGCGATCACGATTAATTCATTTATCAACACTTGGATTAACTCGTAAATGCTTTGTAAATAGCGTATAAGCCATTGGTGCTGCTCCTAAAACAATCCCAGGATGCCCTGAATTTGCTTTATTAATTGCTTCAACTCCTAGTATTTTAATTGTATCAATTGCTTTTTTCATTTTCTTCTCCTTTAAAATTATCATACCTTTTTTGAAAAATAATATTTTTTAGTTAGTTAGCATAATTGATTTGTTGCTGATGTAACTAATTCTTTAATCGCAATACGCTGTGGTAATTGATAAACATATAACATCATTGCCGCTAAATCTTCAGGTTTTAGCCCATTATCAATTTCTTTTTTCGTTGCTTGGTAACTTGCCAAAATATTAGCATTTTTAACCGAAGTTAATAAATTCGTATCAACAATAGCAGGAGCTAAAACACTAACGCGAACATTAAATTGCCCTAATTCTTTACGAATTTCTTCACTAATTGCGTGAACAGCATATTTTGTTCCACAATAAACACTATGATTAGCAAAAGTATAGCGGCCAGCAACTGATGAAACATTAATAATTGTTCCATGGCAACGTTCTTTCATCCCATTCACAACAGCATGAATCCCATTTAAAACACCTTTAATATTAATATCAATTAAATTATATTGATCTGTTAATGGTTGGTCATAAATTTTATCTAATGGCATTATGCCCGCATTATTAATTAATAAATCGGCAGGGCCATATTGTGCTTCGGCAGCTTTAATTGCGTTGTTTAAACTTTCAAAATCAGTTACATCAACTTGGGCACAAATTGCTTCTGGTAATTGTAATTGCTCTAACAATTCTTTCCGGCGAGCAATTAACAATAACGGGTACCCTTCCTTACTAAAAGCAATTGCTGCTGCTTTTCCAATTCCTGATGATGCTCCTGTAATGATTACTAGTGGTTTTTTCATAATGTTTCCTCCTATGCATTTCAATTATACCGTAAAAGATGAAACAAACCTTAAAAAATTTGATAAAATAACAGTAATAATTTAACTTATTATTACGAAAAGAGGATAACACAAATGAAAAAATACTTATTTAAAAGTCGAGATGATGTTTTATAACTTAGGTAAGAAAAACAAGGAAAAATTTTAATAATTAATAACAATTTTATATTTATCATAAAAAAATGGAGAGCAAAAAAATGAAAAATTCTTTTTTAAATCAACATCTAATTTTAGCCACAATAAATTCTTTTTCCCTGATAGTCTCAATGTTTCACTTTGATTAAAAAAGTGTAACAGATATTGATGATCGAAAAAAATTCAAATTGTGGTGTAACTTTTAAGCCCATTTTTGAAATAGCTATAATCGCTTTATTAAGTAGTTTTACTTTTGTCTTAAACTTAGTTTTTCGTTTTATTCCTGGCTTTAATTTTTTACCTTTTATGGTTATTATTACAACAATTGTTTTTCGTTATAATATTGCCCTAGGGGTTATTAACATCAGTAGTATATTACAATTTTTGTTAGAAAGTGCCGTCATTGAAATGGTTTTCATTATGTTACTATATAATCTTTACGGAATTTTAATTTTTATCTTACGAAAATATTTAATTCGCTGATGGTGAATTTTAATTATCTTAATGCCAATCTTAATTTTAGGAATGCGCTTAACTAATTATTTAGTTTGACTTTTAATTCATAATCTTGCAACGGCAAATGCATTATTCATACAAAATACCTTAAAAGATGATATTTTATTTACCTTATATTTGATTTTACCATTTACCTTATATCCTCTTTTTTGACGCGTTTTAATGCTATATCAAAATAAATGGCCTTTTCTCTTTAATAAATTCTTTTTAAATGCTAAAAAAGTTAATTTATATCAACGCAAAAAAAATCATAAAAATATTTTGCAACAGAAAGGAACACGATATGAAGAATAAACTGATTCCTTGGAAAATAACGCTTTTTTGACAAGGAGCCCTCTTGGGGACAATTTTTTCCCTATTACCAACAATAATTTATTTTAACCTCGGATTACACTGAATGTGACTTTTTTTGCTAATACCAATAATGATGTTTTTCATAACTCCTCTTTGAATGCGGTTAAAAATAAAAATTGGTAATCAAAAAGTCTTACAAATAAATAGTTGTTTCTTATTCATTTTTTTAACAACCATAATGATTATTAATGCTTTTAATCTTAATAATTACTTAACGTTGTTTATTATTAATTTAATTTTAATTGGAATTTTTACTGCCGGTTTAGTTCCCTTCACAATGGAAATAACGCGTAGCTATGCAATTAAAAATGAAATTAAATTTAATCCCAATCTGATATTTAATCTTGGCTTAGTTTCATTAATTCTAATCCCCTTTCTTATTATGTTTTTGACAAAAAATCAAACACAAAATATTATTCTTGGAAGTTATCTAGGAGTTTTGGGGTTAGGTAATTTAATTTTAGTTTTAACTAACCAAGATATTAAAGGGGAAAATATTACTTTTAATTTAAAAGATGCCAATTTTAAAGAGCTTTTAAAAAATAAAGCTTTTCTAAAATATCTATTTACAAACAGTTTTTTAAACGGAATAATTGAATTTTTTGGTTATGTTTTACCAATTTTAGTTTTTCCAATAACCCCTGAATTAATTATCCTGATTGGAGTCTTATATTTTATTCGAAAAAGTGCCTTTTTAATTGGTTATGCCCTGAAGATTAGCAACAATAACAGTTATCGTTTCTTAGTAACTATTATTAGTTTCATTAGTCTCGCATTATTATTTAGTACTTTTTTAATAACTACTTTATTTACCAACACTTTTTTTGCTTGACTATACTTCATTTTGGGCCTTGCGGGCGGTTTTTTTGGGCTAAGTTTTAGTCTGGGAATCATGCAACGCAAACAAAAAGCCGAAATTACGGAAATCGTTCCTGCTCATAACTTTAATCTAGCGATGATGATCCAACATGTTTTTGGTAACGCCATTATCAGCTTAATAATTAGTGCTGTTTGTCTACCATTACTAATTACCTTTAATGCTAATAATCTGGTAATTTTAATCATTTATGGTACTTTCCTTGGAATTGCCATTATCAGCTTCCCATTATTTCTGTCAAAACAAAAAATAAATCAGTAAATAATTTGATTTAACAAAAAAACTCATTCAATATTGAATGAGTTTTTTTTAATGTTTAATTAAAAACTATTTACGATAAATTGTAATAATATTACCATCTTTATTACTTTGTAAGGTTAATTCAAAAACTTGACCAGTTTGTGGAATATTTTTTGCAATTAACTGGATAATTTTGTATTCTTCATTTTGATAAAATAAGACATCTCCTGGTTGATAAATTGCCCCACCGCTTTGATCAATAATTTCGGTTTTTTCACTATAATTATAATTATTTAAATCAAACCCAACCTTTTCTTTAGTAGTTTCAGTTGTTGTAACTTCGTCTTTAAAATTAATTTCTTGAATTTCAACTGTTGTTGTATTATCAATCTCTTCTGATTCATTTAAAACTTTGTCAACTTTCTTACGATCAAATATTGCACTTAACGATAATTTTTTTTCGGTTTGTGGTAAGTTTGTTGATAAAAATTCTTGCGTTGGAAAATTATTAACAAAATTTTCTTCTCGTTTTGGCATAATATATTCTTTTGGTTCTATCAAACTAACTGGGCGATTAATTGCATCTTGTTCAACAGAAAGTTTTGGGGAAGGGTTATTTTCTTGTGCCTGATTTTGATCAGATATTAATTGTTCTTGTTTTTTCAAAATTCCATCTAGGTCATTTTTTTTGGTCGTTAAAAATGTTTGATGGGTTTTCATTACTGCTGATTGTTTAGAACTTTTTGGTGTTATTAAACCAGTAAATTTTTTTAGAGCCTTAACATCATAATGGAGTTTAACTAAAAACTCTTGAATATCATTCATATTTTGTTTAATTTCTGTTAATAAAATTTCCTCTGATGATGGTTTTGGTGCTTTTACTTCTTGAATTACTTTGCTTTTATCATTACCATGAAAAATTATTACTAAGATTAAACTAATAACAGTTGTTCCTAAAATTGGGGCAACAATAACTAATAAAATATAACCAATTTGATAACCTATTAAAATTGTTGCACTAACTGTTTGAGGCGCTAGGGCAAACTTCATTGCTGAAAGATTTCCTAATGAAAATTGCAATAAATAAAATGGTGATAATAAATACTCAACCGGGGCGATTTTATTATTGTTGGGAAATATTAACTTTTGATCTTGTTGATTTACCAATTCCGTATTAATCATTTTCCCAGTTGTTCCTAAGATAATTAATGACAAAACAATTACTAAGAGCATCAACAAACTAACGATGAGAAGACTAATTTTTCATTTATTTTTAAACATTATTTTAAAATTAATTTTCTATCTGATTTTGTTAGTAATTCATAGCCAGTTTCTGTTACTAAAATATCGTCTTCAATCCGTACGCCCCCAAGATTAGGAATATAAATCCCTGGTTCAACGGTAATAATCATTCCTGGTTCTAATGGCACTTGGCAAAACGGAGAAACCCGAGGAAATTCATGAATTTCAATTCCAACGCCATGACCAGTTGAATGGGTAAAATATTCACCATATCCTTTGCTATTAATATAATCACGAGCAATTTGATCAATTGTTGAAGTTAACACCCCTGGTTTAATCGCCTTAATGGCAGCATCCTGAGCCTCATAAACAATTTGAAAAATTTCTTGCAATTTTGCACTAGGCTGACCAACCCCAATTGTTCGTGTTGTATCGGAACAAAAACCATTATAGATACAACCAAAATCAATTGTAATTAATTCATTATTTTGAATTACCCGCTCTGTTGCGCGACCATGTGGTAAAGCTCCTCGTTCGCCAGACGCAACGATTGTATCAAAACTTGGTTTTTCTGCTCCAGCGCTAATAAAAGTATTAATAATGACTTGTTCAACTTCCCGTTCTGTCATTCCAGGTTTAATCACTTTTAAAACATTTTCAATAGCTAAATCTCCAATTGCACAAGCTTGAGCTAAAGCGTTAATTTCCTTGTTTGTTTTAACTGCTCTTAATTCCGAAAAATCAACTGGAACTAACGTAATTGGAGCCAGTTGCTTTTGTAATACTTGATAATGTTGATAGGTTAAAAAATTACTTTCAAATCCAAGGTTATTGATATTATTAGCTATCAATTGTTCTTTTAACATTTGTAAAAATCCCCCAGGATTATTAGTAATCATTTCAGCAACATTTGTAACATTTTTTGCTTTTGCTTGACCATCGGTAATATAACGACCATCTAAAAATAATGTTGTTTGGGTTTTACTAAATAGTAAATACCCCTCTGATGACATAAATTCTGATAATCAAAAACGATTTTCTGGTGAATAAAATAAAATCCCGTCGAGGTTATTTGCTGTTAACTTTGCCAATAATATTTTAGTTTTATCAATTTCCTTATTAAGATAAGTTTTCATTTTTTGTGACTCCTTTACATTAATCAATCTTTAACAAATTAATTTTAACAGCATTATTGCTGTTTTTCGTTTTTCCCAATCAAATTTTTAATAATTGTTGTAATATCCGCTGGATAATCATTTGTTAAGCCATTGGTAAAACCATAATGGACTAAATTAAACTGTTGATCAGCGGGAAAACAACTAGCAATTTTACTATACAATCCGGTTTGAGATAACACTTCTTCAAAAATAATAATTTTTTTATAGCGCTGATTAAAAATAGCTGCTAGCATTGTTTCATCGATTGGATTAATGAAACGAGCATTTACCAAATCAATCTTTTGCTCTTCACTTGCTGTAATTGCTGTTTTTGCTTTAATAACGTTATTTCCATAAGTAATAATTAAATATTGCGCTTGTGGGATTTTAATTTGATATTCTCAACTACCAATCCCAAAAGGAACAAAATTATCTGGGGAGTTAAAAGTTATCCCTGATTTTGGATAGCGAATAAAAAATGGATTACTTTTATTATTAAGAGCTAAAGCAAATAATTGATTAAATTCTAAATCAGTTGCTGGTTGGGCAATGATTGCTAAATCCCCCATACTATTTAAAAAACCAACGTCATAAATCCCATGATGACTATCACCATCCCCTGGTGATAAACTAGCACGATCTACTAAAAAAATAACTGGTAAATGATTACGAATAATATCATGCAAAAGTTGATCATAGCAACGTTGTAAAAAAGTTGAATAAATACTTACCACAACTTTTTGACCATCAAGACTTAATCCTGAGGCAAGGGTCACAGCATGTTCTTCAGCCATCCCAACATCAATACAATAGTTTTTATTATTATTCATAAATTCTTCGAGATATAGCGATGATTGCATTGCGGCGGAAATTAAATAAAATTTTTCTCCCTGGTCATTAAAGTTTCTTTCAAGTTGTTGGGCAACATAATAACTTCATTCTTGTTCTTTTTGACTAATTAAACTATAAGAATGATAACGCTCTTGGACTTCTTGCTCCAACCCAAAACCATATCCTTTTTTCGTGTTAACATGAACGACAACTGATCCAGAGGTTTTCTTTGCTGCTTGTAGGCCTTTTTTTAATTCTTTAAAATTATGGCCATTAATCCGACCAATATAATCTAGTTTAAATCCAGCAAAAATACTTGGAATGACAAAGGCTCGCACTATTTTTTCAACTAATAAATATCCCAATCAAAAAATTGTAAAGGGCGGAATGTATTTTGTTACTTTTGCAATTTTAACTCCCCAGCGATAGAATCAACCACGGCGCACTTTGCTGACAGTTGTATGTAAAATATTAATATTTTTTGAAATACTCATCCCATTATCATTTAAAACAATAATAATTTTGTTATCAATTGTTCCTAAATGGGTTAATGCTTCTAACGTTAAACCATTTGTAAATGCTGCATCACCCAGAACACAAATAATATTATTATTCTTAGGATTATAACTATAACCAATTGCAATTGACAAGCCTGTTCCGGCATGGCCGTTAGCTAAAAAATCATATTTACTTTCTTGAGGATGTTGAAAAGCAGCTAAACCATTACGTAACCGAATTGTCTTAAATGTTGTTTTACGATCAGTTAAAATCTTATAAGTATAAGTTTGATGACCAGTATCAAAAATAATAATATCATTATTATCTAAATCAAAATTCTGTAATAAACTAATTGTTAATTCAACAATCCCTAAATTACTAGCTAAATGGCCACCATTTTTTGTAACTGTTGCAATAATTTCTTGGCGCAGGTCAGCAGCTAATTCAATTAACGCTTTAGTTTTAAGGTTTTTTAAATCATTAAAATTTGAATATTCTGCTAACTTCATTCTTGTGACTCCTTAGTATTTTTTTAAAAAGTAATTATTGCGTTGAATAAATTGATTAAAATATAATGGCGTAATTTTGGCAATGGCATATTGGTATTCCCAAATAACATTTAATTTAATTTTGTAAAGATCAACATTTTCATAATCTTTAAAAATCTTTTTCATAACAGTTAAATTAATTAAAAAAGTAACTAAATAACCATAGTTATAATACAATTGATAATTATCTTGTTGTAAAAATGGTTGAACATAAATTTGGGCAATAATAGAATATAGTTGGTGAAAATTATAATAGCGTTCTGTTTTATTATTTAAATTATTTTGCTTAAAAATTTCTGTTTCTCAATTAAATTCAAATTTATTATTAATTACTTTTTCGCCTAAATCTTGTAAGACCTTTAAAATTTGTTCTCCTTGAGCTTGAACTTTACTATTTTTAACATGCTGAAGATGATAGTAAATTAATAATAATTTAATTAACATAATACTATCAAAATAGTCTTGTTCATTTAAATTTGCTAAGCGCAGTAAATAAACAAAATTTTTAATAATTAAATCTTTTTTATCAAATGGTTTAAAATGACGAGAAATAATTCAGCTTAATTGTAATTTATTTAACCGGTGCAAAATTTTCAGATTATTTTTTTTAAGTCATCCTTTACGTTCAAAAATTTGGGCCATCTTAACTCCTATTCATTCACTGAAAAGTCACTAATTTTATTATCTTGCACAATTTTTGTTACTTTGTTCTTAATATCTTGTAGCTGTTGTTCCGCTTGTTTTGTTAAATTAATCCCCTTTTCAAAATTAGCAATTGCTAAATCTAATGGTAACTGATTATTTTCAAGTTCACTGACTACTGTTTTTAACTCATCTAAAATTTCTTCAAATGATTTATTCTTTTGTTCCATTCGTTTTTTCTTCCTTCCCAACTTTATCAACTGTGGCATAAATAATTCCATCATTAACTCTTGTGATAATTTTATCATTATTTTTAACAGCATTAGTTGTAAAAACAATTTTTTTTGTTGCTTCTAAATAAGTAATACTATAACCACGGGTTAACGTTTTTAACGGGCTTAATAAATCTAATTTTGCTATTAAGTTATTTTTATCATAGGTTTTTTGTTTTAAAAGCTTTGCTATTAAAGTTACTATTTTAGTTTCAAAATTTTTAATTTGATTTAAATTATGACTAAAAAAAGTTTCTTTTAGATGAACGAATTTATTTTCAATTAACTGATAGCTATATAATTTTTGCTCATAAATTTGCAAAGGATTTTTTAAGACTTGATTATTCTTATACGTAACAATTTGCTGGGCGATTTTATCAACATTGTTTTTAATAATACTAATTAAAATTTTTTGTTGCTGTTGTAAATAACGATATAATTCTTGTTGATTCGGAGTCGCTAACTCAGCGGCCGCTGTTGGGGTTGGGGCCCGCAAATCACTAACAAAATCGGCCAAGGTAAAATCAATTTCATGGCCAACCGCTGAAATGATTGGAATTGCTGATTGATAAATTGCTTCAACAACTGCTAGTTCATTAAAACTTCACAAATCTTCAATACTACCCCCACCGCGGCCAACAATTAAGACATCTAATTTAACAGCAAAATTATTAGCCCCCTTAATTTTATTTGCAATATCATTTGTGGCCTCTTTGCCTTGTACTAAACAAGGAAATAGATAAATATTAACTTGGGGATAACGACGATGAATTGTCGTAATAATATCACGAATAGCAGCTCCTGTTGGGGCCGTAATAACTCCAATATTTTTTGGAAAGCGTGGAATCGGTTGCTTTAGGGACTGATCAAATCAACCTTGCTGTTCTAAACGAACTTTCAATTCTTCATATTGTTGATATAGTTCACCAACCCCATCTAACGTTAAAACATTGACTTGGAGACTATAAGTGCCATAAGGTTCATATAATTTAATTGTTCCAATTGCGACAACTTTTAAACCTTCTTTTAAATTAAATTTTAAATTTTTGGCATTAAAATTAAACATAATTGCTTTTAACTGGGAATCTTTATCTTTAATTGTAAAATAAAGATGACCAGTACTATGACGTGTTAGATTTGAAACTTCACCTTGAATTGCAATGTTAATTAAATTATTGTCTTGTTCTAAGACGGTTTTCAAATATTTATTAATTTCACTAACAGTATATGTTTTAACACTAGCCATTCTTTCCCTCTTTTCTACAATTAACTACCAATCATTTAAGGGGAAATTTAACCTTAAATTTGATCAAGAACTTTATTAATATAATTCAGTTCTGTTAATTCACCATATCTTTTTAATATTTCTAATGCTTCATTAATAACAACTGCCCGGGGAACCGCTAAATATTTAATTTCATATGTACTATAAACTAATGTTGCCTTATGAAAATTACTTAAGCGTTCAAAATTTCAGTCTTCCGCTAAATTTTGATTAATTAAAATAATAATTTCATCAAAGTATTTTAATAGTTGCTCAAAATTATTGCTTTCTTCAATAGTTGTAATACTTTGTGAAAAATCAAATGCTTCTTGACGAGTAATCGTTAAATCATGATTTAAGACAAAATGGCGATATAATAAGTTAATAGCGTTTAAGCGTTCTTTTCGTTTTGACACGATAATTCTCCTTTAAATTAAATGATACAAACAATATAATCAATGTTTTTTGATCCGATGATTTTTTTTATTACTATGGACTGTAAAAATCTTATGTAACGCAAAAATTGTTTCATCAGCTAAATAATCTGAACTTAGTTCATCATATTTTTCGATATGCTTAATTATATCACTTCCTGTTAATTCTTGAGTATTTAAAATATGAATATTACTATATTTTGTTATGTCTTGAAAAGATGTTTGCTCAGCGTATTTTAATAATTGTAAATTGATAACACAAGTTGCTAAAAACTGTTTTTGTTGTAAAAGTTCTAATACTTGATTAATAACAAATTGTTGAGTGACAATTGGGGAACTAATATTTT
Source organism: Spiroplasma syrphidicola EA-1 (assembly GCF_000400955.1). NCBI lineage: Bacteria > Bacillati > Mycoplasmatota > Mollicutes > Entomoplasmatales > Spiroplasmataceae > Spiroplasma > Spiroplasma syrphidicola. The sequence continues at coordinate 616,368 of NC_021284.1, forward strand.
TATTACCCTTACTTCAAACCGGATTGGTTAAAGTAAATTCACCTTCTAAGGGAATTATTTTTGCTTTAAAAACATATAAATGTTTTCGGGTTAAAAGCAGACGGGGTAAATAATAGGTTAAGTTTGTTTTTTCATCATAAAAGGCGACATTTTTAAAATATCAATAGTAATTAACGTTTTTTAAGTACTTTTTAATGGCTTTATCCAAATCATGATACTTTTCTGGTTTTAATTCCAGTTTTCAGGTTAATGGCGCTAATTTTAACGCTTGGCGACCCTGATTTACGGCTTTTTTTCAACGATATTTAGTCATGGCTTAATTCTCCTTAAAATAAAAAAGAAACAATTGTTTCTTCTTAGCGGTTTTTCCGTTTCGTACGTTTTTGGCGATATTCTTCTTCTTCATTATTAATTAATTGTTCAAGCAAGTTTTTATTATATTCTTGGGTTAACTCTTTTGAATATGAAAGAAGATTATCATTTAAGCGAATATGAACTTCGTCAATAATTAACGGTTCAGGATTTTCGGTTAAATCTAAGAGGTACAATTCATTAGTAAACAAATATAAAGCTTTATTATCTAACTTAATATTTTTTAATAACACATATTCTTTACGATGCTTAATATCTGCCACTTGGTCTTCAAAATATATTCGATAATATAAATAGTTTCTTTTTTCATTACGTGAATTAAAAAATAACCTTTTTTTATGACTGCGATCAATACAAATTAATGACTCATCTTTAAGACGGTAAACATGTCGACTTTTAAGTTCTAATTTTGGCAAAATAATCCCTCATTTACTGATTGTTTTTAATAAAAATAACTTCCTGTTATTTATTAATATTATAAACTATTTTTTGTTTTCTTGACGGAATTTATTTGCTAATTTCGTTTGTTCTTGTAATAATTCAATTAATTGTTGACGAGTGTCTTTAATTGTTTCTTGTAGAATTAATAACTTTTGAAACTCTTTTTTCGAGCGAACAAATCCTTCAATATCAGCTTTAACCTCTGTATTTTTTAATAAATGACGATTTAAAATTAATAATTCTAACTGTTGTTTACGGTTTAATAATTTAACATATAAACGTAAAAGGTTATTAGCACGTTTATGATTTTCAATAATATCTGCATTAAATAGCATTGATTTGGTTTGATTAATTGCTTGATTAAAATCAGCTAACTCTTGGGAAATTTGGCGATTATAACCTTGGTCATATTGTTCTTGAACTGTTAATAAATAATTTAAAATTTGTTGCTCAAATGTTTCTTTTTTATTTTTAACAACATTAGGGCGTTTCTCAGCATCAAACACATAATTGTAATCTGTTTGTTTATAAACTTCAGCATCTGGTAATTCCATCTCTGAGATTTCCGCAATTAATTCTGTTTGCAACGATCTTGTCATTTCTCGTTGGGTTTCAAAATCCCCTTCTTTAATTCCTAAAATATGACGAAGATTTTTTAACTGTTGTAGTTCTAATAATTCTAGTTTATCTACTTTTGCTTTACTTTCTAAGCGTTTTAACATGTGTTCTTCTAATGTTAAACGTTTTTGTTCTTTACGAATTACTTTAACTGGCGTTGGTTTTTCAATAACTTCTGGTTTAGCAAAAAATTCATCAAATTCAATTTCAATTTTATGGTCTTTTACTAAATGAACTAAAATTTCATCGTCTTTTTTTTCAATTTCAATTTTATCATCTGGTTCAATAATAAAATCAACAATTGATAGGCCATTACGTTTAATTTGTGATAATTGTGTTGCAAGAACAGGGCGATATTGACGTTGAATTTCATTATTTTCCTGTTTTGTTTGTCCTTTATTTTTGTTAGTAAAGTTAGTTCCTCGCCCTTCGCTATAACTACCAACAACTTCTTGGTTTCATTGTTTTGCTAATTCAACAGTAACCTCTTTTTCGTTGTGAACTGGTGGTTTAATTAAATTAGCTGCCCCGGTTTTTTTCTCCTTTTTTGGTTTAGCAACAGCTTTCAGTTTAACTGGTTTAGGATTTAAATTTTCTTTTACCTTTGCAGTTTTTTCTAATAATTTAATTGTTTCATTAGCACTAACTGTTGAAACAGTTTTAGCATTTTTTGCTGGTTTTTTTGCTAATAAAGCAAGTTTTGTTTCAGTTTTTTCTTTATAGTCATTTTGATAATCGCGATTAATAAACTGGCTCTTAGTACGGGCTTTTTCTCAATGTGAAGCATTATTTAAGCGAATTACACCTGGTTTTTTAGTACCAGCAACTTCATCATGATATTTTTTTTGTAATGTTTTAAACTCTTGACTATTTTTATCAAGCTTTCCTAATAAGGCTTTAATTGTCCCAGGAGTTAATTTTTTATCGACTAACTCAGCTGGATCACGATTAGGATCAATAATATTACCATAATTAATATTTTCTGTTAATAATTGATTACTATTTTTTTCTTTTGCCATTTTTTTACCCTCTTTTTATTCACTATTATATTATATAAAATTTCTGATCTTTTTTAAATAGTTTTTACTAAAATGTTGATTTTTTTTATAAATTATCTATAATATTATACTTATTTTATTTATCCTTAAAAATAGGGATAAAAAAATAATAATCAAAGTGATTATTATCATTTTGACCGTGGCCCTTTTTTATAAACTATTTTTTTTGTAAATAGTTTTCGCGGTTTTTTTACTTTCTTCACTTTAGGAAGTTTAACAACCGGGGGTTGATTGTACATTTCATATTCATCGATTAATGTTTTAGCAATTTGTTGCATAAACATTGTGCCATATGATTGATCATCAACTGCTTTTTTCTTTTTTAAAGCCATTATTTCTTGGTTTAATTGTTCAGAATCTTGGTTAATTTTAACATCTGCATTTAAATCTTTTTTTGTGATTCGCGGCAATTTTTGTTTTTGATTTAAAGTTGCTAAATACTCTTCGCGTAACTTTAATTCTTGGAGTCTAATTTGCTGTAAATCTTTTAATTTTAAGTGCTTTTTGATCAATGATTGATTTGTTCCAGCTAATTTTGCTTGCTCAAGTTGAAGCAGTAATTGGCGCTGTAATTCAGCGTCTTGCTCTTTTGATCACAGTTCCTTTTCTTTGGCTCATTGTAAAGCAACATCTGGTCGTTTTGTTGCATCAATTCCACTTGAGGTAATCACTTCATCAAAATACTTATTAATTAATTTTTGAATTTCCATCTCATTTTGTTTCGTGCTCATTATCTCACCTCATTAATCATAGTTTGTTTAATAGTTGAGTTATTTTTTTGGTTTTGATTCATCAATTAACATCCCATTAATAACCTTTTTCCCTTCTTTTTGATATTTATCAATTAAAATTTTAGGTAATGGTTGTGGTTTAACATATTTATTTTTTAAATGTTTTTGTTGCCGAGCAGTTTTTTTCAAATTCTTAGCAATTAATTTTTCTTTTTGTTGTTGTTCATTTACCTCTTTTAGATATTGGCGTTCAATTTCGCGAATTTCTTTGGGATGATAACCCTCATAGGTATAAATATTTCTTGTTAAATCCTTGTCTAAGTCGGGTCGTTTTTCTAAATTAAAATAGTCAATTTGATAATCTGGTAATTCTTTTGGAGCAAAACTTTCCTCATTATCAATGTTTTTACTACTTTTTTTTGTTTTTCTTAAACTTCTTTTCCCTACTTGCTTAATATCATTTTGTTCGTTATCTTTGCTAGCATTATTGAATGTTTCCCCATATTTTAATTTTTTTAAATTTGGTCGTTTTTTTGGATCAATAATTGAAACATATTTTTCCTCGATAACTTTATTTTCTTTACCCAGAGTTATTTTTGGTTCAGCTTTAATGTCATCGGAAATCGATGATGCCATTGCCATAGTCTGTTGCTCTTTTTTAAGTTTTTCTTCATTTGAAATTACCAAAGACTTAATTTCTAAAAGCTTATTATTATCCAATTCTGTATTATTAGGATTTGATTTAATAACTGTTTTAATCGCCGTTGATTCAGCAATATAATTTGAAATAACTTTGCCATCAAAAATCCGTTTTTTACCAAGGGTATTTTTGAAAGCGGCACCACTAATTTGTTTTTGTTTCGCTAAAATTTCTTGAGTTGTCACTCGTTTACGACGTGGAGCTGGTTCAGCACCTTTTTTTTGTGATGAACCAATAAATTCTTTTCATTGTTGGGGAGTTAAATCCCGACCAGCAATTAATTTTAACTGTCCTGGTGATAACTTAAAGTTTTGATTAATAACATTAATTTTATTAAGACTTTCTTGCTCCTGATGAGTTTCAACTTCCAGGTTTGTCTTTACACCAGTCTTGGCAAGACGATCATTATTATATTGTGGTTTAACACTATCACGACGTTTTAATAGTTCAACTTGAGTCTTACTTAACCCAAATGTTTTTGATTTTAATTTAATTCGTTCATTAAATGATACAATTTCTTTATTTTCAGAAATAGCATTATCTTCATTTGCTAACATTTCATCAAAAAAATTTGTGGTTGGTTGTTCATTAAAAGGTGATGGTAATGAGGCGTCTTTTTGACTATTTTCACCTGATGTTAAAGTCTTTGACCTTTGAGGATATCCTGAACTAGTGTTTTTTACATCATTATTTCGTTTTTTTAATAATTCCAATTGTGTTTTATTTAACCCAAATGTTTTTGATTTTAATTTAATTCGTTCATTAAATGATACTAATTCCTTATTTTCCAAACTAGTGTTATCATTATTTGCTAACATTTCATCAAAAAAATTTGTGTGAGGTTGATCAGCAACCCGCGATGATAGTGAATCCTTTTTCTGCACGTTTTCATTTGATGTTTCAGCATTCAAATTCTTAAGATTGCTTAAGCTAAGTTGTTTTTTCCCATTCTTACGGCTTTTTAATAATTCTAATTGTGTTTTACTTAATCCTTTATTTTTGGCACTTAATTTAATTTTTTCGTTAAACATAAAAGCATTAGTTTCCGATGAACTATTATTAATTAATGGTAGCGGGACTTGGTTAACTTTCTTAATTTGTGGGCTAGCATTTGAATGCAAAACTTTTTCTGACTTTCTTTCGTTACGTAAATGTTTTGTTGGTGCTGTTGTTCCCTTCGATTCTGTTAATTTTTCCCCCAAAAGGTTTTTAACAAATTTTAAATATTGCGCTTGGTATTTTTGAGATAGATCTGTTGTTTTTCCTGAATTTTTGTCTGTTGTTTTCATTAATTTTTGATATTCTTGTGAAGCTTTTCAACTTTTAATTAAAATTTTTGACATTTCCGGTGTTTGATCTGGCAAGATAAATTGTTTGTTTAATTCTGCTAACTTAATATCTTCTGTTTTGTTTATCATTGCAAGATTTTTTTTCATTTTCTTTACCTCTATTTGCTATAAATAAAATTTCTAAATAAATTATATCATTTTTTTGAAAAAAATGATACAATTAATTACCAATAAAAATAAGGGGAAAAGTTGAAAAATACCCCTAAAAAACGCAATAAAATAAGGGTTTTTAGGACCTCAAGAAGATATTCCAACATTTACCAATTTCTTATTTTCCTATCTCCGGCTAAAATAAAAAAAATTAACATAATTATGTTAATTTTTTATTTCGCATGTCTGGCTTTTTTCGCCGCCATTTTTTCTTTTAAAGCTAATTGTTTTGCTTCTTTTAAATCATCTTTTTTAATTCGGTTTGATAAAACTTCTTTTTGTTTTGCTAATTGTTTAGCTGATAGAATTTCACTATCTTCGCCAATCAACCCTTCCGTCTTCGCGGTCATGGAGGCGACAGCTACTCCGGCGACAACATTGACAGCTGTTCGACCCATATCAAATAAGCCATCTAAAGCCCCAATAATTGCATAAACTGGTCCAAACATAGAAGCATATCCTAAACCACCTAAAACCCCGCTAGTAACAACTGCGGCTGTTCCGGGAATTCCGGCAATTCCTAATGAAGCAATTAAACAAATAATTAAAGACATAATAAAGAAGACTGCTAAGCCACCACTAAAGCCACTTGCAATTTTATCACTACCAGTTCATAAAAAACTAGTAACTAAGCCCGCTTGAACCCCAGCACAGGCCATCAGACCTAACGATGTCGAAAGTGGCGCAATTGTTGAAACAACTTTATCATCAACTTTCATATCATCTTTCAATGTTTCCATTGCAACAGGTAATGTTGCATTTGAAGATTGGGTTGCAAACGCTTGTACCAATGGTTTTCAAGCTGCTTTTCATCATCCTTTCAAACGGAAACCAAATAAGAATAACATCAATGTTAAGAAGGCAACAGAAATTAATAATGATAAGTATCCTAATCCAATTACTTTTCCAATTGTTGCTAAGGCTCCAATTGGTCGTGAAGTAATTGCTGTTGTAATCATTGAAATAACGGCAATTGGCATGATTTTCATAAATGTCATTAACATTGAAATAACTAAATCTCAACCTGTATCCATTGCATTACGAATTCGTGCCATTTGTTCAGGTTTACGTTTGTTTAGCATTTTAACCGAATGCCCTGTTATTGCTCCTAAAACCATCACGGGAATAATAACTCCTAAAGCTAATGCTCCAATAAAGTTTTTAGGCATATAATCCCAAATAATTTGTGGTAATGGTTTTGTTTCATGGTTACCATTTGGATCATTTCCTTCAACTTGTGAATCAAGATCCATTCCAGCGCCAACTTTAAATAAAATTCCTAATCAGAAAGTTATAATAAAGGCAAAAGTTACATTTAATAATAATAACCCAATTCCTTTTAAAGTAATACGGCCAATTCCTTTTTGCCCTGGTTTAGCAGTGATTCGGAAAATCGCTAAAAATACGACTGGAACTGTTAATAATAAAATTCCATTAATAAAGATTTCTTTTAATAAGTTTGCTCAAATATTAAATTGCATTACTCAAGTATGTTCTTTTAAGCCTTCAGCTGTTTGGGGAAAACCAATAATTGCTTGGATAACAATCCCGAAAACTAACCCAATTCCTAATCCCATTAAAATTCGATAAATAAATTTAACTTTATAACGATTAATTAGGATAAAAAATGGAATGATAACTGCATAAAAAACAAGTACAGCAACAAGTGTCTGCCAAGACCCTAACGCTAAAAAGTCATTTAGAATACTAGACCCTGCATTATCTGCTAATAAATTAATTGTCATTTTTTGTTATTTCTCCTTTTCGCTATTATTTTATTTTAATAATTTTGATATTGCAATATGAATAATATCAGTTGTCCGAGAAAATGGTGGAGCATATGGTAAGTCAATTTGTTCTAAAATACTATCAACTTTAACTTTATTCCATATAATTGCAACTAAACCATAAATTCGTAAGACCGCTTGATTGCTTCCAACCATTTGGGCTCCTAATATTATTTCATTTTTTTGATCATAAATTAACTTTAACATTAGTTCTCCTTGATTAGAAACATAATGTGTTCGATCTTTATCCTTTATCAAAACAGTTTTAATATCATAGCCTTTTGCTTGGGCTTCAACAGATGTTAAACCCGTGCGAGCAGCTTCAACCCCAAAAACTCGAATAATTGCTGTTTGTAATGATCCGACAAATTTTGCTGGTTTACCAGTGATATTATCAGCAATTACCCGGGCGATTTTTGAAGCAACAGTTGCTAAGGGGCTGTAAATGTCTTCCCCCGTTAAATAATTTTTTGAAGTAGCACAATCGCCCCCACTTCAAACATGAGCAAGATTTGTTTGACCGTGTTCATTAACAACGATTGCATGGTTTGTTAGCATTTTTAAGCCTGTTTCTTGTAAAAAACTAGTATTTGGAATAAAACCAACACTTAATAATACTGCATCACAGTCTACAATGTTTCCCGTTGCTAATTTAACCCCAACTATTTCGCTGTCCTTAACTAAAATTTCTGTCACTTGTTCTTCTAATAATACTTCAACATCATTTTTAATTAATTCGGCTTTAATCATGGCACTAATTTCTTCATCATATTGTTTCGAAACAACATTATTTGCCATTTCAATTAATGTGACATCTTTTTGCAAATGTCGTAGGGTCTCACACATTTCTAACCCAATGAAACCAGCCCCAATCACAACGATTTTTTGAATTGTTTGGTCTGTAGCTAAGGTTTCTTTAAAACGAACACCATCTTCTAGCGTTGTTAAAGTAAACACTTTTGGATGATTAACATTCATAATGTTAGGAACAATTGGTCGTGCTCCTGTGGCAATTACGACTTCATCATAGAAATCGGTTTTTTCAACTTGATTTTCATCAAGAAATGTAATCATTTTATTTTTCGGATCAAGTTTTGTTACTTGACTATTTGGATGAATAATAATCCCTGTTGCTTCAAATTGACTAATTTGGCGCGCAATTAATTTATCAGGGTCTTGAAAATTATCAGCGACAAAATAAGGAAGACCACAAGCTCCTAAGGAAACATAGTTATGTTTTTGATAAACAACAATTTCCATTGTTGGATCATTACGTTTTAAGCGCGCAGCAACACCCATCCCAAGGGCTGCTCCACCAATAATAATTGTTTTCATTAGCAGGCAACAACCTCAATTTCTACTTTTGCATCTTTTGGTAATTTACCAACTTCAAAAGCAGCGCGAGCTGGTTTAATATCACCAAAAAAATCAGCATATACTTCATTCATTTTAGTGAAATCATTCATATCTTTTAAATATACCGTTGTTTTACAAACATTTTCTTTTGTCATCTTAGCTGCTTGTAAAATTACTAAAACATTTTGTAACGCTTGCTCGGTTTGAGATACAATATCATCACCAGCAAAATTGCCAGTCTTAGGATCAATTGGTAATTGACCTGAAATATAAAGGGTCCCATTTGCTGCTAAAACGGCATGTGAATATGGCCCAATTGCGGCGGGAGCTAAATCTGAATTGATCATTTTATTTTTCATTGATAATTTCTCCTTCTGTTTTTTTAAACTCATTTACTATTTTAATAATTCGTTGGCAAACTTCAACCATTACTTTTGGTTTAATTGCTAAATTTAACCGGAAGAAGCAATGACATGAATCAACAAAATCCTCGGCAAATTGTGGTAAAACTTTAATGTCTTTAATTAATAAATCCATCATTTCGAGATGAGAAATCCCGGTTTTTTCAAAATTAATGCAACATAAGAATGTTCCTTGCGGAATTATTGGGACTAATTCTGGACATTGTTCTTTAAAAGTATTAATAATATACTCAAGATTTTGTTGATAAATTTTTTTTGATGTTTGTAAATATTTTTCACCATATTTAAAACAACTAATGCATGCCGCTTGGGCAAAAATATTTGGAGAAGATGAGATATGACGTTGATCAAGAATAGTAGCTATTTTTGCTTGGTCAACTGGATTTTTGACAATCCCCCAACCATTATGAATCCCAGCTAAATTAAACGTTTTATTAATTGAACTAGCAACAATAATGTTATCATATTCTTCCCAAAATTTTAAAAATGAAATAAACTGATTTTGATATAAAGTTATATCCCCATGAATTTCATCTGCAATTAATATTATACTATTTTCTTTACAAATTTTAACAATTTCACTCATTTCTTCTTTTGTTCAAATCCGCCCCCCAGGATTAAGTGGTGAACAAACAACAAAAGCCCTTGGCTTTTCTGCTTTAATTTTAGCTCGTAATGCAACAAAATCAAATGTAATTTGATTTTGTTCAACAATTAACGGAACGACAACTGGTTTACGGTCTAAAACTTCAATTGTGTGAAATAACGGTTCATAAATTGGCGTACAAATTAAAATTTTATCTTTAAATGTTGTCAAGGCTTCAATTATCGTGGCAACAGTAAAAACTGTACTTGGTGTGAAAAAGAAATTTGATAAAGAAAGTTCGACATCTTTTGTTTTTTGATGTCATAATAATAAATTTTCCGCAAAATCTTTACGTAAGATTTGATATCCATAGTAAGGATACTTTGCCCTTTTGACAATACCACGAACAATTTTTCGGGGCAGAGGCAAATCAGAATCAGCAATTCATAACCCAATTGCATCCTCTGGGCTAATATTATACTTGGTAATAATTTCATGGTAATTTCAACGTTTTTGGTCGATTTTTCGACATGAATGAAAATGCATTATTATAAACTTCCTTTCTATAGATAATCTTATCATTAATTATTGAAAAAAAAATTCTGAAAATAATAAAAAAAAGTAAAATAATTTACCTTTTTATGTTTTCTTGCTGCTGCAAAAATGTTTCTAAAATTAGTTGAGCAGCAAGACTATCTTTTTTTGTTTTTCGTTTTTGCCGTGACAAATTTGCCTCTAACATAATTTGGTTGGATAATCTTGTTGTTAACCGCTCATCGACAAGATGAATGTTAATTGTTACCCTTAACAATGATTTTAAAATTGCTAAAAAATCATCAACCATCACAGCCCGAGGGCCAATTGTATTATTCATATTTTTTGGATACCCAACAATTAAATCGGTTACTTTTTCCGCCACAATTATCTGATAAATATCATTTGCTGCTTTGCTAAAATCTTGCTCATCAAAATAATAAGTTCCCCGGCCACTGGCAATAACCCCATGACTAGACGCTAGCCCAATTGTTTTAGTACCAATATCTAATGCTAAATAAAATGCCATTATTGTTCAAAGACCGCCATTGGGTTAGCTAAAAATTCCGCTAAGGCAGGAACATTTTTAAAGCCACATTGCGCTAAGCCAGCATTACCTCCCCCATTGCCTTCTAATAATTGGCAAAGATTTTTAACAATTTTATTTGCTTGATACTGTTCAGTTAAATCATGACTAACTCCAACAACAAGTTTTGCTTGTTGGGGATTATTGTCATCAATTAAGCAAGCGATAATTTTGTTAAAACGAGCTTTGTAATCATCGATTAACATTTTTAAAGCTGGAATTGATAATTCTTCTGGGGTTTGATAAACTAACAGATTTATATCCCCAATTGTTGTTATTGGTAAAGCATGATATTTAGTTAACACCGTTTTGATTTTTAACTCTTCGAGTTCTTTTTGTCATTGTTTAAATTGTTCTTTATAAAGCCCTGCTAAATTTTTTAAAACATCAAAATTATTTTTATTCGCCGCTAAATTATTAATTTTTTCAGCCAAAGCTACTAATTGTTCATCGTTAAGAAGATTTTTTTCTTGATTATATTTATCAAAATAATTACTTAAACTTTGGATTTCTTTTTGAAATTGATCATTAACATAAGCCGCAATTGTCTTATGGGAAGTGATGGCATGAACTCGGAATGTTCCAGCCCCTTTTGATTCAACACCAGTTACCAATAAGTCTTCTACTTCAACAGAGTTAGTAACATGTGTTCCCCCACATAATTCACAAGAATAGTGCCCAAATTTAATAATTCGAACTGTTGCATCATATTTTTCCGTGAAAAAAGCTAAAGCATGATGTTCTTCAAGGGCTGTTTTTAAATCAGTATAAATAACTTCACAAGGAATCTGGGCTAAAATTGCGTTTTGAACTGATTGCTCTACTAACTGTAGATCATTTGCACTAATTGGCTGATTATGACTAATATCAATTCTTAAGCGTTCTTCATCATTATATGATCCAATTTGCATTGCATGATTACCTAACACTTCTCGTAAAGCAGCGTGTAGTAAATGTGTTCCTGAGTGATTTTTACGTGTGTAAAATCTTTTATCACGATCAATTGTTGCATTAACTAAATCATTTAATTTTACTGTTCCTGTTACTTTAACATAGTGTAGATGTTGCTTATTTGGACCTTGTTGCACATCTATGACTTGAATTGTGGCTTTATCGTTTGTCATTAAACCGCTATCACTAGCTTGCCCCCCTTTTTCGGCATAAAATGGGGTTTGATCAAGAATGATATAACCTTCACAATCAGTTAATTCATTAACAACAATATCATTGGCAAACATGAAAACTACTTTTGCCCCTTCAACTTCATCTTGGTCATAACCCACAAAAGTACTATTAACATCTAATGTTGTAAAAATTTCTGACTGCAACTGCATTGCTTTTACATCTTTACGATTAGTACGAGATAATGTTCGCGCCTTATCTAGTAATTCATAAAAACCTTTGACATCAACACTAATATTAGCGTCATTTGCTTCTTCTTCAATTAGTTCGATTGGGAATCCATAACTTTCAAATAGCCGAAAAGCATGTTCTTTTGAAATTTGGTGGTATTTATCTTTCACTTCATTAAATAACTTGCTACCTTGTTCTAATGTTTTTAAGAATTTCTCTTCTTCATCAAAAATCGCTTTTTTAACAACTTCTGCTTTTGGAATTAAATAATGATAAAAATCCCCCATAATTTCAATCACAACATCAACAAGTAAATATAAAAATGCTTGGTTTAATCCTAGTTTTTTTCCATATAAACTTGCGCGACGAATTAAGCGGCGAATAACATAGCCACGATCTTTATTACCAGGAAAAGCCCCATCCGCAACCGCAAAAGTAACAGCACGAATATGGTCAGCAATAACTTTAAAAGCTGTATTAATTTTAGTTTGATCGTCTTTAGGGACAAAAAAGTTATTAATATCATATTGATAACGGTGATTTATTAATTCTTCAACCTTCTTAATTAACGGCATAAATAAATCAGTTTCAAAATTAGTTGGTGTTTCTTGAACAATTGAAACAATTCGTTCTAAGCCAGCCCCCGTATCAATATTTTTCCGTGGTAATTCGCTATATTCCCCAGCGCCATTATTATTAAACTGGGAAAAAACAATATTTCAAACTTCTAAATAACGGTCGTTTTCAATATCTTCTTGTAGTAATTTAATACCTAAATTTAACGGATCATATTTTTCGCCACGATCATAAAAAATTTCTGTATTTGGTCCACATGGTCCCGCTCCAATTTCTCAAAAGTTAGTGTCTTTATCTCCTAAAATTATTTTTTCGTCTGGAATCCCAATGCTATTATGTCAAATATCGTATGCTTCTTTATCTTCTTTATAAATTGTAATATATAGTTTTTCCGGATCAAATCCAATTCATTCTTTACTTGTTAAAAATTCTCACGCAAAAGCAATTGCTTCTGGTTTGAAATAATCCCCAATTGAAAAATTTCCTAGCATTTCAAATAAAGTATGATGGCGCGCCGTGTAACCAACATTTTCAATATCATTTGTCCGAATTGATTTCTGTGAATTAACTAAACGTGGTGCTGGAGGTGTTTTGCGACCATCAAAATAAGGTTTCAACGTTGCAACTCCAGAATTAATTCACAATAATGAATCATCATCAATTGGAATTAATGAACATGGTGCTAATTCAAAATGGTTTTTACTTTTAAAAAATTCGATTCACATAGCACGAATTTGATTTGATGTTATTTTTTTCATATAGAACCCTTTCTTTGTTTGTTAAATAAAATAATCATAAGAATTATAGCATATTCAGGGCTGAAAAAAACGGTTAATTTTGTTATCGCCCCAGAACTTAAAAAAAAAAAAAAAACTGCCAAGCAGTTTTTATCTGTGACCACGGACAAGTAGTAAAAATGATATCACCAAAATTAATGAAAAGATAAAAGTTGTAATAATTGAAATATAGGCTGGATATTGGAAATATTTTTGGAAGGCAATAATTAATACTAACTGTCAAACAACACCAATAATTAATCATACTAGCATTTGAATAAACATTAATAAATTATACGAAAAGCGACGTAAGTTTTTTAAACGATACAACATAAAATACAATGGGAAAAAACTGGTAAAAATTAAAACTAAGGCAATTGCGATAATAACATAGTTTGCAGTTTGAAAACCATTTAAAGGAATAAAGGTTGGGAAAATCATGACAGCAATAAACCCAAAGAATAATAAGATCATTCCAATATTACTTCCTAATCTTGTTCGTAATTCACGTCTTGAACTAATATTGACAAAACCTAATCATTGGCTGAAACTACTTGCGCCACCATAAGATAATGATTGTGGAGTAACTACCCGTACCGCTTGATTAATAATTAAACTAACAAGGTAAATTACAAAAAAGATTGGTGTTAAAAAGATTAAAATAACCATTCCCGCCTGTAAAACAGCAGTTTGGTTACTAAAGAAATGATTTAAACCAAATTGATTAATCACCAATCCCACAATTGAAAAAATTGTTGGGTGAAAAGTTGTTCCATTTTCAAAAGTAACAATATTGCCATCAGCAGATAAATTATATCACGCCAATTTTTGACTATTATTAAAAGCTGAATTATCTTGAATTGCTATCAAAAATAGTCCGATAAATAATAATAAGTAAGTAATAATCCCAGTGATTCGTTTTGATAATAATGTTATTTTAACTAATCGCTCATTTTTTCATTTTGCTTGATTATTGATAATTGATAACGTAATAACAAAAATTGCTAATCCTCCCCCAATTAAGGTAAAAATTGGTAAAAAAATGTATAACAATAATGATCAAAACTTAAATAAACCTAGCCCTGGTAAACTAAAAATTCCTTCAAATGATGAATATGATAATAAAAAATTAAGTAATGAATAAGCACTATTATTGCTAAGATTTGCTAACGGATTATTTGTTAATCCCGGAATACTCAAGGCAGTAATGGCAGCGGCTTTAATATCACCAACTTGACCATTTAAAACAGGAATAAAGACAACTGATAACAAAATTGTTAACAATGTTACTGCTCAAACAGCACTAAATTTAATTCACGTTTTTATAGACATAACTTCCTCCAAAAATCTATTTTTAAAGCTCCACTGTTTATTATAACAACCTTCAAAACAATATTAATTGAAACTATACTAAAATAATACCATATTTTATTACGAAAAAACTACATTAAAATTCTTTCAACCGTTTTAATATCGGGAATTGATAATAATGACGAGCGAATTTGGCGCAAACGATCAACATTAGCAACTTTAATAATTAACTTAATTGAAATTGTCATTAAATCACTACTTGTATTTGCATTAATCATCTGAATTGAAGCATTTAAATGACTTAATACTTTCGTAATATCTGCTAATAATGCTGGGCGATCAATTGCTTCAATTCTAATCCCACAATCATATTGTTTATTTTTACATACAAGTTCATTTCAAACAACATCAACTTGACGTTCTTGTTTATCTTCACTTTGAATATTATGACATTCTTTTAAATGCACTTTAATTCCTTCTGATTTTGAGACATAACCAACGATATCTTCATAAGGAATTGGTAAACAACATTGTGAAATAATAACTTTAATACTTGTAATTCCTTGGACAATAATGTCATCTTTTAATTGCGCTTTTTTATATTTTTTATCCTGTAACTTTTTCAAAATCTTTTGATTTTGATTTGTATCAGGATCATAATAAATTAAATTAACTGCTTCTTCAATTGTATATTCATCATTAGCGACATCTAATAAGAAATCTTCAATATTTGTATAGTCAATTTCGCGTAGCCGTTCTAATTGTGTGTCAGCATCAACTAATTTATATTTTAAATCTTTTTTACCAATATATTCTTCAATCTGAGCTTTAGCGGTTTTAATTTTCTCCAAGTTTTGTGTTTTTAAATCACCACTTGTTTCAACTAATTCTTTTTTTAAGTATTTCCGAATTTTTTGGACAGCGGATGAAGTTTTGGCAATCACTAATCAGGAATGATTTGGTTTTTGGGTCACTGATGTTTTAATATCAACAACATCTCCTGATTTTAAGACGGTTGCAATTGGGGAAAATAACCCATTAATTTTGGCCCCAATTGTTTTTTCCCCAATTTCAGAGTGGATTTTATAGGCAAAGTCTAATACTGTTGAACCAAATGGTAATGTCACAACTTTCCCGTTGGGAGTTAAAACATAAACTAACGAAGCAAAAATATCATTTTGAATAATTTCTTCCATTACTTGGTCAGGCTTATAAACTTCTTGCTGTATTTCATCGCGTTCATGAACGGTTAAATTTTCAAGGTCTAAAATTCGCTTGAAAATATCTAGCCGATCATCAATGTCTTTTTGTTTTTTCTGCACATCATAATTTTCGCCTTCTTTATAGCGTCAGTGGGCAGCTACCCCTTGTTCAGCAATTTCATCCATTTCTTCTGTCCTAATTTGAACTTCAAAAATTGAACCATCTTCAGCGGCAATTGTTGTATGTAAAGATTGATATAAATTATGTTTTGGCGTGGCAATATAATCTTTAAAACGGTTATTTAATGGGGTATATTGTTGATGAACAAACCCTAATACTTTATAACAGTCGTCAATTGAATTAGTAATAATTCTTACCGCTAAGATGTCATGAATATCATCAAAATTCTTTCCAAACTGATTCATTTTTCGATGAATTGAATAAATTGATTTACTGCGACCATAAATCTTAACATCCATTTTTTTCTGGTTAATTAAAATGTCTTTCAATTCCTCAATTTTTTTGTTAATAGTATTTTCCCGTTCTTTATTACTTGTTTCTAATAAAGTAATAATTTTATTATATTCTTGCGGGTTTAAAATTTTAAATGATAAATCTTCAATCTCTGATTTTACTGCCTTCATCCCTAAACGATGGGCAATCGCTGAATAAATTTCTAAACTTTCTTTAGCAATAATTTGTTGGCGTTCAGGGGATAAAAAATTAATTGTTCGTAAATTATGTAAACGATCAGCTAATTTAATAATAATTACCCGAATATCTTTCGCCATTGATAAATAAAGCTTTCGTAAATATTGGGCTTTAATTTGGGTACGATTTTCTTTTGCAAAATAACTAACTTTTGTTACTGCTTCAACTAAATTAGTAATTTCAAGGCCGAACAGTTTTTGCATTTCTTCATAAGTCGCAGGGGTGTCTTCAAAAACATCATGTAATAATCCGGCAATTAAAGTTTTTGGCCCCATTTTTCATTGGGCTAAAAAAAAGGTTGTTCATAATGGATGAATAATATAAGGTGCCCCACTTTTACGAATTTGGCCACGATGTTTTTCTTCGGCAAATTCATAAGCTTTCACAATTTCATTTAAACTCTTTTCATCTTTAATATAGAGTTTAATTTGTGCTAAGACATCTTCAAATTTTATATTCTGATCCACTATAAACACCTCTTTTACTTACATAACAATAGCGTTTATAATTATATACTTATTTAGCTTAATATTCAACTAATGATGTTGTTGAATATTTTAATAACCCTGAATCTTTTGGTACGGAAGTTAAATTAATTAAAAATCCTAAACCAACAACCGTTGCTCCTTGTTCTTCCACTAAGTCACAAATTGCTTTAACAGTCCCCCCAGTGGCAAGAACATCATCAATAATCAAAACCCGATCATTTGGTTTGATTGCATCAAGATGCATTTCTAACATATTTTCGCCATATTCTAAACTATAATTTTTGCGAACAACAGTCCGGGGTAACTTTCCTGGTTTACGAACAGGGACAAAACCAACATTACTATTAAAACTAACCGCCGGCCCGAACAAGAAACCTCTTGCTTCAGGGGATAAAATTACGGTTGGTTTTAATTGTTTTACCAACTGGCTAAATTCCTCAATTACGTAGTGAAAAGCACCAGCATCATTCAATAATGGGGTAATATCTTTAAAACTAATACCTGGGGTCGGAAAGTCAGGAACATTAACAATATATTTTTTTAAATCAATCATTTTGATGCTCTCCTTAATCATTTATCCCGATGACAATTTGTTCATCAATTTCAACTCGTTGTGAGTCTAAGTAATTTTTTACCCGAATTTTATTTAAGGCACGGTATTTTTCTAATGATACTCAAATTGGAATTCCAATTAACAATGTTGCAAACATTCCAAAGAAAATTCCTAAGAAAATTACCAAGTTAAAGCCAAATAAACTTCCTGAAAATGCTGCTAATACTAATAATAATGAACCTAAAATAATTAATAATGTTAAACAATGTTTAAACATTTGTTTAATTGTAATATTAGCAATTTTTTGTAAAAAGTTATTTGCTAGATCATACTGATGGAACTCTTTATTAATTACTTTTATTTCTTTTTTATTTTTCTTTTTAATTTCAGCCGCTTGAGTTTTAATCGCTTTAATTTGCGCTTTAAAAGTCTCTTTAAATTCGCCACGTTTTAATTCCGGGTTTGCTAAACGTAAGGCTTTAATTTCAGCTTTGACATACTGTTTTGGTTCATTACGTAGTTTTTTAACTGCGTTATGATGTTTTGACATATAATTAAAGAATTTTTCGTATTCAACATTATTAACTGTTCGTTTATTTTGTTTTGCTCGAGCCATAATAATTGTTCCAATTGCCATCGCAAAACCAAAAATAGCAATAAAGGCAACCAACATTTCAAAAGTAATTAAAATTTGGAAAATAATCGCGATTGAAACTGTAATTGATAAAGCAAATAAACTTCCTAAAACAATTCCAACAAACTGCGCTCAATCTAAACGGAATAATGTATAAACAAAAATACATAAAATTCCAATTGCAAAACTAATTAGGGTAATAATTAAAGCTTTTACTTCCATAATTGGATTAGTTTGATACATATTAATTCCGCTATCTTCTGCTGATGCTCCATAATATGAAGCAATTGAAGCTAATAATGCTCGGGCATAGTTAGAACCAGTAATATTTGTACTTACAACTAAAACTTTTGTATCATTTAAACGTTTAATTGTATATAAGTTATAAGTAAATTTCGTTTTTATTTTATGTTCACGAATGATGGTATCAAGATGGTTAGCTAAATCTGCTTTGGCTTTTTCTTCATTTTCATGATCTTGTCAATATTCGCTTCCAATTGTGATTTCTGTTCCTTTTTTAATTGAACTATCAAAATTAGCGGCTCCTGTTAAAGCAATAATAATTGCGGCAATAACTAAAATCAATCCAGCAATTGGTGTTCATTTTGAAAAGTGGTAAAAACGCGCTGTTAGTTTTTTTGGTTTTTTACTTTTTTTCAAACTATCATTAATTGGAGTTTCTGTCCCCACCACATCACTTTTTGCTGGGGTTTCACTTCCAACTACTGTTGCTGTTGCTGTTGCTGTTGCTAATAATTTATCATCGCTATGATAAGAATACCCGTTTTTTTTCTTTTTCAAAATTAATTTATTAAATGAATATTGGGGAATATCTAATCACTTAAATTTTTCTTGTCAACGTAATTTAATTACAACTCAATATAATAATCGTGCAACAGCAAAGACCATTACCATTGCAATAATTAAGTTAACTAATAAAATTGTTGCAAACGATTTAATATTATTTGTTCCAACTCAGAATAAAGATAATCCTAAAATAATTAACACAACAACTGCATCAACAAATAAGGCAATTGTTTGTTTATTAGCAATCTTAACCGCTGGTTCATAGGGAACACCATTTTCATAACGTTCACGCTTATAGCGAGAATAAAATAGAATATTTCCTTCTAATCCGATTCCAAAAGCAATAATTAATGCTGAAATACTTTCAGGAGAAATTTGAACCCCTAGTAATGATGAAAAATATAGCGTTAAAATAATCGTAAAGGCTAATGTTAAAACGCCAATAAAACCAAATAAACGATAGTAAACTATTAGATAAACAAAGATTGCTAACGTTAAAACGCCAAGAATTACCATTGAAATAATAAAGATTGGTTGTGATACAACTGGATCAATTTCACGGTATCCCGAAATTACAAAGGCATAACCACTTAGCCCACCATTAATTAAGTTACTAATTTGTTTTGCTTCGGTCGCAGTTGTTGTTTGAATTGTATTTGAGTTAGCCCCTGCTCCAACCCCTTTATTAATTGAATCTCAGTTAATTAAATATTTTTTATATTTATCTGTTAATTTTTTTGAATAGTCAATAATCTGTTTTAATTTTGGACGAATTGGATCAAGATAAATATTTGAAATTGCCGCTTTATCGTTTGGATCAATAATTAAATCATTATGTTTAACATCCTGAAAAGTAAATTTCTCACTTTTCATAACTTCAACTAACTGGGCTCCAAATAATGAAGTTGTTAAGAGATTATCGCGTTTTGTGCTAGATGTTCCAGCATCATAATATTCAAAATTAAAAATTTTTAAAACATTATTATCGGCAGCTAAACTTAACTGATTAAAAGCAGTACGAATAATTTCAATATTATCAGTATCATGGCGTAAATCATCAATAAATTGACCAATATCCGTTCAAATATACAATGGTTGTGCATTACCTTGTTCTGGTGTTAGTGAATTAATAATTTCATTTCACTTAACTTGGTCTTTGATTTGTAAAGTAATAACTGGATTACGAGCTTGGTCAACCCCTGTTGTTGAGCCCGAAATAACATCACTTAATGGTGTTCTTTCATTATCTTTAACCAATAAATCTTTTCCTGTACTATCAGTTAAATAAATTGCTCCTAAACGTTGAATATTATTAATTAAATCATTAAAATTAGTGAAATTATTTTTACCAATCATGACTTCAACACTATGTTTCCCTAATGTTTGTAAATATAAATTAGAATTATTTAAAGGGTCTAACTTGGCTTTCAATAATTCTAAACCTTTTTCACTATTTCCATTTGGAGTATTAGGGTCAGGATTAGTTACGGAATGATCATAAACATCAACTTGAACTTGGTATCCACCAGAATAAGCTATCCCCGTTTTGTACTGATAACGGAAATTATCGGCAGAAAAAAAAGAACCAACAATAATAGCAACAGCAAATAAAACTAATATTGAAATTCGAGCAATTAATTTAGTAATTTTTTTCTTATCAACTGGGCTTTTCTTAGTTTTTTTTGTTTGTTCTACCTGTTGCACTATTTTAACACCACAATTCTTTCTTTTTTGATTTTGCTATTTATATTGTACACTATAATTAAAATTATTTCTTAAACATATCTTCAAATTCTTCTAAAGAAATATTTTTGTCCATCACTTTTTGGTTATTCATAAATTCAATAATCCGGTTAATTTTAATATTAAAAATATAAAATGCCCCTTCACTAACATCTGTAATTTTTCGATCAGGTAATATTACTTGTAATAAATAATTAGTTACATCAAGCTCGCTAATATTTGCGTTAATTAGTTTTAGCTCAATTGTTTTTAAACTAATCATTTTTTGCAAATACTTGCTAAGTTGGCGTTCATTAAGTTGTTTATTTTCTTCCATATAATCACCTTATGTTATTTCATTTTATATTATAAACTAACTTCTTTTAAAAATTAACTATTTTCAAATTTTTTAAAATTTATTTTTTGTAAAAAGCCCTGCCCTTTTACAGTTATTACGCGACCCCGGTTTGTTTTTTCCAAAAATCCTAGCTTTAATAACAGCGGTTCAACACTATTAGTAATATTTACCACTGGTTCATTTAAAACTTGGGCAATCATATCAATCCCTGTTGGCTTATTACCAAAAGTATTATTAATAATCGATAAATAGTTAATTTCTAATTTACTGATTCCCCCAAGATAAATTTGTAAATTTTTAAAAACAACTTTAATCAAAACAATTGTGATTATTTTACAGTTTGTTGTTAAGGCGTAGTCATAAATCCTTTTAAACAAATTGATGGCAATCCGAGGATTAAAACGGCTATGTTGGGCAATAAAATATGCTTCTGGCATTCCTAATTTAATTGTTTGTTGTTGGGCACAATTAAAAATTATTTGTTGCAAGTCAGCTAGCGTATAATTATTCATTGTTAAATTAATGGGAAAACGTTGAATTAAGGGTTGGGATAAATGATAAAGATTTGTAGTTGCTCCTATTAAGGTAAATTTTGGTAAAGGAATATTAATATTTTTACTATTATAATCTTTGCCAATAATTAAATTTAAAGTATTATCTTCTAAGACAGGATATAATAACTCACTAACTTCTTTACTTATCGCATGAATTTCATCAATAAAAACAACCTCAAAATCTTTTAATTGCGTTAAAACACATATTAAATCACTCGGTTTTTGCAGATTTGGACCATGTAAAATATGGGTTTTTGTTTTTAACATCACCCCTATTAAATAGGCTAAACTAGTTTTCCCAACACCAGCTGGACCAGAAAGCAAAATGTGATCAACAGCGCGGTTTTCTAATTGACTAGCAGTAATCGTAATTTGTAAATTAGTTTTAAGATCTTCTTGGCCAATATATTGTTCTCAAGAAGTTGGGCGAAAATTAGCTTTGCCCATTATTTGCACTGATTTGCTTTAACACAGCCGTTAAATATTGTTCCAAATTACTCTGCTCGGGAAGCGCATTTAACGCCCGGTAAATTATTGGTAGTGAATACCCTAGTTTTTTTAAGCAGTCAATCATACTATTTTGAATATTATTATAGCTTTTCCGAAAATAAATTTTTTGTAATGTTGTCATGATTAAACGAGCACTGTGATTTTTTAACCCTTTCAATTGGCATAATTCTTCAATCGCGCCATTTTTAATCATTCCTAAAAGTTGTTCAACACTTAATTGTTGTAAAACTAAACAAGCTGTTTTGACACCAATTGAGGGAATCATTAGTAAATCTAAAAATAGTTTTCGCGTCTCTAAAGTTAAAAACCCATATCATTGGTAATTAACATAATCATTGTTAACTAATGTTGTATAAAATTGATAAGATTCATTTGTTTTAATTTTAAGCGGTTTGTAAGTAATAATCATAATTTCATAACCTTGATTATTAACATCTAGCCATACTTTTTGACTAGCAACATTTTGAACTATTCCTGTTAAATAATTAAACATTATCTTACTCCTTTCAGATAATAATTATCACAACGATCATTTATTTCCTCTAAATAAAAAAAGACTTATTCTTGTCTTTTTTTTCCGTAACTAATAAAAGTTTTTAGCAAACTTGTCATTTTTAATAAGTCATTATAATTTTTATCAATAATTTCATTTAAATGTTCTGCTTGATATTGTTGCAAATTTTGATAAAGATTTTTTTTATCATATGAATAAAAACCATCCAAGCGCCGTCAAATATTATCTCAGTACTGACGATCATTATTGGCCGGACGTAACATAATTTGATATAACTCATCAAAGCGTAAAAACTGGTCAATTTGTTTAACTTTCAAAGGGGTTGAATCTTCGCCCAGATACAGCTGAAATAAAGTTTGATTTGCATATAAATCATAAATATCAATTATTGTTAATTTTTTTAATCGAAATCAGCGCGGTCAACGTTTCGTCATTACAGTAATTAATTCTTGTTCTAATTCTTTACCCAGAACTAACAATGTTTGAATATTATGTTTACGAACTAGTTTAGTAAGAAAAAGGGCAAATGATTTAAAACTATGTAGTTTTTTATCATTTATATTTCAATTTAAATGATAGTGATATGCCATTAATTCATCCAAAGGTTTTTTTAATAAGGTTGTTGGGTTAAGAATAACATTAACACCAACTAAAAAAGGTTTAGCGTTACATTCTTTTAGATGATCATAATCCTTATAATCTTTTTTAAAATGATACGCTTCAAAATCAAGGGCCAAAATTGGAAATTGCCATTGTTTTATTAGCGCCGCAATTTTACCTTGATCATATTTAATTAATAAATCATCTTTTCTTTCGTCTTGCATCTGTCTTGTTCATTTCTTGTTTTTTTAATTATATCAAATTAACCTTAAATTACCGCAAATTGCCCAGTTAAATATTTACTATCTAATAACTGTTCAAAGCTTCCAATCCCAATATAGCGATATAACTTTAATTTTAAATTTGGATAACTTAAATTAATCTTATTTTGTAAAAATAAATATTTTTTAATTTCCTTATTTTCCATATCTTTAACAATTTTATGATTAATTGTCATTTTTTCGGGTACCGATCAATAAAATTTTTGCTGTTGGTCATCATAACCTGTTAACTTCCCATAACCTTGGCCATCTTCATCCGCTAAAATAACTTGATAATGATTATCAAAAGTTAAATATCCCGCTTGAAAAGCAATAATTCGTAATGCCCCACGGTTCAATAAAAAATTTGTTCGACCAATTATTGCTAAAACTTGTTTGACCGTAAAGGTACATTGTTTTAATAATAAATTATTTGCCCCTCCTGCCGTTTTCAGCAAAGTTTCATGTTCTAACTTATATTTTAAAATAATTAACAATTCACGGACAATCATTTGATTATTATCAATAATTCTTTGAACTAAATCAACTTCCTTTTGATAATTTGGTAATAACTTTTCAAAGACCGAATGGCTAGTTACTTCATATAATAATGATGTTACCAATAAATTATCATATTCCAAATTAATTTCGCCAGGTGATAATTTTTGGGCTAACCGTAAATAAAAGTAATTAACAATCTCATAACTGTCTAAAAACAAGAATTGTTTTAATAAATTTTGATTACGTTGTAAATCATTTTGCCCAGGACTATACTTACGATAATTATTGGCAAGGCGCAAATAAAAATCATTAATATGATTATAAAATTGATAAATTGACATTTCGACATCAACTAGTAGTCGAGATAATCCTTCATCCTGATATTTTTGATAATATTCTTCGATTTGCGGTTGCAAGCGGTTTTTATGGTGATATCATTTTTTTAAATTATTAAGAATTAACTCTTGCGCTTTTTTTTCTAACGTAATTGTACAATTATATGGCAGCCCTGCTTGTTGAGTTAACGATTTTATTGATGTTAGGTTAGGGTCAAATAAATTTTTAATTCCAATCGTCAAATCATATTTACTATCAATATTACTAATTAAATCGTAAACCTCTAATTTCCCTTTCCGAGCCGTTTTTCGTAAGCCACGCCCTAATTGCTGTAAATAAACTGTTCGGGAATTAGTTGGGCGTAGAAGAATAATTGTATCAATTTCTGGGACATCAAGACCTTCATTAAACATGTTAACAACACATAAATAATTAATTCGACCAGTTTTAAATTGATGTAAAATTGTCGTGCGTTGGTCACTAACTTCGCTTGTTAAATAAGCGGCGCGCAGATTTTTGCTCTGTAAAAAATTGGCAATTATTTTCGCATGCTCAGTTGTCACACAAAAGATTAAAGCTGTTGGATGAGCATAAACGCCCAAGTACTTTTCAATTGTGTTAAATAATAAATCATTACGCGCGGGGGTATTTAATTTCTGGAAAACTTGACTATCAGAAGATAAGTCCACCCCTTGTAAATCAGTGGTAATATCGTCAATACAGTAATAATCAAAAGCGGCTAATAAGCCCTGATTAATGGCGCTTCATACTCTTAATTCATAAGCATATTCATCATCAAAATATTCTTTAATTGACTTACCATCTTCTCGTTCGGGGGTTGCTGTTAAGCCTAAGATTTCGCGGGGTTGAAAATAATTAAATACCTTTTCAAAACTTACTGCTGCAATATGATGGGCCTCATCAAAAATAAGATAATCAAAATGATTTGGGTCAAATTGATCTAAATTATTTAACATTGTTTGAATTGTCGCAAACAAATGATCTTGCTTATCCGGTACTTTTCCTTCAGACATTAAAAGACCAAAGGTATTATCTTGTAATACTGTCCGGAAAGTTTTTAGCGCTTGCTCAACAATTTCGCGCTGATGAGCTAAAAATAAAATTTTTAATCTTCGTTTATGGCGTTGACATTGCTTCAAATAATCAAACGCCCCAATGACAGTTTTTCCTGTCCCTGTTGCCATGATCACTAAATGTTTGTTTTTACCTCTTCCCCGACGATATTCTAAATGGTCAATAATTTTTTGTTGGTAGTCGTACAAATATTTTTTAATGGTCTCAAATTCAGTTTCGTTAGTACCAAACATTCCAACAATTTGCTGTTCTTGATTACGGGCAATTTTTGCTAATAATGCTTGGCGCGCTGTTTGATCATTAAAATTAATTAAATTATTTTCTCAGAGATGATTAAACTCATTAATCATTTTTGTAATAACATCCTTGTTTGCTGGTTCTTCCAATTTAACATTTCATTCCCGACCAGTAACCATTCCACGGTAAGTTAAATTAGAAGAACCAATAATTACTGTTGACTGATGATTTGGTCGCGAAAAAATTGAAGCCTTAATATGAATTCGCTCACTTCGCTTTTCAAAATTATCTTCAACATGAATTAAAATATTATTATAAGTTGTAACTAACCGTTCTAGCTCATTAAAATCATTAAATTGGGCTAAATCATCAAATGTCGTTGTAATAATGCGAATCATAATATTATGATTTTGACAATATTTAATTGATCTTTCAATTTTATTAATAATACTTTTTGAAATAAAAGGAAAAATCAATAGCACTTCTTGCGCACTCCGCATTTCTGCATTAAATTCGGTAATTAATTCTTGCGCAATATGATTGGTAAATAATTTGCTAATGTGATTCATCCCCTTTCTGAAAAATAGGCGGCGCTAACTTATTTAACATCAACTATATCAAACTGATTGGCTCAATTTAAACTATCTTTTAATCAGTTTAAATCAATTTGCATTTTTGTAATAATATCATTAGTTACATGATCTCAATCACTAAAAAATTCAACATCATTAATTACCATTTTATGGTCATTTCAGCCATCAACTAAATAACTCTGGAAAATTAAAGTTAAAATCCCATCCTCAAATATCATCACAGGGATTGTTGCTGATTTTTGTTGTTCAGCAATTAGTTTCGTTTGGACAGATGGGGGTAAAACATGACTAAGATCTTTTTGATTGCTCCCCACAACAAAAATGTCATCAAAAGTAGGATTACCAGTTTTAACTGTCTGGGCTGGACGGAAAAAATCATTATTAAGATCAACTAATTGAATTATCATATTATCTTTAACGGGTTTTTTCAAAGGTTTTAAAGTTAAAATTGGAACCCGATAAAAAATTGGTTCAGTATAATTTGAACTAGTTTTCTTCTTTGTTTTATGGGTAATTGACCCTAAAGATATTTCAAAACTAGTATGATGTAAATTTAAAACTTGGTCTATTTTTGTATTATTTTCAAGATTAACAACTTTACTTGGTGGTAAATTATAACTGCTGCTAATATTAATTACATCAATTTTATCCTCAAAAGTTTCTTTTAGACCCCAGTCATATAACTTTTTAAAATCTAAATTATCTAAAATGTTTTTTTGCAAACGCATTATTTTTGTTCATTTAATTAAATAATAAATAATAAAACCGTCAAAAACTAACCCTAAGATAATTGTTACGACAGGAATAAAATAATATAGTCCTGGTGTTTTTTTAATATAAAACATTGCAAAAATAAAAATTGCAACTAATGTTAATAAGGGTCCAAAAAATAACATTCAGCGGATCGCAATTTGTCATTTTTTTGTTGGTGATTTAAAAATAACCTTGCTTTTATTAAATTTTGCTAAAACGCTATTAATTTCGTTTTTTGATTTTTGTACTCAGCTACTTTGTTCGGTTTGCTTTGCCATAAATTTATTTTTTCCTTCTTGCTTATCATTAACTTTACTATTATCTTCATTATAAACTACCTTATCTTAATTTAGCAAATTATTCTGTTTTTTCTTTTTTAAGGGTGATTATTTTAAAGTGATTGTAAATTGAAAATAATTAGCCAAAATTAAACTAGTTGGCGTGGCGGAAACTGTCATAATCACTTTTACCCCGGCAGTTTGAAGAGCACTATCAGCTTGATCATTTGTGATAGAAAAATCTTCGATTGCAACAGAGATATCAAATTTTGCTTTAATTGCTTTTATTATCGTTGCTATTATTTCTTGATTGTCATTTAAACTATCATATGTGGCCATTAAATCAGTTGGAAATTCGAATGGTTTAATTTCAACTAAACTAAGATCTTTTTTAGCACTTAACGTATCAATAAAAGTAAAATCACCTTGAATTAAATAACTATTAGCTTGGGCATGAACAGTAAAAGTGACAACTGTATCAGCAGTTTGAAAATCCGGTTTATCTTGATAATCATTTGTTAAATAAAAATCTTTTTGGGAAGTAACAAGATTTAAAGTTTTATTAATACTATTAGTAACAGCTGTTAAAATAGTTTGATTTTGATTTAATTCTTGATAATTAGCCCCCTCTTGCGCAATTGTTTGTAAATCTGGCACGTGAACATTTTTAATATCTTGTTTGTTAACCGTTGTTACCATAATATCAATTGCATATTCTGTATTCAAAGCATACCCAGCGTTAATTAAATTTTGCTGATCATTTTGAATAGCTGAATCAAATTTGTTTAAGAAAATTTTAATTGTGGCTATTTGTCCAACAGTAACTTTTACTTCATCATTATTGCTTATTTCGCTACCATTATATCAAATCGCATAATTAGCAATTTTAGTTGCGCTTTTATCATCAGTTAAATTGTAACGAACTTGCATATAAGTATGTAAGTTCGCAAAAATTTCAGCCCCTGTTTGGCTATCTTTAATTTGGAAAGTATCTAACAAATTTTTTTGGTAATTAGCAATGGCTCCACACCCTAAAACAGGAGTTGTTGTCATAATTACTGATGATATGACAGTCATCATTGTTAAAAGTTTCTTCATTATTATTTTTCCCTTCTTTTTCTTCAAACATATATTAATTATTATACTATTAACTAAAACATTGTAAATTAAAAAAATACTTATAAATAAGTATTTTTTTAATTTTTTTAAACTGTTTTATCTGATAATAACATCTCAAATGTTAAATCATTGTTTGTTGTAAATGTCGCATTTGGGTCATGTTTTGACGTTAATTTAAACTGTAAATTAGTAAATTGAAGTTTCATATCTTTTGCCTGCAGAATTTGGTCTAAGTTTGGGTCTTCAGTATTTTTAAAGACATCTTGAAATTCTTCTCATTGATCACTTTGATTTTTAAACATCACTTTTAAGCGACCTTGCAGTAATTCCACATTTAATTGTCCTAGCTGATTAGCATTTAATCCCAATGATGGTAAAACCGTATTTCATAACGGTCCCATAAAATTTTTTAAAGTAACCTCTGGTAGATTATTTTTAACATCAGCTAGAATTCCTTTTATATTATCTTTATTAAGAATATTTTGATTAAGTAAATCAACACCTCCTTTAGAAATAGTACTAAATTCATTTAAAATACTCATAATTAATTTTGTTGGTCTTAATTCTAAGCCTTTTACTAAAGGAAGATCTTTACCAAACAAAAAACCTTGAATAATTGGTAAGACGGCCCCAATGTTTAGCTTAAGGTTAAATGCTAAGTCTGGCTTATAACCAAGTATGGCTAAACCAATTAAGCTATCCAAATTCGTTTTAACATTTTTAAAAAATAACTCATCTTCTCCCCAAGCATTTTTAATTCCATTTTGAACATCGCTATTAACAGGAGATAATAAAAATTGTATTAATTCTAAAATAACGTTGTTACTTTTAAAATCATTACTAATAAATCATTGTAACAAAGCAATTATGCTTGGGGCCATATTTGTTAACAAATCCCCAACTGTTCCTTCAATAATAACAAAAGGGTTGGAAGTACTAGGTTTTCCTTCACCTATTGTTTTATTAAGTGATATGTCCAAAATTGAAACTTTAGCTATGGTCATTATATTCTTATCAAGTTCAGCCAAAAAGCTAGCTCAATTTTGATCAAATTTATCAGTTCCAATGCTACTTAAATCGACTAAATTAATGCTATGTCCCATCATTGTATTAATCATACCAACAAAATCATATAGGGTTGCCAATGATAATTTAATGGGTAATCCTGGAATTTGTAAATCAAAACCATTATTTGTACTGTGCCCTTTCCCCATTAATTCCATTACAAAATCTGCAACAGTATTAATTGGTTCTGTTACTCAATTAATTTCACCACTAAAAACAGTTATACCTTTTGAGGTTTTAACATCAATTGTTGTTGTACCATAATTAATGATGCTATCATCACTTTTTTTGGTAGTTGCTCCTTTTACACTAGGTCTTGCGCTAATTTTTGAGACAGTAAAATTAAAACTACTTTTAAATTGAGTTTTCAAGGCTTTGGTCATTATTGCTGAATCAATTTTGTCGGGTGTAAATTGCCCAGGAACAACAAAGCCATTATTGTCAGCTGTAAAACTAGTTAACTTTTCTAAATTTGTTTTAACAGTACCAAGTTCATTTGTTAATCAAAAAATCTTGTCATTTCAAAATTCTTTTCCTTGATATTTAAGACTAAGATTAGCAGTACCGTTATTAACTGTTGCCATAGCAGCTTTAGTATTGCCTTGTAAAACTGGTTCTTCATAATCTTTTTCTAACACTTTAACTTCATAATTAGAAGATAAATGCAATTGTTGAATAATATCTTTTACTAAACGATTTTGTTGATTACCATCATCACGACTTAAAATAAACGGATTTTTTTCATCTTGATATAATTTTAAAAAATCCTTCACTTTTTCTGGTGATAATTGATCTGATGGTTTCTGCGTATTTGAATGACATGCCACTACAGTAGTTACCCCTGTCATACTAATAGTTAACGCACTTAAAATGGTTAATAATTTTTTCATATTCTTTCATCTCCTTTTGTTTTAAATTTAAAAACCATAAAAATTGAAAAAATATCTCAATACAATAATAATTAAATAGGTCCAAAACGATAAAATCATAATTGTTGCTTTTTGAGATAGGTACATTATAACTTAAAAAATGAAAAAATTTATGTTCTTTTTTAAATAAAAAAAGAACTTTTATCTAATAAATCAGAAATTTGCTCTCTTTTTTATTGTCAAAAAGTTCTTTAAAACGCTATTTTGTTTTATCTGATAATAACATTTCAAATGTTAAATCATTGTTTGTTGTAAATGTTGCATTTGCGTCAACTTTTGAAGTTAATTTAAACTGTAAATTAGTAAATTGCAGTTTCATATCTTTTGCCGCCAGAATTTGTTTTAAGTTTGGTGTATCACCATCTTTAAAGACGTCTTGGAACTCTTCTCATTGATCGTTTTGATTTTTAAACATTACTTTTAAACGTCCTTGTAATAATTCAACATTTAATTGTTCTAACTGATTAGCATCAAATCCTAGTGATGGTAATGCCGCATTTCATAACGGTCCCATTGCATCTTTTAAAGTAAGATTAACTTCTGGAATAAATCCCAAAACCAATTTTGTAACTCCTTTTAAATGAGTTTTATTAATAACACTCTGGTTAATTAGGTCAAATCCATTTGCTGATAAAGTACTAAACTCATTTAAAATACTCATAACTAATGTTGTTGGTTCTAATTTTACTAAAGGCCCAAAAGCAATATCAGCTGTTAATTTAAGTTCTGAACCGAAAAGATTTAATGAAATACTAAATGGTAAATCCTTTTTATATCCTACTAATGCTTGGCCTAATAAACTATCCAAATTAGTATTTGTTTTATTTATCATTGGACTTTTTTCCCCATAAGTTTTAACTAAACCAGCTTTTACTTTTGGATTAACATCACTTAATAAATATTGCAATAATTCCATAACGGCATTATGTGATTTAAAATCATTACTAATAAATCACTGTAATAAAGCCATTAAACTTGGGGCCATATTTGTTAATAATTCCCCAACTGTTCCATTAACTTTTAATGTGCCACTGATATCAATATTAATTGGAATATTAATAATTGAACTTCCAATTAATGATTTTAATAGGCCATCAAAAGTTGTTAAAAAGTTTTGCCATTCATTATCAAAATGATCAGTTCCAATGTTATCCAAATTAACTAGTTTAATCCCATTTCCAATTAATGTGTTAATTAGCCCAGCAAATGTATATAGATTTCCTAATGATACTTCAATTGGTAGCCCTGGAATTGGTAATTTAAAATCAAACCCATTATTTGAGCTATGACCTTTTCCCATTAAATCCATTGCGAACCCAGCGACAGTATTAATTGGTTCTGTTACTCAATTAATTTCACCATTAAAAACAGCAATGTCGTTTGATGTTGTTACTTCAATTAATGTTTTTCCATAATTAATCAATTGTGCATCTTGTGTTTCGCTTGGTGTTGAATTCAAACTAGGAATGTCAGTTATTTTCTGAACATTAAATTTAAAAGTATTTTGGAATTGTTTTTTTAACTGCGCTGTTAAAATTTCAACCGTAATGTCATTTGGGGCTATTGCTCCAGGAACAACAAAACCATTTGTTGATTCAGTAAAAATGTCTAATTTAGTTAACTTAGTTTTAATATTGCTAAGATCATTTGTTAATCAGAAAATTTTGTCATTTCAAAATTCTTTCCCTTGGTATTTTACGCTGACCTTTGCTTCTCCATTCCGAATTGTTGCCACTTCTGTTCTGTTTAATGCTTCAAGATCTGGCAATAAATAACCATTTTCTAAAACACTAACTTCATATTCCGAAGTTAAATGTAATTGTTGAGTAATGTCTTTTACTAAGCGATTTTGTTGATTACCATCATCACGGCTTAAAGTAAAAGGATTTGCTTCATTTTGATATGTTTTTAAAAATGCTTTTACTTTTTCTGGTGATAATTGATCTGATGGTTGTTCAGTGTTAGCACTACAAGCAACAACTGATGTTACTCCTGTCATACTAATTGTTAGGGTACTTAAAATAGTTAATAATTTTTTCATAATTTTTTAGCTCCTTTTGTCATATTTTTTAATATCAATAAACCCATAAAAATTGAAAAAAATATCCCAAAACAATATTAAATTAAGTCCTAAACGATAAAATCATGGTATTGCCTTTTTGAGATAAGATAATTATATCGCAAAAAGAAAAAAAGATTAAATTTATTTTTTGGTAAAAAAAGAAAAAAAGTAATAAAATTACTTTTTTAATCACGAATAACTAATTCATTTTGTAACGCAAAGACTTTTTCTGCTCCCAAAACACGGTCAGCAATGGCTAAAGCAAAGTTCATTGTTGAACCAACTGAAGCGCCAGTAATGATATGACCATCAGTAATTGCTGCCATTTCATCATTGTAGATCGCATTTTCCATTCCTTCTGTGCAACCAGGATAACTTGTTGCTTCACGGTTATCTAGTATTCCTAAATGACCCAAAATTTGGGGCGCTGCACAAACTGCCGCAATTGTTTTTTCATCATGATTAGCTTTTAATAATCATTCTTTAATTTGACTATTTTTAGCAAGATTATCAACCCCTACTTTACCCCCTGGTAAAATAAAACCATCATAATCTTCATATTTAACCTCTGTTACCAACTGGTCAGCTTTAATTACGACCTGATGGGATGAAGTTACTTCTAATTGATCTGTAATACTTACTAGATCAACTTTAATTTGACCACGACGTAAAACATCAGTAGTAATGATTGCTTCTCCCTCTTCAAACCCTGGTGCCAAGAACAAGGCAAATTTCATATTATACACCTCTTTTCACTAGTAATTATATTATATTTTTATATAATTGTTAAGAAGGAATAAAAATTAGGTGATGAAAATGCGACTTTTTCCAAATATCTTTTCAAAATTAAATAAAAAAAGTGCTAAGAACCCTCATTATGCGTTAAAAGATACAAAAATATTAACAATAAACAGTGTTCCCCAAGACTTGTCAATTAAAGTAATTCACAATTTAAAAGACAAAGTAACAAGTCTAATTCAACCAAAAAACATTACAATGAAAGATGGTTACTT
This sequence comes from Spiroplasma syrphidicola EA-1, assembly GCF_000400955.1. Taxonomy (NCBI): domain Bacteria; kingdom Bacillati; phylum Mycoplasmatota; class Mollicutes; order Entomoplasmatales; family Spiroplasmataceae; genus Spiroplasma; species Spiroplasma syrphidicola. The sequence goes on from NC_021284.1 coordinate 649,969, forward strand.
ATTGCGGAAAGTCCATGCTTTTAATAGTTTTGGAATGTTTTATCATGTTGATGTTATTTTTTGTAACAAAAACTTTCAAGTTATCAAACAAATTGAAAATTTTGGTCCCCAAAAAATTAGTCACTATTTTAAAGATAGTTATTTTATTTATTGCTTAGCTCCTGGGATGATTAAATTTTTAAATATCAAAGAAAACGATATTTTAAGAATTATTTAGTTTTGGATAAAAAAGAGTTATAATAATGTTAAATAATGAGAAAGGAAAAGAAGAGATGGCAAAAAGTAAAAACGGTTGAACATTTACCATTAATATTACTTTTCAAAAAATAATGATTTGAATTGCAGGATTATGACTATTTATTATGGCAATTCTAAATTCATTCGGAGTTATTGGAGCAAATATTGAATTATATGGTAAAGATAGTGGGTCAATTATTTTAATATCATCATTTTTATATTTATTTGTAACAACATTTGTTCGTCACAAATGATCAAAATTAGTTGTGGGAATCGTATTCTTAACATTTGCTGTAATTGGAATCATTGGCGCTTTAATTACATCTGTTAATCAAATTTCAACATGATTAATCTTTGTGGCAGAATTAGTAACAATTATTGGCGCTTTAATTTGATTATTAGAAGGTTTAGGCGTAATTAAAATTCGCACAAAAAATGCTGCAACACCAAGTGCATAAAAAATAAAAACTTTATTTAAATTAAATAAAGTTTTTTTCTGCCATAATTTACTCTTTACTCTTGTTCATCCAAATCAACATCACTATACTCATCTTCCTCAATTACCTTAGCAAAAGAAGTTCTTTTTGTATGATTTGTTATGATTTTATCTTTGATTTTTTTTAACTGTTCTTCTAATTTTTTTAACACCAAATCAACGGCTTTATAAAAATCCTTGTTTTTACTTGTTGCGGTTAAAAAATTATTTTTCCCCGCCAAATCAATTGACACTTTAATATCGTTTTCTCCAATTTTTGTATATTCGAGGTCAACATGTACTAGTTTATTATTTTTCATAATTTCATATTTTTGAATTTTATCTAATGTTGTTCTAACATGATTATCCATCGCTTCAGTAACTCTAATATTTTTACTACGAATAATATATTGCATACCTATTCCTCTTTTCTATAGTTTAATTATAAACCTAAAATAACCAGGATGATAATGATATTATCGTCATTTTTAAAATAATATTTAATTATTTATGATAATTTGGTAAATTACGAAACGGTTTTAAGGGTGATTTCGCTAAATTACGCTTATGTTCAGAGATCTTATGCAAATAATCAATCCGTGTTTTAATACTTTCTGCAACTGGTTCACCAAGTAAAAAAGCATCTAACTGTTGATATGAAAAACCCATTTCCGCTTCATCGGTTTGGTTTTCTCATAATCCGGCTGTTGGTAATCGGTCAATAATTACATCATTAACTCCTAAGAGTTTGGCTAAAGCGCGAACATCTTGTTTTAATAAATGGACTAATGGAACTAAATCAACTCCCCCATCACCATATTTTGTGAAATAACCAACATGCCATTCATCAGCATTATCTGTTCCTAACACTAAATAACGATTGGCCTGAGCCAAACTATATAACGTTGTCATTCGCAAACGCGGTTTAATATTAGCCGCTGCTAATTGATGCTGATTTAAAGGTAAATTTTTTAATAAGGTTTGATAAGTTTCGCTAAGATCAATTGTTAAAGTATTTAAGGAATGTTTTTCAACCAACTGTTGAGCAAATTGTTCATCAACTGGATCAGACTGGCAGGGCATAATTACCGTTAAATAATTATCTGGGAAAGCTTTTTTTGCTAACAATGCTACGACAGCTGAATCAATTCCACCCGATAAACCAACAATCACTCCAGCACATTGGGCAGCAGTAACTTCGGCTTTAATTCAAGATACTAAATATTCTTCATATTGTTCAATTGTTGTCATCTTATCCATTCCATTCTAATTCATATTCAAAGATTTTGACCAAATCACCATCTTTGATGCCTTTTTCTCTTAGCATATCAAACACTTTTAAACTTTGTAATTTTTTATTAAAGACTAGTAAATTATCATAAGTACTAATTGGATTTTTTTGATATGCTTTATGAACATCTTCTCCCGTTACTTCTCATAAACCATTTCCTAAATTAATAACTTTGACATCAATTCCGGCTTCTTCAAATTCATAAACTTTATAATCCGCTGGATTTTCTTCGCCTTGATTAATTTCTCATAATGCTTGACTATCACTAACGGTTGCTAATTTATCACCAATTTTTAACAGCAGTTCATCTAGATGCTGGGAAAACAATCCACTAATTTCAATGATTTCAGCAGTTGGTAACTTTTCTTTAAAATCAGTTAAATTAAGGGCTGATAAATCAATATCCATTTTGTTTGCCACAATAATTTCAGGGCGATGAGCTAAATTAATATTGTAGCGTTCTAATTCCGAACGAATATTTAAATAGTTTTGATAAACATCTTCTGTCCCATAATTTCCCGACATATCAAGGACATGGACAATTATTTTACAACGCTCAATATGACGTAAAAATGCAAAACCTAAGCCCTTCCCTTCAGCAGCCCCAGGAATTAAACCTGGTAAATCAGAAACAACAAATGTTCGCCCTTTACTATCTTGAGCAACACCTAATTGGGGAGTTAAAGTTGTAAAAGGGTAATCAGCAATTTGAGGTTTTGCTTTTGAAATCTTTGATAATAATGTTGATTTTCCAGCGTTTGGTAATCCAACTAACCCAACATCAGCTAGGACTTTTAATTCACAACGAATTTCTAATTCTTGTCCTAATTCACCAGCTTCAAAAATTGTTGGCGCCTTATTTTTACTACTCGCAAAACGAGCATTGCCACGACCACCTTTACCACCTTTTGCAATAATAACTTCTTGATTATGTTGAACAATATCACAAATTATTTCGTCATTATCATTATTATATATTAATGTTCCCAATGGGACGTGAATATATTTATCGGGAGCATTACGGCCATGCATATTTTTAATATCCCCTTTATTACCATCTTCGGCTTTAATTTCACGTTGATATTTTAAATCTAATAGCGTATTCATCCCCTCATCGCCAACAAAAATAATGTCACCACCATGACCACCATCTCCTCCTGATGGGCCACCTTTTGGGACATACAATTCACGATGAAAAGCCACTGCGCCGTTTCCACCATCACCAGCTTTTAATTTAATCTTTGCTACATCGATAAATTTCACGAGTAATTCACCATTCCTTTAACCTTTATTTCTTTTTAAAATTAATTTTAATTTAATATCCCCTTTTGGTCCCCCATTATAACCATCACTTCCTTGTTCTTTTAACACAATAGTTTGTTTGGTTTCTTTAAAATTTGTTACATTAAATTGCACTGTTTTTTCAACTTCAAATCTTGCTAAACCTTGGCAATTATCACAAAGATATTTTTTCTTATTAAAAATAACATACCCTTTACCACTACAACTTGTACAATTTTCTTCAATAAACAAATTGAATGAAATTACTGAATTAAATAATAGACTTGTCAATTTTGCTTTTACTTTTCCCGTTAATAAAGGTCCTTTTTTAACTTTTTTAGGGATTTTTTTAAGTAAATATCCACTATTAAAAATCTGACCTTCACTAGCATAATCAACTTGATACTCTTCAACAAAATTTAACTGATCATATTGAGATCTTTTATTATCATCTGATAAAATTTCATATGCTTCTGAAATTTCCCGAAATTTAAGTTCGGCATTTTTTTCAGTTGAAATATCAGGATGGTACTTTTTTGCTAGTTGACGAAAGGCATCTTTAATCTCATCTTTAGTTGCTGTTTGAGCAACATTTAAAATTTTGTAATAATCCTTTTCGTACATATTGACTCCTTATTTTGTAAAATTTAGGTAAACTATGATTAATTATATCTTAATTTTAATAACTTTTTTATCTAAACCCAAAAATTATTAAAATATCTTTTATTGAAGTGATTATTTTTGACTCAAATAATTACTTTCCTTTAAATCCGTAATTATTTTTTGACAAACTGTTTCAAAATTAGCATAGGAAAATTGATATCAATTAACATCACTTAATTGATGTTTAAATCATGTAATTTGTTTTTTAGCATAAATTTTATTGGCCTTGACCATTGCCATAATTGCTTCTTGCTCGCTAATTTCCCCTTTTAAAAAACTAACAATTTCTCGACATCCAATAATATGCATACTTTGATATGCTAAAGACTGATGACATTGTTGATAAGCTTCGGCAACTTCAGCAAATAATCCCCGTGCTGTCAAAGCTAATACCCGTTCGGCAATCCGATGATGTAATTCATCTTTATCGGGTAACAGTCCGATAATATAAGGTTTAATATATCAAGTATTTTGATCACGATCATTGGTTGATTTTGGAATTTGATTTTGCTCATAATATTCTAAAGCGCGCAGAATTCGTTTGCGGTTATTATAATGGATTTTTTCACTTTCGGCTTTATCAACAACTGCTAGTTTTTCTCACAATTCTTGATTAGAATAATCATCATATTTTGCCAAATTAGCGAAGTTACGACCTTGCGAAGAAAACTGATAATTTTTTAAAAGAGCATTAATATATAAACCACTGCCCCCAACAACAATTGGCAATTTATGATCAGCCACGATTTCATTAATTGTTGCTCGTCCGGCTTTTTGAAAATCACTAATTGAATAACTAGCTGTTAAATCCAAAAAGGAAAGAAAATGATGTTTAATTCCTTGCTGTTCCTCAAGCGTAATTTTATTAGTTGCAATATCTAAACCATTAAACATTTGCGTAGCATCGGCATTTAGACACTCTCCATTAAAGGTTTGGGCTAATTTAATTGACAAATCAGTCTTGCCACTAGCGGTTGGGCCAATAATTAAAACTACTTTAATTTCCTTCATTTTCATTAAACTCCTTTAATATAACTATAACTTTTTTTAAAAAAATTACTAGACAATTGAAAAAGACTAAGTAAAACTTAGTCTTTTATTTTATCTTTAAAATAACCCTGAACCGCTTTAAGTGCTTGGGTGTAGAGTTATTGATTTATATAGCGGTTAATAACCCCAAACACACCTTAACGTTATAACAAACGTAGAAAACTGTCCTTACGGACAGTTATATTTTAACATATTTTTTGTTAATTGCTTATATTAGAAAAATAATTCTTTTGGTAAAACAATTTTACCAATAATATAATTATGTAAATTTCCATAAGAATCAGCAATTACTAATTTAACGCCTAATTCTTCATCTAATGGTAAGATTGGTAAATTTTCAAAAACATTATCATTACTACTAATAACGGGTTTACCTTGAACAAAATGCTTTGTTCATTTTTTTGGATCTCATGTTGTAAATGTAATTGAAACATTTGTAATACTTTCATCAACATTTGTTCCCTTATCTCGCCCTCATAAACTTAGCAAATTAGTATAATATTCAAAATCAACGTTATTAATAAAGTTATTAATAATTGTAAAGTAGGAAATTCCTTGGTCATACTCTCCATCTGGTGAATAGTTACTATCTAACGGATTTAATGACCAATCACGAGGACTATCTTTTTTATATCAATCCTGATATTCATAACGTAATTTATCAACAAACAGTCATTTTGGCTGATTTGCTTCAGTACTATTGCTATTATAATTTGGGAAATAATAATAAGCTAAATCGTTTAAATCTTGAACTAAAGTATTTTTTTCTTGATCGGTTCAACCTGGCTTATCTTTGTCTTTTCCACCTGGATTATATTTTTCAACCACCGTTTTTCATGGTGAATTAACGATATCTTTTGTTGTTAGTAAGTGTTGCCCCATATATTTGAAACTATCTTTTGGCAAGGTAGGTTTTTGAGTACTATGACGTAATGTTGGTCCAGTTATTTCCGGAATATTTTTTTTATCATTATTTTTAATTTTTGTTACTAAAAGATCTTTTTCTGGAACATAATTTGGCTTTAATCAAACATTTAAATCATAGTTAAATAACGTTGAGATTTTAGGTTCTTGCCCTTCCTGCCCTGGTTCAGAATTTAAAACAATACTATCAAGGGCTTTTTTTGCCTGATTTGAGATAGAATTATTTATAATATATGGATATTCATTAATATTACAACTAACAACAAGACTAGTTGTTGCATTAAAAACTGAAATTGTCGTAAACATCGTCAATAATTTTTTCATTACTTTGCCTACACTTCCTTTTCCGTTAATTTTGAACGTGGTATTATTATACTAAGTTCGAATTCATTTTGCAAGAATTGCATTTTTTTTATCTTCTTTTCCTAAAATTATCCGAAAAAAAGGATTAAAAAAGCCATCAAAATAAGGTTTTTTATCATTTATTTAAATTAATCGTTATTTTTTGTAAAAATAACTATTTTTTTACGAAATTGGGGGCAAAACAATTACAATATTATTTGTTTTACCTTTAATAACTGAACTTGTCGCACTGGCACTAATAATAATTGAAATAAATCCATATTTACTATTTGTTAAACTAATAGGATTATATTATGAGCAATTTCAATTAAAAATTTCGTAACTATAATTATTATTTTTCCTAATTGGTTTTAATATTTGAACAGCCGATATTCTTTGATTAATTGGTCCTATTTTAAACAATTAAGGACAAATAAAAAATGGTTATACTAACCATTAATATTTATTTCAAATTGGTGAAACTTCATGTACTTTCATACCAGATCCTTTTATGATTTTATTAGTTTTAACATTAGTCGGTTTTTGAAATTCCCTTTTATTTTCACTTTGTACTTTTCCCTCAACAGCAGCTTTTCAATCATTTAAAGTACCACGACGCGCTTTAGAATTTTTTCAATGCATTGCTAGACAGTTGTTAACTTCTAATTTACCACCCTTATCTAGTGGTACTAATAAATCAATTACTCAACCGAATTCACTTTCTTGATTTAACTCTCCAATTTTGATAAAAGCACCAGCAATATCACGACGGAACAATAAATTATTTCTTCCCCCACCTTGCTGGGTATTGTCTCAAATCATTCTAATCTCTGGTTCTGATAATTTTTTACTAAAATTTGTCATAAAATATGTCCTCTCTGATTAATTATATTAATTATACCTTATTTTTTCTCATTTTTAAACCCCTTGTGAATGATATTTTAGAAAAGGATATGACTGTAAAAAAAATTAAAAAATAAAAAGTAAAGTTTTATTCCTTTACTTTTTTACTATTTTTTACTGCTGATACGTTATCTTTTTTCGCTTTAATTTTATTAATTAAAACATAAACCCAAGAATCATGTAATTTTGTTTGGCCATTGTCTTGATAGAATGGTTTTAAACCTCGTAATAATCAGTATGATAAGGTCATTCCCCCTAATCCCATCACAAAAATCGTAAACATCGTATTAACAAAACTACCAAAATCAGTTCCTAACCATGGGCGAAAATCAACTGGCCCAGGGGTAATTTCTTTGCCCATGTAGATAAAACTAGTACCAAATGATGTATTAACAATATACATTAATAAAGCATAGATTAGTAAACTAAAAGCTGATAATTTAATTCATTTTCGATCAAATTGACGTTTTCCATATAAGTAACTATAAAAATAGATATAAAAACTTAAGAAATGAGCAACAAAGAATTCTCAAAAACGAATTGAAGTAATTGGATTAGTTTGTACTTGTCCTTCGGGAATAAAAATACTTAGCCATGAAGCAAAAATTGGAAAGAAAATAGTTAAACTAAAAAACTTATTATTCTTTCAAAATACTGTAACAATTGAAAAGATTTGTGTTAACGCACAAAAGTCAAACGGCAAAATTCCAGTTCAATTAATGCCAGCTTCTTGATATGCTTTTAAGTTAATTGCTTGCATAACTCTTAGGTAAATCATAAAGAGAATTTGAACACCAACTAACGAATATAAAAAATAATTTGTTTTTGATAAATATGCATACCCCTTTGGGAAAGCATATAATGAAAAAGTAATTCCTAAACACATTATTAATGGAATAATGTGTTGTCAGCTATACAATTCCCACAATATTGGAGCATCGGGGGAATTAAATTCAAATGGATTAAATGTTAATAACATAGTTTCTATTCCTTTTTAATATCTTTTACTTATAAATATTCTAACTTTTAAATTATATCTGATTTTTATAAAATTTAAAATTTTTTTAATGTTCTAAAAAATATTATAATAATTAGATCAAATATAATTAAATTTCTTTAATAACTTTTGCTGGAATCCCAGCAGCAATAACATTTTTTGGAATGTTTTTAGTAACAACACTGCCTGCTCCAATAATTGAATTCTCACCAATTACAACCCCTGGTGTCACTGTTACATTTGCACCAAGTCAAACATTATTTTCAATAATAATTTCTTTTGAAATTGTTCCTTTTCGAAGAGTTTTATCAACAGGATGATTAGTTGTCATAATATTGCAATTAGGTCCTATTAAAACATTATCACCAATAACTATTCCACCCCGCCCCAAAAAAGAACAACCAAAATTAATAAAACTATTTTTACCTATCTCAAAATTCTTCGCGTAATCAAAATAAATTGGCGTTAAAAAAGAAAATCCTTCCGGTAAAGGTTTATTAATTATTTTTGAAAATAGTTTTAACTTTTTTTAGTCCTATTAGATTTATAATTTAAAATTTTTAATTGTTTTTGTGTATTATCAATCGCTTTAATTATTTTTGTAATTTCAATATCCGTTGGTAAAATTAATTCACCATTTTTATCTCGTATAAAAATATTACTCATTTCAAAATCTCCTTATTCAATTAAACTTAACAATTTCATATTTTTTTACATTATAATATAAAAATGTTTCTTCTAACTAATTATATTAGATAATAATCGAAAAGATTTTTATTTAATATAATTCTAATTAAAAGAAACATTTGAATGAATTACTATCCTTGTTACTATTTACGAAGTCCTAATTCTTCAATAATTGCTTTGTAACGAGCAAAGTCTTTTTTTGTTAAATATGCTAATAAATGTTTACGTTGTGAAACTTTTTTTAACAAACTACGACGTGAAACAATATCTTTACGGTGTCTTTGTAAATGAGCAGTTAAATTTGCAATATCTTCTGTTAATAAGGCGATTTGCACTTCTGCTGATCCAGTATCATTTTTACCACGCGCATGCTTAGCAACTAATTCTTCTTTTTTTGCTTTTGAAATCATTGTATTTTTCCCTTCTAATTGGTGGTTTATTATGTTAAAACAAAGTAAATAAAAGAAGGTAACTTTAAAAACAATGTAATAACAACCTAAATAACATTTTATGCTTTATTATGAAAAAAATCAATAGTATTTTTTAAATCTTTTTCCAGGGTTATTTTCAAATCAGCTAAACTATTTACACTAATATTATCGCGCAAATAATCTTCAAATATGATTGTTAACTCCCGACCATACAAATCACCATCAAAATTTAACAAATATGTTTCAACACGTTCTTGACCATTCTTATTTCAATAACAAGTCATTCCCTGATATTGTTGCTTTTGATAAATAACAGTTGAAACATAAACACCATAGGGAATTAATAACTTATTTTTAAGATAGAGATTAGCAGTCGGAAAATTAATTAATCGGCCTTGCTGTTCCCCTTTTTCAACAATCCCAATAATTTGGTATTTCTGAAAAAGCATTTTATTGGCAGCAATAATTTGATGTTCTTCTAATAATTTGCGAATTGTTGACGAAGAATAATTAAAATCCCGTGAAACAATAGTGACATTATCTTTGCCAAAAAAAGAAATTAACTTATCAACATTTCCCAAACGGTCTTTACCAAAACAAAAATCTGATCCAACAACAACCTTTGTAACGTTAAAACGTTCTTTTAAAATAGTAAGAAAATCAAATCATGATAATGCTAAAAACTCTTCACTTACCAAAACACTTAAATAGTAATCAAAGCCAAGTTGAGCAATAATTTCTTCTTTTGCTTTATTTGAAATTATTGCTGTTTGGTTGTTATTAAAAAAATCGGTTACTCGTTTTGAAAGGGTAAAAAAAAGACTCTTATTATTTGTTACGGCTTTAATTGCCCCAACTTGTTCTAATAATTTTAAATGACCCGGATGGATGCCATCAAAAAATCCTAAACATGCTACTTTTTCTTCAGTTAAATTAGGTTCTGTTCAATTTAAAATTTTCATTATTAGTACTTGTCCCCTTCACTGGTTGGCGTAGGGCCTTGTTCATTTGATCATAATCCTCGTTGGCAAGCATATACATGTTTACCAATATGTTTATAAATTGCTAAGACATTTTTATGCTTATCAATAATAAAAATATTTGGATCACTATGATTAATAATTACAATAGGTTTTCCTTGACGAATTTCTTCATCATAATGATACATTAATAACGGCTGTTTATTAATAAACAAGGCATCATACATCGAAATAATATCTTTTTGGTCCACATCTTCAACTTTAACAGCATCAGCTAACTTAAAATTTCCTGACTGGACACGAGTTAATTTTTCAACTGTTGCCAATACTCCCATTTTATCGGCAATATCTTCAACTAAACTACGAACATATGTTCCCTTTGAACAAAGGACACTAAATTGAATTGTTTGAGTTGCATGGTTATAATTTTTAAATTTAATTGCTTGAATTGTTACTGTTCGTGGTGTAATTTGTACTTCCTGTTCAGCGCGGGCATATTCATATAATTTTTTACCATTTACTTTTATCGCCGAGTATTTTGGGGGATATTGTTCATAAATAAAACCATTAAAACTTTCAAAAGCTTTTTTAATAACTTTCTTTTTCATTTTAAATGGGGCAATTTCTTCCATTATTTTCCCCGTTATATCCCCAGAATCCGTTTTAATAAACAATTTCATTGTGACATCATAGCCTTTATCTGCTGTTAATAAATAATCACTGATTTTTGTACCATTATTCAATAAAACAACTAATAACCCTGTTGCTAATGGATCAAGGGTCCCCGCATGACCAATTTTATTAACTCCTAGTTTTTTCTTAATAATTTGAATAACTTGGTTACTAGTTTTACCAACTGGCTTATCAATTAATAAAATACCATCATTTAACATTGTTGTGCTCATCCTAGTCCCTCCTTATTCCTTAACTGCCTTTAATTATAACATTTCTTCAAATGGTTTCAGCAATAAAACGATAACATTTATGAATTCTTTTAAACTTATTGCTAATTGAATTCAGTTCGTTTATTATATTAAGTTATGAAAAATAAATACATTCTAATAATTGCAAATTGTTCTAGCCTTTCCTTATGTGCAAAAAATAATTGCGAATAGCAGTATTTTATAAAAATAATTTAAAATTAAAGTTTGTTTTTCATACGCCTAATCAGTCAGAGTTTTAAAGGCTGTTAATTTACTCTGACTGATTTTTTTTACAAAAAAAATAAATAATTTGCAAGTTTAAAAAAAATGTAATATAATTACAAAGTCTTAAGTAAGACAATATGGATAAATCAAATATAGTATTCAGAAGGACAGATTAAGTAATCTTTATTAATCTATAATAAAGAAACGAACTAATAAGTGTATAATACTTAACTGGCCTTTTATACAAAATATCTCAAAATAAAACAGTACTGTAAAGTACTGTTTTATTTTATTTAATAACTTTATTATCAACTAATAACGCCAATAAACCTTTGAAAATTAAGGTTTCATCGCGATGATATGTTGAGAAAAAAGTTTGGAAATATCTACTATTGCCACCAGTTAAAATAACAGTTAAATCAGGGATTTGCTGTTGAATTTGTTCAACTAAACTTTTAACAGCATACCCATGACCATTAACAAGACCTAAATTAATAGCTTCTTTAGTATTTTGACCAATATACTTATCTTTTTCTAAAGTATATTCAAACTCCTGTAATAATTGCGCATTATTAAATAAGGCAATTGCCGATGTCTCTAAGCCAGGCATAATGATCGTCCCAATTAGTTGTTTTTGCTTTACTAAAGTAATTGTTGTTGCTGTTCCCATATTAACAATAATACAATTGTCTTTTTGATAATTTTGGACAGCTGCATAAGCCCCAACTAAAATATCTGCCCCAACATTGCGCGGATTTGGCACCGCTAAAAAATTTTCTGGAACAGTTAAATTTACTTTAACTTGATAAAAAGATCATTGCATATCTTGTGCTAACTGGCGGAATAAGTTATCTCACATTGGCCGAACTGATGATAAGCATAATAAATGAAAATCTTTTAGGCTTTTACCAATTGCTAAAATTGCCATTTCTAATTTATCAAATAAGTATTTTTCCGTTAAAATATTTTGACTAGGAATAATTAAAAACGGGATAAGTTTTTTATTATCACTAAGGGCAAACTTAATTGCCGTATTACCAATATCAACTAATAATTCCATTGTAAATCCTCATTTCTAGCATTGGCTAATAATCTTTTGCACAATTTGTCCGGCGATTATTAATTTTGAAGCTTTACTAATTTTTTCAACCTCAGTTTTTGTTAAAAAGATAATTTCATTGTCGTTTTGTTGCATACTCTTTGTTTGATTAATAATTAATAAATCAAGATTTTTATCAATTAATTTCTGCCGAGCATAATCTAAATCAAAATCATTTTGAGCACTAAAACCTACTAAAAATTGATGGGTTTTTTTGGCCCCTAAATGAGCCAGAACATCAATATTACTATCTAATGTTAATTTTAAAGAGGGATTCTGGCGTTTGGCAATTTTCCCTTTAAAAGGTTCCTTAATTTGATAATCATTTAATGCCGCACAACAAATAACAATATCTTTTTGATCAAAGTTTTTAACCATTTGCGCTAACATTTCCTGATTAGTATTAACTTTAAGATGATCATAATATACTGGAAAATCTGTATCCCCAACAATCGTTGTTAAAGCGCAACGACTTCAAGTCAATACTTGGTGTAAGGCGTCACCCATTAAACCAGAAGAATTATTTGTTAAATAGCGAATATCATCAAGATATGTTTTTGTCCGACCAAAGTTTAGTAATACCTTTTTCGCTTTTAAATTGTTTTGATAAGTTAAATATTTAATAATTGTTTGATAGACATCTTCGGATTCTCATGCTCGGCCGATCCCAATCGTTTTACAAGCTAGTAGACCCTCTTTAGGTGGGAAAACCCCAACACCATCAGCAATTAACTGTTTAAGATTACGTTGGTTGGCTGGTGACTGATACATAATATTATTCATTGCCGGAAACACCATTTTATAACAATCACTAGCGCTATAAACTAGGCTAGCTAAATTATCAGTAATTCCAGCCGTAATTTTAGCAATAAAATCATGACTAGCTGGATAGCAAACTAATAAATCAGCTTGGGCAGCTAAATCGATATGGACTGATTTACTGTTCTTATCATAGTATTTTTCAGTAAATAACTCGCTAAAAGCATCAGAGGGTATTGATGGTAAAAAATATTTGACATCTGGTGTTAACACTAATTTAACATCATGGATAACTTTTAATTGTTGATATAAAGCTAAACCTTTTGGGGCGGCAATACTACTTGTTAGAATTAAAACTATTTTAGCCATCAATGTTAACTCCTTAACCTATTTCTTATCTAAAACTAATAATATCCTATTTCAATAAAATAAAAAATATATTTTTACCAAATATATTTTTTACCCATTCGAACGCAACATTTTCTTTGCATCTGTTCGAACATAATTTAATTGTTCTGTTCAAGCCATTCATTCTAAATAACGATAGTAGAATGTTCGAACATAATTTAATCTTGACCCATAATTTTCTAACGTAATAATTTTTACTTCTTTTAAAAATTTTAAATACATGTAATGTAAATCTGCTTCTTTTTTATAAACATTATAGTGTAAATCGGCAAACTCTTTAACAATTCCAATAATTGTTCGTTCTAATCCTGAAGTTTTCTCTTGAATTAATTCCGCAATCATTTTATCTTTTGTTGCTAAATCATTATTAACATTTTTATTCAAATAATAAACTTTAACTTTTAAACTAAAAACTGGATTAACATTTGAAGTAATATGTTCATTTTCAGTAATTAACGTTAATTCTTTTATTACTGAATTATAGAACTGACTACCATTATAATCTTTTACTTCCACTTTCTCACCTCATAATTTTTTTCTTGTTGTAATATTATAGCATATTTTTTTTAGTATAAATTAATTTTTAAAAAAGATTATTAATTATCATAACCAATAATATAGTCATCATTTTTTAAATTTTCCACCGCTGAAAGCATTGCTTGTAAGCGCATATAGTAATTTGAAGCTGAAATAATTGGATATTTATAATCAAAATAGGTTTTAATATAAGTTGATTTATTGCGATAAGTTGCTAATCATTTATGGGCAATTAGATTTAATTCTTCCATAATTTCGCGTTGATTAACACTAATTGCATCCCGTCTTTTTTCAGCTGGTAATTTTTTAAATAATTCTGTTGCCTTCTTTTTAAAATTAATTGCGTAATTAATAAATCCAACTGGTCCTGCAACTTTAATTGGAGTGACATATAAACTTAAATCATGGTTACGACAAAAGTCATAGTGAATTCGTGATAGTTCCGATTTTTTTAACTCATTTTGAATATAATTTAAATCATCATAATTTTTTAGATTAAATATTTTAAAATCAATAAAGTAATCATAAGGAGTTAAAAAGCAACTATTAGTATACCAACTATAGCGCGAAATTGATTCAAAGATTTCTTCTTCAATAAATTCTAATTCCCGGAAATAATAAGTTTCTGACATCCAATAACGTTCAAGAATATAGAAAATTAATTCTTCCCCATCAATATTATTAATGAATCAATTTTTTTGAAAAGCAGTACTACGATATTTTGCTAATGTTTCTTCATCCAATTCAACATCAGCAGTTACTTTTTGCAAATATTTATCGTATTGTTTAACAAAATATTCATAGAATCATCGTAAAACAAGAATATAAATAATATAATAATAACCAAACTCACTACCAACAACATATTTAATCATTTTTACCAATGATCTTAGCAAATTATTGGAAATTTTGTTTGCTTTATTAAACGCTTTTACAACACTAATAACATTATCTTTTTTTTCAATTCCATTTCGTCAGAAAACATAACCTAGTTCATCATTACTATTTTTTTTATAAACAAATGGAATAATTCGGACTGTTAAAATAATTTCATCATCAATTTTATACTCTAAATATCCTTCATTTTGAGTATTTTTTTGAAATGGATCAACCCCACTAAAACGTTTAATTTCTTTTCCAATATCTTGAAACATCTTATCGCGAAGACCACTTTTTTCTTGGGGGAAATGCTTAATCACAGCAATTTCTAACTCCAACTTATCATATTTGGTCATTGTTTTACAACCGTATTCCCCTAACGCAACAGTTTCATATCCTAACGCATTAAAAACTTGGCGATAATGGGCAAAAATTGCTTTAATTTTCTGCCGAAAATTAATTTGTAAATCAAAATGTTTCTTGATAATACTATTTAATTCTAAAAACTTGGCTTTTTTAGCTTTCATTGTGTTCCCTGTTCTATTTAATATTAATTATTTTATCCCCAATTAAAGCGATATTATTAGCATTTGGCGTTTGATTTAAGCCTGGCAATGTAATAATGTCCGATAAATAAATAATAAAATACTTTGCTCCTGAGTTTATTTTAACATCCCGAATTGAAATTACATTATTATTACTATCATTATTACCAGTAATTGTTTGATGATTTTTCGCCATACAAACCGGTCAATGACGAAAGGGACTGGTGTTATATTTCGCAAGTTTCTTTTCGGCCACTTCCGAAAAAATAACTTTTTCCACCCCATATATCTTTTGACAAATTGTTATAATTTTGTCAGTAACTGTTGTTGTTTGGGGATTAAATAATGGTTGATATTCTTGTTGCTCTGTTGTTTTGGCAATTATTTTATTAACCAAATCAACATCAGCATTAACCCCATTTTGATAAGTTGTATTAATTCCATAACTGATATCTTGGTTAGTTAATCATTCTTCTAAACAATTTAATTCGCTAGGATCATCTTGAGAAAATTTATTAATACAAACAATAAATGGTAAATTATACTGTCTAATAATATTTATATGTTTATTTAAATGTTCAAAACCTTTTTGTAAACTAATTAAATCAACTAAATCTAATTGTGCTTCTGACATACCCCCATGCAGTTTTAAAGCACGAATTGTTACAACTAAAACTGTACAAGCAGGAGTATATTCTTGTTGCAAATTAATAATATCATTAAATTTTTCAAATCCTAAATCACTACCAAACCCAGTTTCAGTAACAACATAATCAGCTAGTTTTAAGGCTAAGTCCGTTGCTATTAATGAATTTGTCCCATGCGAAATGTTGGCAAATGGCCCACAATGAACAAAAGCTGGGGTATGATATTTTGTTTGAACTAAATTAGGACGAATCGCCTCTTTTAATAAAGCCATAATCGATCCCGTAATTTTTAATTCTTTTAAATAAACTGGTTCTTGTTGGAAATTATAAGCAACAATTGTATTGTTTAGACGGTCTTCTAGATCTGCTAAATTTTTACTCAAAGATAAAATTGCCATAATTTCACTGGCGGCGGTAATTTGAAAGTGTTCAGTTCGAACAATATTATGTCCTAAGTTTAATGTAACATTTCGTAAAGCCCGATCATTAATATCAAGGCAGCGCTGCCAAATAACTTTATTTGGATCAATTGCTAAAGCATTATTTCAATATAAAATGTTATCAATCACAGCGGAAACTAAATTATTGGCACTAGTAATTGCATGGAAATCGCCAGTAAAATGTAAATTAATTTCTGGTTCCGGAATAATAACACATTCTCCACCCCCAGTTGCTGAACCCTTTAAGCCAAAAACTGGCCCTAATGATGGTTCACGCAAAGCTAAAACAACTGAATAATTTAAGTGGTGCATTAAATCAGCAATTCCAATCGCAGAAGTTGTTTTACCTTCCCCAGCTTTTGTCGGATTAATTGCCGTTACTAAAATTAATTTCCCTTTCTGAGGAAGCGTGCTAAAAACTTCTGCTTTAACTTTTGCAATATGATTACCATAGAAAATTAATTGCTCTGTTGTTAGACCAAGTTTTGTTGCAATTGCTTTAATATCTTTCATAACAAGCTAAATCCTCTCTTTTATTATTAAATTAACAAAAAAAATATTTTATAAACATTAAATTGTTATAATAATTATAGCAATATTTTATCATACTAAAGG
Organism: Spiroplasma syrphidicola EA-1; assembly: GCF_000400955.1. NCBI lineage: Bacteria > Bacillati > Mycoplasmatota > Mollicutes > Entomoplasmatales > Spiroplasmataceae > Spiroplasma > Spiroplasma syrphidicola. The sequence continues at coordinate 667,307 of NC_021284.1, forward strand.
AGAAATGGAATAATGGATAGCAAAATAATTGATGGCAAACAAATTAGTACGGAAATTAAAACACAAATAAAAGAACAAATTATTGCCTGAAAAAATAAAGGTTATCGAGAGCCAAAATTAGTTATTATTCAAGTTGGTGATTTAGCAGCTAGTACAACATATATTAAAAATAAAAAAATAGCTTGTGAAAAAGTTGGAATTATTTGTGAAATTATTAAGCACCCTGCCGAAATTAGGGAAGATATTTTAGTAAACGAAATTAAGCAATTAAATAATGATAATAATGTTGATGGAATTCTTGTTCAACTCCCCTTACCACCACAAATTAATGCCTTACTGATTACTGAAACAATTGCAATTACAAAAGATGTTGATGGTTTTTCCCCAACAATTCTTGGGCAAATGTTATTGAGTAATGCCTCACCAAACGAAATCGTCTTACCAGCAACCCCAAAAGGAATTATGAATTTATTTGAATATAATAAAATTGACTTAACAGGTCAGCATGTCGTTATTGTTGGACGTAGTAATATCGTCGGAAAACCAATTGCTAATTTAGTTTTAAATGCCAATGGAACAATTACTGTTTGCCATTCTAAAACAAAAAATTTAGCAGCATTAACAAAACAAGCAGATATCTTAATTGTGGCAATAGGTAAAGCAAAATTTATTACCAAAGAAATGTTGAAAAAAGATGTTATTATTATTGATGTTGGTACCAACTATGATGAAAATAATAAACTATGTGGCGATGTAGATTTTGAGAATGTGATTGACGATGTTAAACAAATTACACCTGTTCCTGGCGGTGTTGGGCCAATGACAATTGCGGGTTTACTACAAAACTTGATGTTATTATATCAATCACATTTATAAAATAAAAAAGTTACTTTCTTGAATACCTACAATAAAATAGACACATAAAAAGTTAGTTATGTGTCATAATTTTATTGAAAGGTATTCTTTTATTATGGGAACAAAATGATTTACAAAAAACGAAAAACTTAATATTTTAAAATATTATAAGGAACATGGTTGAGCAAAAACAATTAAAAAATTTGAAATTACAACAACAACTTTATCTCGTTGAAAAAAAGCAATTAAAATTAGTGGCGAAAAAGCATTAGAACCAGGGAAAGGTCCACAATCAAAAGGGATTCGCCGAACAGGGCGACCAAAAGATCTTAACTTTGAACAAATGACAAAAAAAGAATTAATTGAATATATTGAAATGATTCAAGATGTAAAAAAGTCCTTGACCAAATCGAAAAAGAAGAAATTCCAAACGATTTGGTCCTTAAAGAAAAAATACAAGATTAAATATTTATGTAAAATTTTAAATGTTTCTAGAGCTGGTTATTATAATTGATTTAATAGTGGTATGAAAGCATTTAATAAATGAAATAATACAATTGCAAAAATAATTAAAACATTATTTCTAAGTTTTAAGAAAATTTATGGATATAATATGCTAACGTTAATTATCAATAAACTATATAACTGAAATTTAAAACCACATATTGTTTATAGATATATGAAGAATATGAACTTGAAGTCAATTGTTAGAGTCAAAAAATTTAATTATCGATTATCTTCTGGTAGTAAAAGACATGAAAATATCATGAATCAAGATTTTTCAACCACAGATATTAATCAAAAATTAGGAACAGATATAACATATTTACTAACAAATGATAAAACCTACTTTTTATCAATTGTTAAAGATTTTCATACTAATGAAATTTTGGACTACCAAATAAGTAATAATTTAGGAACAGAATTTGTTTTTAAAAATATAATTAATTCTTGAGTAAAAGCTGGAAAACCATCAACTTGAGTACTGCAATCAGATCAAGGTTTTCATTATACAAATTCTGATTATGAAAAATTATGCAATTATCTTGGAATTAGAATTTCAATGTCCAGACGTGGGAACTCTTATAATAATGCCCACACAGAATCATGGTTTGGCACTATGAAAACTGAATTTTTATATCATATAAAAAGAAAAAAACGAACAGCTAAATGAATTAATGAAAATCTTCCTAAATATATCTACTTTTACAACAATTTTAGACCACAAGTCAAATTAAAAGGAATGAGCCCTGTTCAATACAGAAAGTCATTCCCTCAAGTAACTTTTTAAGTGTCTATTTTTCTTGACATATTCATCTAAAAGTAACTTTTTTATTAATTATTGCTTAATTTTATCTAAAATATCATTAATACGATTAGCATTGGCCAAAGCATTATCATAGATAAATTCTAATTCTGGACATTTATAAATGTCTAATTTTTTCGCTAATTTACTACGAATTTCTTTACGATAACTTTCAAGAGCGGATTCAACTTCTTCTTGTCTTTGTTCTAATAATGATGAGTAATAAATTTTGGCATATCCTAGATCACTTGTTAATTTAACATCATGAATAATAATTTGGTTAATTAAGGGGTCTTTAATTTCGCGTTGCATAATTAATGTTACTTCCCGAACAATAATTGATTGCATTCTTTCAACTTTAACTGAATTTTTCATATAAATCCTCTTTTCATTTTTGTATAGTTTAATTATACTGAAAAGTATTAATAATGATAAGTCTTGAATAAAAACTTTATTTAGTGTAGTATTAAAAAAATATTGATAATTTGAAAGAGGCAACAATGAAACAACATTTAAATAAAATATGATATAAAGATTATCTATGATATTTTAAAATCTTTACTGCCGGATTAGCCTTAGGCTTTTTAATTTATGGTTTTTACATGGATGTTTTTGTTGAATATTGATATATAAAACCCTACCCATCAATTGGTATCGAAGATAAGTTCTATCAAAATCATGCTCATTTTCAAAATTTTGATTTATTAATGAGTTTCTATTCTGTCCAAGTTAATATTATTACAATTGTTTGATTGATTCTTAGTATTTTTAATCATCATAAGGAAAACAAAACATGATTCTTTGGGGTTAATGTTAAATTAGCAATTCTTAATTGAGATATTATTATGTTTATTATTTTTTGAATTGGGATTATTACTGGTTTTCGTACTAATCAATTAAATCTTGGTGATTTTACTACCGCACAAAAAGCTTGTACAACTGTCACCCATTTTATCTTACCAATTTTATTTTTTATTTATGTTTTTATTTCTTTTGGAACAACAACTATCAGTTTAAAAAAAGAATTTTGAATTAAAGATTTGTGACTTTCAGTTAGTTATCCTTTATTCTATTGAATTTATGTCTTAATTCGGGCAAAAATTTGATTACTAGACTATGAAACGCTATGGGCTTTCCCCTATCCTTTTTTAGATATTTATAATCCTTTTATAGAAAATGTTTCACCGACCGGGATGGTTTTCTTAATTGGTTTTAGTTTCTTTCTTATTTTTGGTGGGGTTCAACTTTTATTAACTTGATTCAATAATGCGATGTATAAAGTTTTTTTAAAAAATCAAAATAAAGTTCTCTGATATGAAAAAATAATAATTAAAATTAAAACAAAAATAAAAAAAAGAAAGTAATTAGTTACTTTCTTTTTTTGTTGTCACAATTTGTAATAAATAAATTAATTTCATTTAAATAATTAACAGGATCATAGTGAATTCCACGAACATGATCACAATTGAATAAAACTTTACGACTAAGGTTCGTTTTTTCAAAGCCTTTTTTATTATAAAAAGCCTGATTACCCATTTGATAAGGTGTGGCATGGTCTTTTTGATTTAATATATATAAAAATGGAATTTTCGCCACTAAATCTAAATTTTCCCCCGGATTAATTTCTTCGGGATCATAACCACGTTGTTGTTCAGCATATAATTTAATCGCATAATAATGTTCATAATAATTGATTTTTAAATTATTCATATAGTAATAATACAATTCACTTAAACGATTAACTGTTGAGTCTAATACCGCCCAACCAACTAGTTCTTGCTTCTCACTAATCATTTTTAAATATTCAACAATAACAAAAGTCCCCATTGATCAACCATGAAAATTAATTTCGCTAATTTTTGTTGCCGGTAAAGCTTTCAAAAAATTAACGATGCATTCTAAATCATGCTTCTCAAAATTACTCATCGTTGTAATTTCCCCAGTTGATTGTCCATGGTTACGTTGATCAAAAACAACAATATTATAACCCTGACGTAAATAAATTAAACCAAAGAAAATGCTACGGAATTTATGAGAATTTAAACCATGGACAACAACAACCCATTTATCATTATTATCATTTTTAACTCAGGATTTAATTGTAATAGTTTTTAACATCGCATCTTGATAACCGGGAACATCATATTCATTGATATCTCATTTTGTTGCCAATTCACTGGCTGTTGGCATCATTGCTTTAATTTTCAACCGTGTTGTTAGATCAACCAAGTACTTTTTACAATATCCTTCTAAATCATAACCTTTTTTTCATCATGTACTGTGAGTTAATAACATTCGCCGATCTTGAATTGCATAGAACATTTTAATATATATTTTATTTGCGGCTAAATATTCTTCGATTTGATCGGGAGCAACTATTTTATAAAGTCCTGGAATATTATTATATTGTTTTGTTTTTGAATTATTAAATTTTAACATTGGCAGAATTTTTGGCTTTTTCATGTTATTTTAAACTCGCTTGATTAAAGGCAAATGGTAATAAGTCCGCAACGGTTACTATTTGTTTTTCACCATGACAATTATACATTTCAATTGGCGTTGTTAAAGGTAAAGTCTCAATCATAAATTGACGGCACATTCCACAAGGAGAAGAGATATTATCACTTTCAGTATAGAGAAATAATTTAATGATATCTTCTTTATGATAACCCAAGGTATATACTTGGGAAATTGCTGTTCGTTCAGCGCAAATTCCAACTGGATATGCACTATTTTCAATATTTACCCCCGCAACTTCACGACCATCTTGCAGTAAACAAATTGCGCTAACATGAAAATTTGAATAAGGAACATAAGCATTTTCTTTTAACTGCCCTAATTTTTCAAAATAATTTGCCATGATAATTCTCCTAACTAATTTTTAAATAAATTTTAATTACATCCACTAATGGGGGTAGCATAATTAATAAACCAATCGCAATCGCCAAAATTGAGTTAATTAAAGTCGCCGCAGCACAAATATCTTTAATTTTCTTTGCCTTAATATTATATTCAAAAGATAATAAATCAACGAAGTTTTCAACCATTGTATTAATTAGTTCAAACCCAATTACAATTCCAATTGTTAATAATAAAATCGCCCATTGAACATAACCAAACTCATTAGGGACTTCTTTTTGTAATCAAATTCCCAACCCGATGATTAAAACGGAAACAATTAAGTGAATAATTAAACTTGATTCTTCTTTAATTGCGGTATAAATTCCACGAAAAGCATTTGAAAATTTATTACGAAGTTTAAAAAAGACCTTTTTTTTATTTGAATTTCTATTTTCTGCCATGTTAATCCTCATTCCTTGTTTCTATTGTATTAGATTTCGAGTGATTTGTAAATCATCTAAAATTTTTCGTTGTAAACCAAACATAACTTCTTCATCAGCTGGTTCAATATGATCATATCCTAAAATATGAAGCATGCCATGTGTAAATAAAAAAGCTAATTCCCGACGTAAAGAGTGGTGATAAGCCTCGGCTTGTTCAATTGCTTTTTGCGGGCAAATAAAAATATCCCCTAAAACTCTAATCCCAAGTACTTTACCAAAATCAATTGGGCTCTCATCTTCAAGGGGAAAAGTTAACACATCAGCAACATAGTCTTTATTGCGATATTGTTGATTAAGTTCGACTTGTGTCGCAGGATTAACAAACGTCAATGATAATTCTAACGGTTCTGTAATCGCTAAAACTGTTTTAACATGGGCAAAAATTGCTTCAAAATCAGGCAAATATTTTTCCAGATCAATCGCTGTTTCGTTAGTAATGTCAAAGATATCTGTCATCCGTTCACCCTCTTTTTTTAAAATAAAATATCTATTAAATATTTTAGCATTGTTTTAGGGGGTAATTCAAGTTTTGCTAGTAAAAAAAGCGGAAATTGATAGGACACATCTCATGAAGCTAACGAATAACTCCCTGTTGGGGTTCGTTTTAAATCAAGACTTGTTTTTAGCCATGTTTTATTATACTGAAAATAAAGAATCGCTTTTTTATTGTTAAAATTAAGGTTTTCTTTCTTTGTTGGAATAAATTGAAAATCAACCTCGCTACTATCAAGGGGGTTAATATTTTTGATAATATAGCCTCCTTCAAAGTTCTTAACATAATTAAAACCAAGAAATAACATTAAAAAAATTGTTATTATCAGTAAAATAAGACTTAAAAAAGTAGTTTTACCTTTAATCATTTTGTTTAAACTCCCTTTCTAAATCAATGATTTGTTCAAAACATTGCTCAATCATTAAATCATGACCAGCGTAAATAATAACTTTATTACGCTTTAACTTAAGTAAGAATTGGATTAAAAGTTTTTTTGATACATTATCAACATTACTCAACCCTTCATCAATTAAATAAACATCGCGGTCTTGTCCTAACATTTTTATAAAATTAATGATTTGAATTTGTCCCTTTGAAAGAGTAGGTTCATTGGCATTAATAAGTGTTGTTAATTTAATTTGATTACGGTGAAAAACTGTTTGAATTTCTTCAAAATTAAAAATTTGATAATTGCAGCCTTGATTAAAATTAGTAATATTATCATAAACCGTTCCAGCAAATAAATATTGTTGTTGGACAAGACTATAAATTTTTGTAGCTATTAAACCTGGTGATATTAACGTTAAATTATAATTATTATTTATTCTAATTTCACCCTCTTCGGTTAACAACATTTTGCTTAATAAAAGTAACAAGGTTGTTTTACCAATCCCACTACGACCTTTCACAAAGAGATGACCAGAAAAAGTTAAGGTTACATTTTTAAATAGTATTTCTGCATCATTGGCATAAGATAATTCAACTAAATTAAGACTTGTAATCGTAGGTAAACTAACAATTTCGTTTTGTTCTGAGGCTTGTTTAAAAATAAAAGATCGCGTTCTTATAAAAGCGTCATAAAATTTTGTTTTTTGAACGATTAAAACTGAATTACTAATAATAAAATCATTCATGTAAATCGCCAGGGCCGAATAAAATAATAAATCACCAATGCTAAAAACAGCATGAAAAATTAAGGTAAAAGAAAAATAAAAGATAATATAACTAATTATTTGGCTTAAAAAGCTTTGGAGCAAATTTTGCCCTAAAATAACTTGTTGGAGTTTAAAGTTTTTTGTCAAAAAAATATTTAGTTGTTGTTCTCATTGATAACTACAATATCCTGTTAAATTACTCCCCCGTTGGGCCAAAAAACTATCATACAAAGCAAGCGTGTGATTTTGCAGCTTTACCCCTTGATTATAATAAACTTGATAATGATATTTATGAACATGTAAAAATATCAGCATCATTAAAAAAGATAAAATATTTTCAATTAAGACAATAATTAAAATTGTGCTATTCATAATCAGTAAAATAAAAAAACTTATTAAAAACATTAAAAAAGTAACTAATAGTTGCGAAAGATGACTACCCAGAAACGTGGCTAATAAAGCCAAGTCTTCTTGCAACTTGATTCAATTACTACGACTAATTTTGATGACTTCTTGATATGATAATTGATTAAAATTACTTATAAATTGGCAGAGTAATTTTTTGGTAATTTGCTGATTTAAATAATTGTTTAAAAGCGTTGTAAAATAATTAACAAATAACCGAAAAAGTAAAATAATAATAAAAGCAATAAAAATAATGCCCAGATCATTATTGACCGCATTAGTAAGTTGATCAAAATAGACTTTTAAAAAGCTTTTACTAAAAATTAAAGATAAATTTAAAAGAAGTGTTAAAGTAAAAATCGCGCAAAGAGTTTTGCGATAAGGTTTTAGAAAAACAAACAAACTAAAAAACGATGTTCGGTTAGAAACTCATTTATTTGCTTTTTTAGTAAAGATAATAATCCCTTGAAAAATATTTAAAAAATCATCGCTACTAATTGAGGTAACTTTATCGCTACTAGGATCAGCCATTAAATATTTTTGCCCTTTTTTTTCATAGATAATAATATAATGAAAATCGCCGTTCTCATTTTTAACATAAGCAATAAGGGGTTGGTCGATTTTTTGTTCAAGAAATTCCTGATTAGTAATTTGATAAGGCGTAAAAGTTAGTTGATACTTATTTGCTAATTGACCTAAATCATAGATACTTAATGCTGTTTCGGGCTGGTAATATTGCATTTTTAAATCTAATAAACTAATTTTTTGTTGGTGATAATATTCAATTAGCATTCCTAAACAAGCAAAGCCACAGTCATTTCTACTTTCTTGTTTTAAAAAAGGATAAATCATTTCCCCCAACCTTTCTGTTAACTATTTAACAGCGAAAGTAACAAATTCCTTTTAACAAAAAAACAGTTTTGCAACTGTTTTATAATCAGAACTTATAAATTTTTTTATAAATAATTTTAATAACGATACTAATCGCGGCAAATAAGAGGACTCCCCCCGCTAAATAAGCGTACCAAATGGCTGGAGGTGGCGCTAGTTGAATCCAGCTACCAACAACAGGAATATATGGTAAAGCAAACACAAAGATGATGATTGCTAATAATGGTAAAGCTAACGCTAATGGAGGACGATTTTTAAAGAGATTTAGTTTATCTGTTCGCATAAAGAATATCATTAAAATATGTAAAACGGCTCCCTCAGTAAACATTGTTGTTTGAAACTGATAAATTAAATTAACATTTTCTGGGTTATTATAATCAATTTGACCCATTGTTCCTAACGATGTTAAAATAATTCCCATTACAATAAAGTTTAAAACACTAATAAAAGTTACGGATGGACCATTTCAAAACGTAAATGAAAGAATTCCTTTTGTATCTCAATTCCGTGGTTTTTGGGCAAAGTCAGGATCAACTTTATCAAAAACAACGGCTACTTGTGAAAAATCATATAATAAATTTTGAAATAAAATTTGAATTGGCGCCATTGGGGCAAAAGCCAATCATGATGAAGCAATTAACAATGATAACATTAAACCAAAATTAGCCCCAATTGTTACTTTTAAATATTTAATAATATTTCCAAAGATATTACGACCTTCTAAAATCCCATGTTCTAAAACTGCCAATGATTTTTCTAACAAAATGATATCTGAAGCTTCTTTGGCAATATCAGTTGCGTTATTAACTGAAATCGCGACATCACTTTTTCGTAGCGCTAGCGCATCATTAATTCCATCCCCCATATAACCAACTTTATGTTTATTACTTTTTAAAACATCAATTATTTTGGCTTTTTGTAAAGGGGTTAATTTGGCAAAAATTGTTGTTGTTTCAACAGCATGTTTTAACTGTTCAGGTGATAATTCATCAACTTCTTCCCCTAATAATGTTCCCTCAACTTTTAAGCCAATTTGGGCACAAACTGAAGTTGTTACTTGGGGTGAATCACCAGTTAAGATTTTCATTGTTACCCCATATTTTTTTAACAATTTTAATGTTTCTTCGACATCTTTTTTAACAACATCTGTAAAACATAAAAATCCTAAAAAAACTAAATCTTGTTCATCAGCAATTGTTACTGCCGAGCTAGTCGTATTTTTATAAGCAATCGCAATTACTCGTAAACCCTCTTGGTTTAATAATAATAAATCTTCAATTATTTTTAATTTTTGGGTTTGATCTAATGGGAGAATATCACCATCATTATCAAGGTAATTACAAACCGCTAAAATTTCTTCAACGGCCCCTTTACTAATTAAAGTATGTTCTTGTTTAGCAACATTATTTAATAACACTGACATTTTCCGGCGGGTAAAATCAAATGGAATTTCATCTAACATTTGATACTTATCTTTTAAATCACTAGTATAATTGACTCTTTTATAATCTAAAATAGCATTATCAATTTGATTACGCATCCCCGTTTGAAAATAACTATTTAAATAACCATATTTTAAAACTTGCGGATTATTAATTTTATTAACATTATAGTAATTAACTAATTTAATTTCATCTTCAGTCAAGGTTCCTGTTTTATCAGTACATAAAACATCAATCGCTCCTAAGTTTTGAACGGCATCTAATTGCTTAATAACAACTTTTTGTTTGGCTAAGCGCTTACTTCCTTTCGTTAAATTAGCGGCCACAATCATTGGTAATGATTCGGGTGTTAAACCAACAGCAACTGATACGGCAAAAACAACAGCATTTAACCATTGTCCTGTTCGCACCCCATTTAAAACTAAGACTAACGGTACCATTACTAAAATCATAATAATAATTAAACGGGTAATTTTTTTGATCCCGATATTAAAATTAGTTTCAACTTTAATTGTTTGTAATTCGGTATTAATGGCTCCTAAATAAGTTGCGGCCCCAGTATTAACAACAACACCAATGGCACTACCACCAACAATACTGCTGCCCATAAAACAAAAGTTAGAAATATCGAATAAAGCTTTGTTGGTACTATTATTTAAAATTGTTTTATAAGCGGGAGTTGACTCCCCATTCAAAACAGATTGATTGACTAATAAATTTTTGGTATATAAAATCCTTACATCACATGGGACAATATCGCCAGTTGATAAATAAATTAAATCCCCCGGAACAATTTTTTGGGCTTCAATTTTTTGGACTTTTGTGACTAAATTAGCAATATTTTGTTCATTAATTAACGTCATTTTTGTAGCACCAGTTCGAATTACAAATGCGGTTTTTTTAACCAACTGTTGTAATTCTTTTGATGTTCGGAACGCTTTATAGTTTTGAACAATTGAAATTATCGCACTTAATAACATCATAATTAGAATAATTACCGCACTAGCTAATGCTAATGAGTCAGTAAATTTTGTCATAATATAATTAACAATTTGAAAAACTAAAATAAAAATTAATAATAAATTAAAAGGATTAATAAAAGTCATAAAAATCTCTTTTAAAAAACTAAATTTCTCTGGCCGAATTTGCGCAAAAGTTTTTGTTTTTAATAAATTATTTGCTTGTTCATCATCATAACCAAGATGAGGAATTTTTAGACTATTAAGTAAATTTTCTTCATTATCATTAGCAATTGCTTGATATTGAAGAAAAAAATCATGATCATTTAAACTTTTGGCACTAACTTTTTTCATTTCTCGTCTCCTATGTAAATATCATAACATTAAAAAATAAAAAAAGATTTAAGAACATAAATCTTTTTTTACAATAAATTAATTCATTAATCCTGCTTCATATAATTTTTTAAAGCGGCCATCAACTTTTTTTAATTCTTCAAAGGTTCCAGTTTGACAAACCCCTTTTCCTTTTTCTAAAACTAAAATCTGGTCAACATTTTTAATGGTACTTAGACGATGCGCAATAATAATTGTTGTTCGCCCTTTCATTAATTTGTCTAGTTCAACTTGAATTTCTTTTTCAACGATATTATCTAAAGCACTAGTTGCTTCATCTAAAATTAAAATTTCGGGATTACGTAAGAACATTCGGGCAATTACTAAGCGCTGTTTTTGCCCCCCTGATAAAATAAATCCCCGTTCTCCTAAGATTGTTTCAAAACCTTCTGGTAATGATGAGATAAAATCATATAACTCAGCTTTTTTAGCCGCTTCTTCAATTTCGGCCTTGCTAACATCAACGACCCCATAACCAATATTGTCATAAAATGTTCCATATAATAATTGAGGTTCTTGTTCAACATAACCAACATGGTCTAAATATGATTTCAAGTTAATTTCTTTTAAATTTTTATCATTATTAACATAAATAGTTCCTTTCGAAGGATCATAGTAACGTAATAATAATTTTGCAATTGTTGATTTACCAACCCCGGTTTCGCCAACAAAGGCATATGATTTTCCTTGGACGAATTTAAAGTTAAAGTTTTCTAAAATGTACCGTTCTTTTTCATCATCGTTGTCATATTTAAAGTAAACATTTTCAAAGACAATATTACCAGAAATATCAGTTAAGCCCTGACGATCTTCATTGACATCAATTTTTGAAGTTTGTTCAAAAATGTCCGCTACCCGCATTGATGATGTTGAAGCTTGCGCTAAATTACCTAGTAAACGAACAACTTGAATAATTGGAAAAATTAGCGAGTTAATACTCATTGAAATTGATAGCATTACGGTTGCATCTAATTTTTGTTGATTAACAAAAACAATCCCAACAATTAAAGCAATTGTATTCATACTTGTTAAAGTAGTAATAACAAAGGCAATTAACAATGACTGGGCGCGAATTGCTTGCATACTTACTTTATAATAGTTTTTATGAATATCAGTAAAACGTTTTTTTTCATATTGACTAGTGCCACTAGCTTTAATTAGCCGAATAGTATTTAAACGGTCATTAACATCCCCATTGACATTTGAAACAACTTGACGTTGTTTATACATTAACCGACGAATAAAAGTAAAACAAAAGGCTGTTAACAAGAGGATTCCAAATGAAATTCCTAGAATAATCCCTGATAATTCTGCTACTGTTCCAGCCCCATTTTTGAAGACATAATTACCATTTTCATCTAGTTGCGGAATAATTTTACCATCTAATTCAGTATATTGTAAAATACGGTTATCTAGGGTAAACATAATCGCTATCGCTCCAAAAAAGGTAAAGAAAGCATTTAAAAAGTTTTGAGGAACTTGATAGGCTTGATCTCCTAAAATTTGTGTATCAGAAATTAATCTTGTTAAAATATCTCCCATTTTTTTATCATGATAATAATTCATATCTAAATCAATTAACTTATTTAAAACTTTTAAACGAATATCAATTTCAATTTTTCGTGAAATTGATCCTCCTACTCAGTTTTGTAAATATAAAAAGATTCCTGATACAATAAATGAACTGGCAAATCCAATTGCTCAATAAATTAATGTCATTCAAGGCATTGCCGGATCAGATAAACTTGTCCGTGCAAAAATTCCTGTTTGCAATTCAGTCATAACAATATTTGTTAGTTTTGGTAACGCCACAGTAATCCCAGCTGTTACCATCACAAAAATAATTAACAGCAATCATCGAAATCAGTATTGCTTATAATAAATTGATAGTAATTTAAAAAATCCCATTTTTGAAGGTTTTTTATCTTTTTCACGAGTATTAGCAGCAAGAGTTTCTTCTTGACTATTAGTACTTGCTTGTGCTGTGGTTGTACTCATTATTTTCCTCCTTGTTTTCAATGTTTTATGCTATGTTTATTTTACCGTAAATTATAAAAAAACCGAATTATTTTTGTAAATGCGCTAATTAAAGTACTTTTTTACTATTAAATTAAAATTATAATAAATTTTAATGGCATTAATGATTATTATAATCTTATAATTAAAATGATAGATGGCCAATATTATCTCTCATTTTAATTTTATTGACTATTTAAATGATAAATCGAGGTTTTACTACTCAATAAAATAGTTTTATTTTTTAGTTGTATCATACTTATGTTAATAAAGTAATCATTTTCTAATATTTTTTCCTTAATTGTTCCATTATTATTCAATTGGTAAATTGCGGAAATATAGTTAGATCAACCTCCAACGCCAGCCAGCACCGTTTCATCTTGCAATTGCAATAAAGAGACTCTTCCATTATTAAATTTTTGATCAACAATTAGTTTTTTGTTAAAACTATTAGGATCTAATTCATATATTGATCCATAAGGGAAATCAGTTCCAATTAACACCTTTTCATTATTAAGTTGTTTCATTGAATTAATACCACCATCTATTCCCTTATTAACTTTTTTTTCTACTGAAAAGCTTTGCCCAGATTTCCGCAATTGATAAATTGAGCCATAGCTTCTCACACTACTCTTTACCGATACTCCTATCAAAATAGTGCCATCTTTTAGTTCCTCTATTGCATTAACAGCACCATCCTCAATATTTTTAATTAATCTTTCTTTAATTGAACCATCACTATTTAACTGATAAATTACTCCCCCTATATTATTGTATTGACCCTCTGTCCCAGCTAAAATCATACCATCTGATAACTCGACCAACGAATAAACTGGCTTATTATCAAATTTTCTATCAACAACTTTCTTAATAATTTTACCATCAGAATTTAACTGATAAATCGAGCCAGCATCAGTTCCGGCCAAAATCGTCTCATTTTTTAATTGGATTAATGACCTAATACTGCTATCAAAAGATTGTCCTGCTGGTTGTTCAACTTTTTCCTTAATTGTTCCTATGCTTGGATTAAAAATTCGATAATCAACTGTAACTGTTTCAGAACTAATAATATAATTCCGGCTATTGGAGTTAACTTTTATTTTGGCTTGATTACTATTGATAGAACTTATATCAACCCCAATTTCATCAACATATAGTTTTGGATTTAATTTTTCAATTTTAGCTAGAATAGTTGTTGATTCATTATTTTTAATGTCTCCTAATTTAGTAGTTGTTAAAACTTCTCATAATAATTTTTTATTAGTGTTACTAAAATATACTTTTAATTGATCATTATGAACATAAACTTTATTATCTTCAATAACCTTTAAATCAGCAGAAACTATTTGGTTAGCAGTCTTAATATTTTCAATTGTAACATCATTGGTATCTAAACCAAGATTTGCCCTTTTAACTATTGTCAACAAACTTTGCGGATCATTTGGAACATTAGTTAAATTTGAAAAATTATTTATCGTAACATCAGTTTTTAATGTTTTTAATTTAGCATAATAATAAACATTTATGAAAGAATTTAAATCATATCTATAACTTCATGATTTAACGGAAATTATTGCTGAAGTTTGAGTAATATTCTCAATTAATAATTCTTTAATTACTAAATCTGGGTTTTGTAGTTTCGCTGCATTTAAAATCGTTTCTTCCCGATTATCATCAATTTCCCCTAATTCAGGATTTTTTAAATGTTCATTCAAATTAATTCTTCAGTTTATAATAGGTGCTTGACCATTAACATTCTTATTCGCAAGGCTGGTAAAATATCATCCTAAAACACTTCCTATTGTTGCCAAAATTAAAATTAAAGCTAACACTATACCTAATAGCATTTTTTTAAACTTTAACAGATGAAAATCATGACGATTTAAAATCGCCATTTGTTGATTAAAATTACGTTGCATCATTAAATTATTTGTTTTTATTAATTGTTGGGCAATTGCATATGTTTCTTCTTTATTATTAACTGTTAACTGATTACTTTTATGCTTATTTTCTTTAATCCGATCAATTGTCGTTTGTGACAATATTAATTTATCATTAGCAATTTTTATTTTTGGTGAACCATCACCATTATATAAATCTTCTTTTCAAAAGAAAACATAAGAATCTTTTTTACAAAAAATAAACGCTAACGGAACCAAACCATTATCATTATCAATACTACGTTCCTTATCAACATAACAAGCAAATAATTTTAAATCCTTTAAATCTTTTATCGGATTCTTTTTTGCTGCAGTAATAACTTTTTTAAACTTTTCCTGACAATTATTACACATACTATCATAAAAAATTTTTTCTTTATTTTCCATATTTGTTTCTCCAATTGATACAATAAAAAATTCTAAATATTATTAATTATATATCTTTTGCTTTTTAAAAAATAAAAAAAGATTATAAATCAATTATATTTACAAATTTTTTTTGGTAAATTTTGGTAAATTGTCATTTAAATGAAAAAATAGTGAATTATGATAGATTAGTTCACTATTTTTTTAATTTAATCTCATTTCATTCCATTTTTTACTGAAATTACTAATCTTCTAAATCATCATCAGGTTTTAAATCAGTTAATGATTCAATTTCAAACATTATTCCTTTCACATTACCACGACGGGTTTTTTTATTATTAATCCGAAAGGCATAATTATGATAAATAAATTCATTAGCACTCAGATTAGGATTTTTAATATCATAATTTGTTTGGCTGATAAACCATTGGTATAATGTTTGTCCCTGTGTATCTGGTGGGGCGGCAATTTGAAGATATTTTTGGAAAACTTTTGGGACACGCATATTACCATTAATTCAGAACATATGGTGACCAATTTCTTTCACTGATCCAGTTTCATCATCTTCATCATAGATTTCCCCAACTAGTTCTTCTAAAATGTCTTCCATTGTCACAACTCCTAAAAAATCATTACTATCTTTACTTGAACTAACAATTGCCATATGAACTTGTTCTTGTTGCATGATTTCTAAGGCATCATCTAGCTTTAAATAACGCGATAAAAAAATTGGTTCCGTTGATAATTTTTTAAAATCAAGTGTTTCATGGTCAATTAAGGCAATAAAAACATCCTTAATATTTAACAGACCAATTACTAAATCAGTTTTGCGATCTAAAACTGGCATCCGGGTATAACGCTCTTCTTTATAAAAAGTTTGTAATTCCCGTCATGGAATATCTGAATAAATTCATTTTACTTTATTCTTTTGGCGCATAACTGAACCAACATTTTTTTCATCAAAAACAATTGCTGATTCAATTAATTTTTTTTCATTTTTTTCTAATACCCCTTCTGATTCAATTGTTGAGATTAATTCTAACAATTCATTTTCGGTTGTAGATACTCCAGCATGGTGTTTTTTTATTACTAAAACTCATGTAAATGGATAAACTAGAATTTTTCAAAAGGTTAAAATATAAGCTGCAAAAATTGAAAACTTTTCTGGAAAACGTTTGGCAATTGTTTTTGGGACTAATTCCCCAAAAATTAAAACGATAACCCCAATCACAGCGGTTGCGACTCAGGTTGCTGTTTCAGCATTATTAATAATATTGGTAAAAAATAAGGTTCCAATTGTTGCTAACGCAGTATTGACTAAGGTATTAATAATTAAAATTGTTGCTAAAGTACGGTCATAGTCTTTGACAAACTTATAGACGCGTTTGGCCTTTTTAATACTACGTTTTTTTGCTTTTGGACTATTAATTTGTAATTTTCCCCGCGCCATTTGTTTTAACCGAATTACATTAATTGAGGTAATTGCTGTTTCTGAGGCGGAAAAAAAAGCTGATAAAATCAACAAAATAATCATTAGAGGTAACAAAACCACAAAAATGGTGGTGGTGTCAATCATTTATTTACATCTCCTTTTGTATTTAATTAATAATATACTTGATTTTTATTTTTTTGCAAGTTTTCATGAAAAATTGAGAAAAACCATAAAAATAAAAAAATAGAATTTATTAATTCTATTTATAGATTGATTTAAAGTTGAAAAACCCAAGAAAATAAGTACTTGGTTAAATTTGTTTTCCCTTCTTACTACGAAGATTACTTAAAAAATTTAGCAAAATTGCCAATGATATAGTAACTAATAGTAAGGCAAAGATGGCTAAGAAAAAAAGCGGATAGCCAACATTTGCTGGGTCGATTTGATCATAGGGCATTGGGGTAAATGGTTCACCTTTATCAGAAGGAAAATAAGTCACTAACATAACTCATCGTAAAAAAACATAAGTGACATAGATAATTAGTAAAGGTAAATTATATCAACAATATTTTTGACAATATTGTTTTGTACTAATTTTATTGGTTGTAAATAAAAAATAATAGGCCAAAATAATGATTGGAATTAGCATGTGTTCAAAGACTGATTTAATAATTTTATATCAAGTGTTAAAACCAACAATGCTTTGGGGTGCAATTGCAAAAGTTAAAGTAAAAATTAAAAAACTAATTAGATTTAAAGTCACAATGCGGGTCAAATTATTTTTCCCCGTTATTCAAGTTGGCATTGTTTTAGTATGGCAATTAATTCAATTCAAGAACCCATAACACGATGTTGCTAATGCAATTCAAACTGATAAATAAATTGATTGGTTAATAATTGAATAATCAAAATTACGGGTTTGTTCACCATATTGACTATCCATTATTATTGTTGAAAAAAATAAATCTAGAAGAACACAAAATAATGGTACCAAGGCAAAAATAACAAATAAACCATACTTGATTTTTGCACTATGGCGCGTTAAAAAATGTAATTCTTGTTTCATAATTTAAAATCTCCTGTATAAATAAAACTTTGGAATATACTTCGATTAAAAATAAAATTTTTATTAAAATGATAAAGTACTAACTTTTTCCAACCCTGCTCCCCACCCAACTACTGATTTAAAAAGTAATAAGTAGCTTTGTTAAAATACTTTATTTACTTGGCAAAAGTTTACTTGGTTGTTAAATTAATATTAAAATAACTGGTTTATTTAAGGATAAATAATATCTTATTAGTTTTTCCTGCTTTAAAAGATTCCATAATTAGTTTTTAATTTTTCATAGGATAATACTATCATTTTCAAAATTAAATTTAAGGGTTATTTTTTTAAAAAAAGCTTGGTTTAGAAAAAAATGGTATATTTTGGTGTGTTTTTTTGAAAGATATTTAATAAAAATCTTTTAAAATTAAGAAAAATACGGTATAGTATAGTTATGACTAAAACTAGTACAGGAGGCCACAGGTTTTATGAAAAAAATATTAACATTATTGTCAGCAACAGCCTTTATGACCACAACAGCAACAAGCGTTGTCGCTTGTTCACAAAATAATATGAAATACTATACAGAATTTATGTCAAAAGTAAATAAAGGTGACACCTTTGTAATGTTTGTTTCAGCAGATGACTGTCCTTATTGTACTGTAACAAAAGCAACAACAATTAAAGAATTATATAATAATGGCCAAGGAACACAAGTTTTTAAAGACTATTTAGCTGGTAATGAGGGTAATCAATATGGATTAGAAACATATTATGATGCTGAAAAAGATCAAAAAGTCATTGAAGATTTAACAAATTCATACTTATATATTGCTGATGCAAAAGAACATTCAGGAATATGAGAACAAAAAGGATTTAATAAAATTGCCGATTGAGTCGTAACCCAAGAGAGAAATAATAAATTAATTAATGGCGAAATTGATAAAACAATTACTGTCCAATCAGTATTTGGAAGTAACGCAACGCCTTTCTTCTTATATATTAAACAAGGTCAATATATGGGGTTTGAATTTGATAGTTTTGGGACATGACAAGACCCACCTAAAGTTGGAAATGATAAATATTTTACCAAATTTATTGACCATATGGTTCTTGAAAATTGAAGATAATAAAAAAATACTCATTATAATCTGAGTATTTTTTTATTCTTCAATAATATTTATCATTGAATTTAAAATAATAAGTAAACTTTCATAAATTGTTTGGTGGGTATAAATTTTTTGTTTGTCATTAATTAAAATTGGGGTTGTTGTGATAATATCTTTTACCTTATCAACCGTATTTGCTTTTGTAATTATTTTAATATTTTTAAAAGAGAATTCTTCAATTTTTTGTTTGATTAAATTTATCAAATAAGTTGAATTGTGATCTAAAACAAATAAGATAATTAAATCATTTGGTTGCAGGCGTTCAAAAAATTTTTTTGCAATAAAATTTAAACAAGTTAAATATGAATCATAACTTGAAATTATTAATTGATGATAAAAATTTAGCAATAAGGCGTAATAATTTTGTTCACCAATAATATAAACCTTGGCCACGCTAGTAAAAAGATCACGTAATTCAACAATTGCCGTTTGATTAGAAGATAGTACTTCTGATACTAAAAGTTTATGTTTGGCTAATAAATTATTTATCTTTTCATCTGTTAGGGTCATTTCCTGATTAAAGTTGCTTTGTTCATTGTCGCCTTCAGAGCGAAATAAAATGTAAAATTCTTTTCATCCTGTAAAACCTAAGGATTTACAAAATTTTGTTACCGAAGAAATACTTGTAAATGAAGCATTTGCAATATCATTAATAATAATATTTGTCTTAATTTTTGTTAATTCTAAAATTGTTTTGGCAATAATAGTTCTAACACTTTCATCATTACGAATAACTATTTCTTCTAATTTCTCATGAATTATTTTTTTGTCCACTATACCCACCTATCCATCCCATTTAATATTTTCGAGGTAAAACATCCGGAATAATCATTACTCGAATTATATTAAAGATTGATACTAAATGGAATGAAAAAAAATTGAGAGATTATTAAAATATTTTACTAATCATACATGACAGTTCGTTCTTTAACTACTTCTTCAATTTTTGTTAAAATAATGAATAAATCTTCAAAAGCAAAATTTTCAATTTGGTTACATATTATTTGGATACTATTTTTTCCACTCATAACCTCCTTTCGTCAAATATTTACCAGAGGAAAAATCTTTATCCTTTATTAAAAAAACATTGAACCAATTAATGCCAATGTTTTTAAATAATATTTATTTTTGCTAAAGTTTTCTTTTTAATGGAATCTGGATTATCTGTTATCAGAGAAGTTAAATTGTCAAGATGATAGAACTGGTAAAAACCGGTTTTACCAATTTTGCTACTATCAATTAAGGCAATTTTTGTCTGAACTTTTGCTAGCGCTGCTAATTCTACACGAGCTTCTTCTTCATTTGTTTTATAAATGTTTCCTTTATGGTCAACATGACTAGCCGTAAAAAATACTTTTGTAAAGTTGATTAAAGCTAAACTTTCTTCACAAAATGATCCGTAAAAACTTGCCCCATTTTTATTTCATTTACCACCAACTAAAATTATGTAATTAATATTTGGATTTTGTTCTAGTAAATTTAAAATTCGATAAGAATTTGTTATTACTTTTACAGGTCTTGAAATACGACTGACAAATAATTCACATGTTGATCCACTGCCAACAAAAATAAAGTCATTTTGTTGTAAATAAGTTTCAGCTTTTTGAGCGATAATAATTTTTTTATCAAAATTTTCAACAAGTTCTTCTTTATCCGTAATTTGGTTTTTTAAACCTATAAAATTAACACCACCATAAAATAATTCGATAATTCCCTCGTGTTCGATTTGTTTTAAATCACGACGAGTAGTTGTTGAAGAGATTCCATTCTTTTTTGCATACTCTAAGATGTCTTGCATATTATGAAAACTTTTTGTACATAGATACGACAAAAATAGTTTTTTTCGTGCAAACCGATGCATTTATATATGTCTCCTTTGTTTAATAATTCTCATGGTCCAATTTCATGTTTAGTTTTATCCGCGATACAAACATAAACATAGTTTTATTATAACAAAAATAAAATTATTTAATAGTTTGCAAGGTATTTTGTAATGCTTTTACCGTATTTTTATTTTTAATAATTTCATTTAACTGTTCCGAAGAAGCTGCAATGATATCTTTAATTGTTGGAAAATTAGCTTGTAGTTGTTTAATTTTTTGGGGTCCCAGCCCTGGTACTTGGTCTAGAATACTACTAATCAGCCCCCGACTTTGACGCTTACGAAAACTGGTAATTGCAAAACGATGGACATCATCTTGCATTTTTGTTAAAAACAAAAATAATTTATCATCTTTTGGTAAATAAACTTCCTGGCGATTAACATCTAATAAATGATCAGTACGGTGTTGCTTGTTTTTAACTAAACCAATTACCGGAATCGTTAACTGCAAAGCTTGTAATTCTTTTCGGCAAGCATTAACTTGCTGAATCCCCCCATCCATTATAATTAAATTAGGCAAGGCCCCATTTGTTGTTAAAATTTTTTGATAGCGGCGAGCCACAACATTGGCAATTCTCGCCCCATCATCTTGTTGGGGAATATCAATATGATATTTACGATAATCATTGCGTGAAGGCTTACCATTCTTATAGGTAATAGCAGCCCCTGTCACATATTCGTCTTGGATATTTGCAATGTCAATCATTTCAATTAAATATGGGATTTCTGGTAACTGTAAAAGGTCTTGCAATTTCGTTAGAACTTCTGGTGTTTGCTGTTCTAATGCTTGGCGCTTGATTATTTGTTGATAAGTTTCTTGGCTATTACTATTTGCTAAATTCATCATAATTTTTTCCGTTTTAGTTTTTGGATAAAAAAAGTGGGCCCCATATAATAATTCTAATTCGGTTGATTCAATCATTTCATTAATAAAGATTTTGGGTGGCAATGCTGTTTTGTCGTAAAGTTCTTGTAAATAAAGGCGCACGGTTTCTTGAAACTGCTCTTGTTGGCAAACTAAAAATTCGCTATCTTTATAACTTAATTTTCCCTGGCGATAAAATAAGGTTGTTATTACTAGGTAGTCATCTTGATAATAAATCCCAATCACATCAAGATTATCTTTTTTTGCTAAAAATTCAACATTTTGATCAGAAATTGACCAATCTAAGCGGCGAATTAATAATTTTAGTTTATTAGCTTCTTCAAACTGTAAATTTTGAGCTGCTTGGTGCATTTTAAGCGTTAATAAATCTTTTGTATCATCATTTTTCCCACTAAAAAAATGGCGGACCCTTTTAATCATATCAAGATAGTATTGGGCTGGAACATCTTGAAAACAAGCCCCAGAGCATTGTTTAATGTGATAATAAAGGCATGGTTTACCTAAATTCCCTTGGCAACGACGTAACGGATATAACCGTTCTAAAACCTTCATAATTTCGCGGGCATGACTACCATCAGGAAAAGGACCAAAAGCATAGCTATATTTTTTGGGGATTTTTCGTAAATATAAATACTGCGGATCTTTTTCTTTTGTAATGATAATATAGGGATAATGTTTGTCGTCATTTAATAAAATATTGTATTTGGGTTTATGTTGTTTAATTAAATTATGTTCTAAAATTAAAGCTTCTTTTTCGGTTCCCGTAATAATCGTTTCTAAGCGGGTAATTTCTTGAACTAGTTTGGTTGTTTTATAATTATAGACTTTATTAAAATAAGAACTAACGCGATTTTTGAGATTTTTGGCTTTTCCAACATATAAAATTTGATTTTTATCATTGTAAAAAAGATAGCACCCTGGTTTTGTTGGTAATTGATTAACTTGTTCTTTCAAAGAAATTGCCATTATTATTTTCACCCTTAGTAAATATTTTCTTAAGAATATCATAACATTTTTATTTAGGAAAAAAGGCAATAAAAAAAACATTTTATGCAAAATGTTTTTTTTATTTTTATTGAAGAATTATTTAACTTCGTAATTTCTAATACTATAATCAATAGCATTAGTAAATTTGTTTTGACGTTCTTTGTAAGTTAATTTAATTTCTGCGATTGGGCCTTCAAATGCTGTTTTTAAACTGTGAGCAGTTGCATCTCAAGCGATACAGTGTACTTCTTGACCATTGTCTAAAACTCAGAATTCAAATAAGTCATGTGTATCTCCTTCTTTAGAAGTAATAGTTTTGAAGTTAGTTCCTTTTTCTGCTACTACTGAAAAATCATTTGTAATGAAATTTGGTTGATTAAATTCTCTGTTCATATCTTTTCTCCTTCATTAATTCGACAAGAATTTGTATATTATGTTTAAAATATTATTCAATAAAACTAATGTTAGAGATATTTAGAGATATATAATTAATAATTTTAAAAAACATACTACCTTTAGTATAACATAACTATCTTTAATAAAAAGAAAAAAAACTACTTTTTATTGTCTTAAAAAGTAGTTTTAGATTAATTTTTTAAAGCTTTTTTTGATTCTTCAACTAATAATTTAAATTCACTTGGATTATTAATTGCGATTTCTGATAACATTTTACGGTTAACTTCAATATGAGCTTTATTTAAACCATTCATAAACTGTGAATATGACATATCATGTTCACGAACAGCGGCGTTAATTCTTTGAATTCATAATGAACGGAAATCTCTTTTACGTTGTTTACGATCACGATAAGCATAGCTTAATGATTTCATTAATTGTTCTTTTGCTTTTTTATAATGTGTTGACTTTGTTCCAAAATATCCACTTGCTTGTTTAATAATTCTTTTACGTCTTTTTCTTGTGGCTGGCCCACCTTTTACTCTTGCCATTTTCTTCTATCCTCCCTTTTAAAAATTACTTTTGCAATAAGTTTTTTAATCTACTTTGATCTGTTTTATCCATTAAACTAGCTTTACGTAGATGGCGCTTTTGTTTTGTTGATTTATTTTGCGCTAAATGTGATGTATAAGCACTAGCAATTTTTCATTTTCCTGTCCCTGTTACTTTAACACGTTTTGCTAATGATTTTTTTGTTTTCATCTTTGGCATAATTTTGTTTCCTTTCTGCATTTCATTTCAATCATTTAATTACCTATTTTTTTGGTACAACATACATATCTAAAAACAAACCATTTAAATGCGGCTCTTTATCGATTTTAGCCAAGTCTTCAATTAAAGCATAAAACTTTTTCAAAGTTTCATGGCCAAATTCAGGACGAGCAACTTCCCGACCACGGAATTTTAATGAGATTTTAACACGGCAACCTTCTTCCAAGAATTGACGAACTTTTTTAGCTTTAAAGCCTAAATCATGATCACCGATTCCTGTACGTAAGCGAATTTCTTTATTTTCCGTTACATGTTGATTCTTCTTGTTTTCTTTTTCTTTTTTCTTTTGCTCGTATTTATATTTTCCATAGTCAACTAGTTTTGCTACTGGGGGATTACTATTTGCCGAAACAATTAATAAATCTAACCCTTTAGTTTCCGCAAAAGCAATTGCTTCATTACGTGATAATGGTCCCATCCGGCTCCCATCATCAAGAATAATTAAAACTTCGCGTGCTCTAATATCATAATTTACCTGGTCAATGTTTTTATTGTTTTTAGTTATTTGGCTCATTTACTACCTCCATTTTGTAATTAAATAAAAAATGCGCTAAAGTAGCACATTTTAAAGTTATTAAAATAAATGATCTTATTAAGTAAGATTAATTTTAAACTTTAGTAAACCTAGTTACCACAATAAAGGGCTTAGGTGAGCACTGCTACTTGTCATCTTTTACATTATTAATTATAAGCAATTATATTAATTAGTCAATCGATAATTACTTTTATTTTCGAATTTTAATCATGATGGCCAGCTTCATATAAGTCCTTAAATCTTCCTGGTTTGGCAATTAAATCTTTAAATTTACCTTGTTGGACAATCCCCACGCCAGGCTCTAAAACAAAGATTTGATCAGCATTTTTAATTGTTGTTAAACGGTGGGCAATCGAAATTGTTGTTTTACCAACCATAATTTTTTCCAATTCTTTTTGAATTTCTTTTTCCACAATATTGTCTAAAGCACTTGTTGCCTCATCTAAAATTAAAATTTCTGGGTCTTTTAAAATCATACGGGCAATTACTAAACGCTGTTTTTGCCCCCCTGACATCATAAAACCACGTTCTCCTAAAATGGTATTATAACCATCTTTTCAACTCATTACTAACTTATGCAGATTAGCCTTTTTACAAGCGGCAATTACTTCTTCATCAGTTGCATTAAAGTTCCCATATTTAACGTTGTATAAAACATCACCATATAAGATCTTTGGTTCTTGTTCAACATAACCAACATGACTTAAATAACTTGGTAAATTTAAACTTTTTAAATCTTGGTTATTAATTAAAATTTTCCCTTCTGTTGGGTCATAAAATCGTAATAATAATTTACTAATTGTTGATTTACCACTTCCGGTTGCCCCAACAAAAGCATAATTTTTCCCTTGTTCAAAAGTTAAATTAGTTTTTGGTAAAATAACTGTATTTGGTTTTTCCGGATAGGCAAATACAATATCTTCCATAACAATATCACCTGTTATTTTATCAATTTTTGGGGCTGATAAATTTGGTTCAATTGTTGTTGAAACTTTAATTAAAGCCGTTACTCGTCGTGTTGAAGCTGTCGCACGAGCCATGCCAGGGATTAATCCTGTTAAAGTTCAGATTGGTCAACATAGTGTGTTAACCCCAGCAATAAATGATGGTAGAATTAACATAATTTTTGAAGCATCAGTACCTTCTCCACCAGTTCCATATAATAGAATTGCGCAGACAACAACAAGGACAGTTAGTCCCGAAGCACATGTTAAAATAATTGTCATCATACCAGCTTGAATACGGTTTAATTTCTTATTAGCATTATAATAACTATCATGAATTTTTTCAAAACGGACCTTTTCATATTCTTCCGTTCCACTAGCTTTAATTAGCGCAACAGATCCAATGCGGTCTGTCACATCCCCATTTACTTCGGTAATTTTTTTCCGAACAACTTCTGTTTCTAATGCTTGTGAACGAAATGTCACTGAAACTAACGTCATAAAAACAGCTGTTGCTCCAAGGGTAATTAAGGCTAATTGTCAATCAATAATTACTAATGTTACTGCACTACCAATAAAAATGATAGGAATACTAATTAGGTTTGTTGGGGTTAATTGACATTCATCGCCAATAATTTGAGTATCATTAATTAATTTTGTCATTGTTTCCCCAATTTTTTTATCCGAATAATAACCAATATTTAAATTAACTAAATTATTTAAAACAGCATTACGAATATCAATTTCAATTTGGCGGCCAAACATCCCGCCGACTCTTTCTCGTAGATAAGTTGTAATAACAGAAATTAATAAAACCCCGGCAATTATAATTAATCAATAGTATCACTCAAGTCCCGTTGAAGGATTTAACTGTTGGTCCCCAAATGCATGGGCAACTTCTTTCATTAATTGACCAATTAGAAAAGTAATTGATACTAAGGCAAAAGAAGAAACAATAATGGCAAAAACAATTGTGAAAGCCCGTAATAAATATCTTTTATAGTAAATTGAAACTAATGTAAAAAAACCAATTTTTGGATTTTTGATGTTTTTCATCATTTCTAATGGTGACTGTTTTTTATGAGCAGTTACTTGTTCACCTTCCAACTGTTGATCAAGATTTTTTTCAATCTGATTAATATCGATATTATCTTTGCGCATTAAATCGCCTCCTCTCTGTCCTTTTTCCAACTAAAATTGCCAATAAAAAATATCAACAAAGCGATGATAATATTTTCGGGCTATAATGTTAATTTAATTATAGCAAATAGTTTTTTTAACAGCAAGGAAAATAAAAAGCAATAAAATAAAAAGGTTTTAAGCTTCTTTTTAACAGAAGCTTAAAACCTTAAAAATTAATTATAAATTATTGTAGGCAATTTCACCTTCGACAATCGTTGCTTTAACATTTAATTGTCCATCAACAATTGTAAAATCAGCAAATTTACCAACCGTAATTGACCCAGTTTGGTCAAAAAGACCAAACTGTTTAGCAACATTAATACTTGTCATTTTACTTAAGTCAATTAATGAACAATTAGTTACCTCATACATATTTTTTACACAATAATCATATGTTGCAGCTGATCCAGCTAACACCCCATTTAACAATGTTACAGTTTGGCCGTTTTTAACAACATCTAACTCCCCTAGTTTATATGGACCATCTGGCATTCCTTTTGCTGTCATTGCATCGGTAATAATACAAATATGATCTGGCCCCTTGATTTTATAAACTTCTTTAAGAACATTTAAATCATTATGAATCCCATCGGTGATTAATTCACAAAGAATTTCATCAAAATATAATCCGGCATTAATCATCCCTGGGTTACGATGATCATAACGACTCATCCCATTATGTAAATGGGTAAAATGATTGGCCCCAACATTAACTTCATGTTCAACATCTTTAAAAGTTGCAGCTGAGTGGCCCATTGATGGGACAATTTTTTGGTCTAATAAATATTTGGTAAAACTACCATCTTGCAATTCTGGGGCATAAGTTACAATTCGAATATTATCATTTGATGCCTGTACTAATTTTTTCATTGCCACAACATCTGGTTTTAGTAACAATGTTTCTTCATGGGCTCCTTTAAAAGCTGGCGAAATAAATGGCCCTTCTAAATGTGCCCCAATTTGACGGGCTTGGGGACCATTATTATGGTTTGCCATAAAGTCCGCATAAACTGTTAGAATTTTTTCTAAATTACTAATCGCTCCGGTTACTGTTCCTTGGCAATAACGAGTAATCCCTTCTTTTGTAACATTTTTAGCAAAATTAACAAAACTATCAATTGTCCCTTGTTCAAAATTATAACCATAGCCACCATGCACGTGACAGTCAATATAACCTGGCATAATTGTTAAACCGCTACAATCTAAACCATCAAGGTCAGTTACCCCCCGATTAATTGCTGTTATTTTTTGTCCCTCTACTTCAATTCATCCCAATTCAATAATTTCATCTAATAAAACTATTTTAGCATTTTTTAATATCATCATTTGTTTCTCCTCTAGTATTTTATCTTTGGTTGCAACGCTTCTATTATTACAACATTTTGATCAGTGATAATTCAGTCAACATCTTTGGCCTGATAAAAATTATCATAGCCAATTACATTAAATTTTGTACTATCAGCTAAAATAACCTTTTCCTGGGCCATATTTAAAGCTAATGTTTCTAAATGTGACTCCTGTTCATTATTATTATACAAATTACCATTAAAATCAATTGCATTAACAGAAATAAATCCTTTTGAAAAATTTTCAATTTTTAAGGCTTTTTCGGTGAAGCTACCAATAAAAGCTCCTGATTGATCACGATATTTTCCCCCTAATAAAATTACTTCATTAATATAGCAATTTTCGCGGGCTAGTTTATAAACATACCATGAATTTGTAATTACTTTAATTTCTTTTGTAATTAATTTCACAAAGGCTTCACAAGTTGTCCCAGCCCCAACAAAAATAACATCATTTTCCTTAACCAACTGTTGGGCTGTTTTTGCTAAGGTATTCTTCAGATTAGTATTTAAATTAGCCTTTGTATGGCGTGTTTCTTCATTTTGATTAATATTGTTTAAAACATTAATCCCTCCATATGATAAATTAATAATTCCCTGTTCTTCTAATTCTTTTAAATCACGACGTAAAGTAATATAAGGAACTTGGTGGGAATTCATATAATCTTTGACATCATTCATATTATAAAATGATTTTTGTTTTAAAAAATCTAATAATATTTTTTGGCGCTCAATTTTATGCATAACTTTCTCCTTTTGGTTATATAAAACACCCCAAGGGGCAACAAATAAATTATAACCTAAAAAAGAATAAATAATAATATCTATTCTTTTTATCAATTATCGTAAACTAATTAAAGCCATGATGGCACTAAATAATCCACAACCTCAAATTGCCGCAAAAATGGCAAAAATATTTAATTTAATAAATCGTCAAATTGAATTTGAGCCAACATGCTCAATATGGCTTTTCTTTTCTTGATAACGATTTCATCAAATGTGCAAGCCAATGAAAATAAGCAAGAGAGCGCCAAAAACACCAAGACCAATATACGAATATAACAGGACGGTATTTGTTAAATCAACTGTAAAAATTACCATCGTTATTTTAAAACAATCTTATAATTTAACAATTTCACGAATGCGATCAGTAACATGCTCAACATCAGTTCCAATCACCAGTTGAAGCCCTTCTTGACCAATTCGGATAACTTGATACACTCCGGCTGCTTTTAATTGTTCATCAATATCTAACTTATTATCTTTAACAACTAACCGTAATCTTGTTGCACAATTTTCAATTACTTTAAAATTGTCCTTGCCAACGAGGTGAACAATTTCCCTGGCCATATTATCATATTTTTCTTTTAAATTTGCTCGTTTATTATGTTTTCCCTGATTAGCTTTCGCAATAACTTTTAAATCTTCAACATTTTCAGCCCCAAGATTTGTTGGCAAGTTATCTTCTGTTTTACTTGTACCAATTGTACGGCCCGGAGTTGGAATATTCATTTTTTTAATAACATAATATCAAACAAAATAATAAATAACTCCCATTACCGCGGAAATTGGGAAGATTCATAATGGATTAGCTAATGTTTTAGCCCCCGAACTAGCATTTTGTAATGACATTGTTCATGATTTTGGTACGGAAATTAAATAATCAATTAATCCCGCTGAAAAACCAAATCCTAATCTAATTCCCATCCCGACAACTAAAGCAGCAAAACAAGCGGTTAAGAAAGCATGAATAAAGAGTAATAGTGGTGATAAGAAAATTCAAATAAAGACAAGTGGTTCATCAATTCCAGTTAGAAAGGCCACTAACGCTGTCCCAGCAATAAACGTTGCTGTTTCCCGGCGTTTATTTTTATCAGCAATCATAATCATTGCTAGACCTGTCGCTGGAATTCCCCCAAAGAAAGTTGGAAAGAATCCTGCTTGGAAAATTCCTGAACCAATAACCCCGGCGTTAAAGGCAGTAATATCTCCAAAAACGATTCAGCGGCCATCACCTAAGTTAATTGCCCCAGGAACCTCACTAATCCCTGGCAATAATGATCCTTCAATTGGTAATTGGAATCATAAAAAGGTATTAATAATATGATGAGCACCAAATGGTTGTAATAACCGGTTAATAAAGGCATATACCCAAGCCCCACCGGCCGCGGATGCTGTTGAGGAAGAAATCCCCTGCCCAATAATAATTAAGGCATACTGAATTCAAGGTCAAATTGCGGCAAAAATGAAGGCTAGACCAAATGTAGTTACAACTGTAATCATTGGGACAAAGCGTCGACCGCCAAAAAAGGCTAAGGCTTGAGGCAATTGAATATCTTTAAAGCGATTATAAAAATAAGCAACTAAGGCCCCACAGGTAATACCACCAATAACCCCCGTATTTAAAACATAAATTCCCGAATTAATTAAATCTCCTGGATTAGCTCCGGCTCTAGGATCTTGAAATGGTTTGGGAACATATAAGAGCTGACTAAAATTTCAGGAAATTAGTTCATCAGCATGATTTGTTGCGTTCTTAAACCCATCATATGTCAAAACGTTATTATAAAATAAAGAGGCAATCATTCCTTCTTGTGTCATCAAGGCTAAAATAAAATAAGCAATTCCCCCACAAAGGGCCGCTTCCCCACGAAAATCTTTTGCTAAACCAAAAGCCACCCCAATCGCAAAAATGATTGCGATATTATTAAAGACCGCAGCTCCCGGGGCCATAATAAATTGGCCAATTCATCATACTGCCGAATTTTCCACAATTCCAATTGTCGGGTCACTCATTAATGAACCGATCCGATTCATTAACGCCGCAATCGGTAAAACAGCGATTGGAAACATTAATGATTTTCCTAAGCGTTGTAAACTAACCCCAGTATGATGAAAGAAATTTTTTACAGAAGAATTAGCCCGTGGTTTTTTAGCAGCTGGCTTTTCCTTCTTATTCAAAAGTAATTCTGTCATGTTATTTTCCTTTCTATTATTTAATAATACTTACTTGGAAATAAATAATTTTGACACTTTTTTGTGTCGGACTTATTTTATTGTAAAACTTCTTAACATCTAATTAATAATTTATAGATGCTATCCCCATTATAATACAATCAATATAAATTATGATAATAAATTATAAATTATGATAATTTAGAAAATCTTTTTCACATAAAAAATAACTATTAGATAGTTATTTTTTTCAAGGATGAATTTTAACTCCTTTAACAACTCGATTGATTTGCCCCGTTGGACAAGGATTATCCGGGGTAATTTTAAATTGCAGAGCAGTAAATAAAGCATATATTTGGGCTCAAACAATTGCTTGTAATCCACTAATAACATCATTGCTAGCTGCCAATGCGCAAGGAAGATATTTATTACAATAGGTCATAATTGCTTTATCAATGATACTATCAAAAACAATAATTTCCCCAGCAATATTATCATGATAAAGTTCTTTTAACAAATCAAGGTCATATTGACGAGTATATTTATCTTGGCTGACAAAAAAGAATACCGTCGTATTTGGGGTGATAATTGCTTTAGGGCCATGCCTAAAACCTAACGCCGTATTAAAGGTACTTACTACTTTTCCATTTGTTAACTCTAATAATTTTAAACTTGCTTCTTGAGCATAACCTTTTAAAATATTTGATCCTAAAAAAACAACCCGTTCTGCTGGTATTTGTGCTAAAGCAACAATTTGACGGTAGTTTTCGTTTAAGAATTTTTCTGTTTTAGTAATTAAATCAATTAATTCATTTTTAACACTACTATCATCTTGGTGAAAAATCAAGAAAACTGTTAATAGCATGCTCGTAAAACTTGATGTCATTGCAAAGGATTGATCATTTGTTGCTGGTGGTAATAATAAACTTAATATTTTTTCATTGTTTTTATTTTTTTGATATAGCTGTCCTTCATTATTACAGGTAATAATAATTTGAAATAAGTTTGGAACAATTTGTTCAGCTAAATTAATTGCTCCTAAAGATTCAGGGGAATTTCCAGAGCGAGCAAATGAAATCAAAATAAGTGGTTCTTCGCTGTTATCAAAATAAACAGCTGGATTGGAAACTATATCAGTTGCCGCGTTACTAATAGCATCATAACCTCGTAATCTTAGATAATCTGCTAAGATAATCCCGGCAAATTCACTAGAACCTGAGCCAGTAAAAATAATTTTTATCTTTTTAAGATCAAAACGACTTAAAAAGGTTTTAATTTTTTTAGTTTCTTTTGCTACTAACGCAATAACTTCACTTCATACCTTTGGTTGTTGAAAAATTTCTTGCGCTGTATAAATTGACCCCATTTCTTTAAGGTCTTGTTGGTTTAATCCAAAAATCATTATCTTCTTCCTTTCTTTGTTTCATTATATCGTAATCAATGATTATTTTGTATAAAATATGATAATTTTGTATAAATTAAATCATAAAAAACCTTCTTTGTACTTTTTCAAAGAAGGTTTTCGCTTAAATATTATTGTTAATAACCTAAAGTTACTCTTTATCTTTAGGTTGTTGTTTTGATTTTTTAAATTTTGCTTTAATTTTACCCATTCAAATTTCTCAATACGTATCATGTAATTTAACTTGGCTTTTATAGGCATAAATTGGTTTTGAAAAGTATAGGATAGCATTCCCAATTATGATCATTAATAAACCAAGAACAAAGGTAATAACAAATTGCCATGGTCGAGCTCATGTTCCTAACCCTAAGGCTCCGGTAATATCTCCAGTAATATAATTTGTATCAAAATATTGATTAAATAACTCAACAGCAAGTAACATAATTAAACCAGCTAAAATTGATTTAATAGCCACATTTTTAATCGTATCTTTATTAAGTTTATAATCACTTAAGCCATATAAATAAACATATAGAAAGGCAAATAAACTAAATGTATGGCCAAAAAAGAAAGTATAATAATGTAATTCTGTTAACGGAGGCAAGGATGATGGAGCAAGCAAGGTTAAAATTGGCCCAAAGATTGCTAATGGAAAAAAACACTCTAAAAAGATTTTGTGAGGGAAAAACAAAATAATAATTGATAACCATGCCACAATAGAACAAGAATATAAGGTAAAATAATTTGGAAAATGTTGTCATCCCCCATTACGTAGCATTATATAAAGGCGTTCTACTTCAACAAATAAAATCCAAATTGCCACGACAACTCTTAAATATCAATGGTTGGCTGTTTTTTTATAAAATTTTGGGAACATTCATAGACTGGCCCATAAGAAAAATGACAGAGTAATTGCTAAAATTCATGAAAATGTTATCATTTTTAAACCTCTCCTTTATTTAAAATAAAATATCATTATTAATTATATTTATTTTTTGTTATTTTGCAATTAAATCGTCCAAATAAAACAAACCCCTTATGAGGTTTGTTTTAACAAAAAAAAGCTTTTTTATTTTAAAATATTAATACTATAACTAATATTATCACCATTAATACTCTGCGTAATACTTGCTGTACAACGAATAATCATTTTACCAGCTGGTTTTAATTTACATAGCACTTTTACTTTCGGATTATTTGCAAAATCAATCTTAATTAATTGCTCATTAACTGATTTTTTCGCTACTTTATCGGTTATTTTAAGCTTAAACGAATCCCAACTTTTTTCAAAATCACTAGTATTTTGGTAATTTACCCGTAAATTATCAACAACAATTTGGTCGGGAGATAAAATGATATCTACTAATGATTCTTTGGTCAATTTCCCATCTAATTCAGAAAAACATAATTGTAAATAATCTATTTCAAAAATATTCATTATTCTAACCTCTTTTTACTTTTTTCTTGGCTTGTTTTCTTGCTAACTTTGCTAATGAGCGCATCATAATGTTATCAAAATGTTTATCACTTAAATGACGTTTAACTCATAATGTTCGCCCTGCTAAATACCCAGCATGATAACGGGCTTTGGGATGACGTTTATGAAGGGCTTTTGTAATTAATTTTGCAATCACAATTGGGTCATGACCAAAATCTGGTCCTGGTAACATCCCTAATGCTAAATTAATTTCTGCTTGATAAGCTGATGTTTCAGCAGTTTTTGCTAGGGTTTCGGCCGCTAAATGTGATCATTCTGACTTAATTGCCCCTGGTTCAATAACTACAACTTTTATCCCAAATTTTCTTGTTTCTAATCGTAAGGAATTACTTAATCCTTCGACAGCAAATTTACTAGCAGCATATCAACCCCCAACAGGATGAGAAATAACTCCCATAATTGATGAAAGGTTAAAAATATGGCCACTTTTTTGCGCACGCATTTGGGGTAATACTAACTGCGTGACACGAGCTAGAGCAAAAAGATTAACTTCAAATTGCTGACGGGCTTCTGCTAAGTTGGTATCTTCAATTGTTCCATATAAACCATAACCAGCATTATTGACTAATACATCAATGCGGCCACTTTTTGTGATAATATTTGTAATTGCTGCTACAATGCTAGGGTCATCTGTTACATCAACTTGAACAGGAATAATTCCAAATGGTTTTAGTTCCGCTTCCATTCTTTCAAGACGACGAGCTAAACCATATACTAAATAACCTGCTTTACTTAATTCAATGGCAATTACTTTTCCAATTCCTGATGAAGCCCCAGTCACAACGGCTACTTTTTGCTGTTTCACTTTTTTCACACCTCTTTTTCTAATTTATTTATCTTACTATTTTTTATTAATGATTAAATCATTTAATTGGATTATAAACTGATCAAATGGCATTGTAATTTGTTCTTGACTTCCATATTGACGATAAGTAATAACATTTTCGGCCACTTCTTTATCCCCAATTACTAGTTGATAAGGGATTTTTGAAGTTTGTGCCTCGCGAATTTTATAACTTAATCGTTCATCTCGTTCATCAACAATTGTCCGAATTTTTAATTGTTTAAATTGTTGTTGGAGCTTTTGGCTATATTCTAAATGACTTGCTGTTAAAGCAACCGGAATAATTGTAATTTGGGTTGGTGCTAATCATAAAGGTAAAACCCCATTAGTTTGTTCCAATAGAATGGCAATAAAACGTTCATATGTTCCAATTAACCCACGGTGAATGATTGTTGGGGTTGAAATTTCCCCTTTTGAATTAATATATGATAAATTAAATTTTTTTGGTAGTAAGAAATCAAATTGTAATGTTGAAACAGTAATTTCATGGTTCAAGACTGTTTTAATTTGAATATCTAACTTTGGTCCATAAAAGGCCGCTTCCCCGACCATTGGAACATAAGGAATTGCTAATTCATCAAGGGCTTCTTGCAACATTTTTTCGGCATTTTCTCACATTTGATCATCATCATAATATTTTTCTTTATTATTTGGATCACGTAATGATAATGAATAATAATCAACTTTAATATTAAAAGTTGTTAAAACTTCGTTAATTAATTTAAAGCAGCGTTTAAATTCATCCTTAATTTGGCTATTACGAACAAAAATATGGGAATCAGTTAAAGTCATCATTCGTACTCGTTCTAACCCCGTTAAGCTTCCTGATGATTCAAAGCGGTGTAAAATAGCATGTTCAGCAATTCGTAATGGTAACTCACGATAACTACGTTGTTTATAATTAAAGACTGCAATATGATGAGGACAAGCCATTGGTCGTAGGACACTTGCTTCATTATCGCGTTCCATTACCGGGAACATGTTTTCTTGATAATGGTCTCAATGTCCTGAGATTTTATACATTTCATCAGTTCCAATAACAGGGGTTTCAACTTCGACAAAATCATATTCTCATTCTTTTTCACGAATATATTCTTGAATAATTTTTTTCAAAACCATTCCATTTGGTAATCAAATTGGTAAACCTGGGCCAATTAAATTATCAAATGTAAAAATCTCTAAATCTTTCCCAATTTTACGATGATCACGTTCTTTACGATCATTTAATTCTTTTAACATTTCTTCAAACTGACTAACTGAAAAATGACTGACAGCACTGATTCTTTGTAGCATTTTATTTTTAGCATTATTTTGTCAGTATGCCCCTGCCAATCCCATAATTTTAAAAGCTTTAATTAGCTTAAAACTAACAACATCAAAAGGCTGATAATAAAAATTATCCCCAATTTGATATGAGCAAATTGCTGATTCGTTAGCACTTTGTAATAATTCCTGTAAATAAGAATTATTTTTGTAGCGTTTAGCTCCTATTGCAAATGGCTCACAAACTTTTTGAACCTGCAAATGACTAGCTAAATTTTGCTTAAATTTTTCTTCAATTTTAGCTAAATCCCCTTCTTTAATACTAGGATTAAGATCAAAATCCAGATAGAATCCTTCTCCTGAAGCTTCACTTTGGGCAATTACAATATCAAGATACATTTCTTGTAAAGTATGGGCTAATAATAAACTAGCACTATTATTAATTAATTGTAACGCCTGTGGTGATTTTTCAGTTATTAATTCTAATTTCCCCCCCACTGTAACAATTTCATCACGTTGATAATATTTGCCATCAATGATAGCTCCTCAAGTTGCTTTTCCTAAACTAATTGCTATACTACTTGCGATTTGTTCAACACTAAGTGGGCCCTCAAATTGTTTTTCTTGCCCATCTGGTAAAATTATTTTAATCATTGTTTTCATTCCTTTCTAAGCAAAAAATCGCTCCTATTCTAATGAATTAGGAGCGATTTTTTTCGCGGTACCATCCTTATTAAATTAAGTTACCTTAATTTATCTTTCACTCATTATCACGAAATGAGCTTAAACGTAAACTATTGTCCTGGTAGTAAATTATTAAGGTTTTTATTAAGCTTCCATCATCCTTAACTTGCTGGGAAAAAGAGCTCAATAATTTGTGGTCAGGTAGTTTAATTATTCAACTATTAATTCTTTTAATACATCATTACGAGCAAATAAGATTTTTGATCCAACTTTTGCTCCTCATTTTTTTGCAACTTCAATAATTGCTTGATCGTTGTCTTTAAATTCATTATAGTTATCAACTTTGTTCATAAAAATTGAATGTCATACTCCAAAAGCAGTATATAATTCTGGGGTTGGAGAAACTCCTAAAATTACAACATTTGGACGGAATTTTGAAACAGTTTTTAATAATGTTCCTGTATTTGATAACACAACTGCATATTCATATTCCCCGTTCTTACATTTTTCAGCTAATTTTTTAGCAATTTCAGCACGTGGTCCTGTTGTTGTTTGACAAGCATTTTCTAATTGTTTTTCATAATATAATTTTGAGTAAAATTCCATTTCAGCTCTTTTATTAATTGTTGCCATTGTATCAACAGTAATAAATGGGTAATCCCCGTTCGCTGATTCTCCTGATAACATTGTTGCATCAGCCCCTAGTTCTGTTGCAAAGTAAACGTCAGTAACTTCAGCTCTTGTTGGATGTGGATTATCTGTCATTGATTCTAACATTTGTGTTGCGACAATAACAACTTTACCAGCTTCACGACATTTTCTAATAATAATTTTTTCTCAATATGGTACATCATAATATGGAATTTCTAATCCTAAATCTCCCCGTGCAACCATAATTCCATCAGCAGCGGCAATAATATCATCAATATTATTAATTCCAATTTGTGATTCAATTTTTGCAATAATTTGAATATGTTCAGCATTTGCTTCTTTTAATAATTGACGAATTTCTAAAACGTTTTCTTTGGTGTTTACAAACGAAGCAGCAATATAGTCAACCCCTTGTTCAGCTCCATATTTAATATCGGCGATATCTTTGTCAGCTAAGAATGGTAATGTAAAGGCCACTCCGGGTAAGTTAATTCTTTTGTTTGTTTTTACAACATGATGATTAAATGCTTCAGTTGTAATAACCCCTGGTTGTACATCTGTTACATTTAATTGTAATTTTCCATCATCAACTAAAACAACATCTCCCACTTTTAAGTCTTGTGACATATCATATGAAACAGTCATTTCTGATCCTGTTCCTTCACGACTAGCATATTCTGCTGGTAATGAGTAAATTGTTACTTTTGTTCCTTTAACAATTTCTTGTTTACCATCTTTCATTTTCCCAACACGAATTTCAGGTCCTTTTGTGTCAAGCATAATTGAGATTGGTTTCCCAATTTTTTTAATAATTTCTTTTGTTCAAACAATACGAGCCCCTTGTTCTTCATAATCACCGTGTGAAAAGTTTAAACGAATTGTATTCATTCCTAAATCAAACAATTTTGTGATTCCTTCTTCTGAATGAGTACTTGGTCCAATTGTTGTAATGATTTTAGTTCTTTTCATTTTATCTTTTAAGTTTATTTTGTCCATTAGTTTTGTATTCTCCTTTTAACTCTCTACTCTTTTATTTTATCCTAATTTCATTATTTTTTATAGATATTATCATTTAAATTAGTAAAATCAGCCAAAATATCTTTCCGCGAAATGCGGGGAATGCTTAAGGCTTCCATAATTGGGCGAGCCACAATTGCATCCCCAACATTACCAACTGCGATTCCACCAATTCCAGATAAAATTTGTTCAACAGCAAATTTTGCCATTTGGAAAGCACGATAACGTTCCATTGCCGTTGGCGTACCTCCTCTTTGAATATGTGCCAAAACAGCTTCACGAGTTACATAACCACTAGTTGTTTCGACTAAACGAGCTAATTTTTTTAAATCTGGGTAAATTAACTCACTAACAACAACAATTACACTACGTTTATTTTTATCATGCATTTCTTTTACTTTTGCGGCAATTTCTTCCTCAGTTAAAGCTGCTTCATTAATTGAAATAATGTCAGCTCCAGCGGCAATCCCCGCATAAAGGGCAATATCACCACATGAATGACCCATTACTTCAACAATTGCACAACGATTATGAGATTGAATTGTATCACGAATGCGATCAAGGGCTTCAACAACAATATTAATTGCCGTATCAAATCCAATTGTATAGTCAGTTGAAGTAATATCATTATCAATTGTTCCTGGTAAAGCAACACAATTAATACCCATTTCCGTTAATCGTTGGGCTCCTTGGTAACTACCATCTCCTCCAATTACAACTAAAGCTTCAATTCCTTTTGCGTTTAAATTGGCAACAGCCTTCTGACGAACTGCAACTTCTTTAAATTCAGGCAAACGTGCTGTACCTAACACTGTTCCCCCGCGATTAATAATTGAATCAGCAAAATTAACGTCAACTGGTTCAATTCAGTCATTAACTAATCCTAAATAACCGTCTTTTACTGCATATACTTCTAAACCTTTAGCAATTGCAGTTTTTACAACTCCACTAATAGCAGCATTCATTCCCTGTGAATCACCACCAGAAGTAAGAATTCCAATCCGTTTTATCATATATTCTTTCTCCTTTAATTAATTTACTTAATTATTATAACTTACTTTTAGAAAAAGAATTAAAAAATATCACATTAATTATTTTATGTTATAATTATTTACAAAATAATTTAAAAAAATATCAATTAAAAAATATCAACATAGCAATTACTAAAATATCAATTACCAAAAAAGAACAAATTTGTAGCAAAATATGGTTGGGTTTGGGTGGGATAGCAGGAGGAAAACTATGAAAAGTTTATTAGTTGTATTATCTTTATTAACAACTCCTGTCATGGGAGGAGTATCATCGCTATTAACTTCAACAGAAAATAGTATTGTTGAAAATAAAGCAGTTGAAACTGTGCAATTTAAACATACCCTTGATATGAGCATTTTTGCCGGACCTGGGGGAACTGTTATTGCAAAAGAAAATGATTTTTCTGATAGTTTAATTCAAATTGTAGAAGAACAACGACAATTTTTAAAAGAAAATAAAATTGTTGATTTTAAAGTAGTTAAAGGTGAATCATGATTCAATAATTTAGATGAACATGGCCCAATTAACATAAATGAAGGAATGAATGCATTATTACATGCACAAAATTATCAAATTAATAACAATATTGCTAAAGTATCAGGTCCAGATGAATTTGGAAACTATACTTTTAGTTTAACAGCAAATGTTACAATTGATGGTGAAACATTCGATTTACAAAT
Organism: Spiroplasma syrphidicola EA-1; assembly: GCF_000400955.1. NCBI lineage: Bacteria > Bacillati > Mycoplasmatota > Mollicutes > Entomoplasmatales > Spiroplasmataceae > Spiroplasma > Spiroplasma syrphidicola. The sequence goes on from NC_021284.1 coordinate 707,532, forward strand.
GGATGGATTTGAAACAGGTAAACAATTTGCAGATTTTCAAATTTTAGGGGGATTCTATAACTTATATACTTTAGAATATACTATCCCACCAGTTGAAGATGGTAAAAAAGAACTTTACTATAATAGTAATCATACTGATGAAACAGTAAGTTTAAAAACTCCAGGATTTAGTACTAATCGTACGCTATACTCAGTTGTAAAAGTAAATGTTGGTAAATTAAACCAAGATTTAACACAGTATAAAAAAATGGATTTTTTAGGAACAAGTAGTGTTAGCGCTACATGAGGTAGTGATTCTTATCATTGAAATGTACAAAATCTTACTCCAATTTTTACAAATGATAATAACTATAAAATTCAAAATGATAATGATATTGATAATTTTGCAACAATTGAAGTTGTAAATGATGAACAATGAGGCGGATTAGCTTATTTTGATATCATAGTTAAGTTTGGTTACACTTGGTACCAAGAAAATGATAATTATTATATTCAAATTGTTTCAAAAAAATATGTTTCAACACATAGTACATTTTCAGCGATATATAGTACTATTAACTTTAGTAATGGAATTAGATTAGATTATTAATAAAAACAAAGTAATTATAACAATAAAAAAACTTACTAATTTATTAGTAAGTTTTTTTATTTTGATGATTCTGATGCTTCATCTTTGCTTCTTTTTAGTGTTGAACTTGGTTCAACTGGGTCAACTTCTACTTCTTGATTCAACAAACTAACATTATTTAAAATAAATTGGCCAGCTTGTGAAGCTAAAGAGTAGCGACATTTTTTCTTACTTCGAGTTCCTTCAATATAATTAATTGTAATTTGATTTAACTTTGTATTTTGTCTCACATTGCTGATTTTACGAATTAGAATTCTTTCTCCTAAGAAAGTAATTTCTTTGTCATCAATCCCAATTGCCATTGTGTGTAAGAATAAAAAGATATAAATTCCAACCCCAACTGTTAAGGCAAAACCTAAGACAATTAAGATAATCACAGCATAACTTGGAATATTTTCAACAACAAATTGAAGAACAAAACCAGTAGCAACCACCGGGATATTAGACCCTAATATTGAAAAGACACTAATTAATACTTTTTTGTTTATAAAGACTTCTTTAAACTCATGTTTTTTAAAACTAATTAAATAACCTAAAATTGAAGCGCCAACCGCCACTAATAAGAAAGCGGCCATTGCTAAGGCAATAATTAGACTTTTAACTGAATCTAAATCTGCATAAAGATTAAACATTCTTTCATCTCCTTTTAAAATTATTTACGAACTTGGGCCATAACTTCTTGGGCAAAATCTACTTGCTCTTTTTCAATTCCTTCTCCAACTTCATAACGAATCATTTTTTTAACACTAACATTATTAGCTTTTAAAAAGTCACTAACTTTTTGATCAGGATTAATAACAAATGCTTGATCAAGTAATGAAATTTCTGCTAATTGTTTGTTTAAACGACCTTCAACCATTTTTTCTAAAATGTTATCTGGTTTACCAGCATTTTTTGGATCATTTTTTGCTTCCGCTGTTAAAATTGCTTTTTCACTTGCTAAAAAGTCTTGGCTCATTTCTTCACGCGAAACAAATTGTGGACGCATTGCTGAAACATGCATTGCTAATTGTTTTCCAGCTTCTTCGCTAATTACCCCATCGAATAATAAAGCCGCAACAATTCTTTTATTTGAGTGAACATAAGTTCCGATTGATTGATTATCATTTATTTCTAAAATTGTAAAACGACGTAAAGTAATTTTTTCACCAATTGTTGCAATCGCATTTGTAATTAACGCATCTAATGTTTGACCATTAACGTCTAATTGCAATGCTTCTTCAACAGCACTAACATTACTGTTTACTAAAGTTGCACCAATTTGATCTAATAAAGTTAAAAATTGTTGATTTTGGGCCACAAAGTCTGTTTCTGAATTTACTTCAAAAACAACAACTTTATTTCCTTTCATCGCCATTCCAACTAATCCTTCTGCGGCAATTCGATCAGATTTTTTTGCTGCTTTTGTGATTCCTTTTTCACGCAATCATTTGATTGCTTCATCAATATTTCCGTTTGTTTCTTCTAATGCTTTTTTACAATCAAGCATCCCTGCTCCGGTTGCAGTACGTAATTCTTTAACTAATTGTGCAGTAACTACCATTTCTAAAAACCCTCCTTAAATTATTTTTTTACGATTTGATTATTACTAATTTGTAATAATGCTGTTAATTGTTCAATCATTTCTGCTTTTTTAGCCTTTTTTAAGCCAACTTCACTAGCAATTTTTTCTAATTGATCAACTTTTAATTTTGTTAAACTTTTTTCAAGATCATTGTCAACAACTTCAATCCCAGCAAAAACTGAGTTAGTTGCTTCAACTACTGGAGCTTTTTCAACAGGAGTTGAAACTGGTGCTTCAACTGTTTTTTCAGCAACTGGTGCTTTTTCAGCAATTGGTGCCGCTTCAGCAACTGGTGCTGTTTCAACAACTGGTTTTTCCACTACTGGAGTTGCTGCTGGTCTTGGCCCTGATTGTTCACGACGGTCTGGACGATTAAAATCTCTTTTCCCAAATTCACGACGGTCAGAACGATTATCATCAGCTTCACGACGGACAAATTCACTTGGTTTAAATTGTGGTTCAGGCATTTTTAAGCCCATAGCATCTCCATATAAATCAGCAATATGATGAGTAATAATTGCAATTGCTCTTGTTGTATCATCATTTGCAGGAATAATATAGTCAATACCATCAGGATCAACATTAGTATCACAGATTGCAATAACAGGAATTCTTAATTTTTGCGCTTCCTTAACAGCAATATATTCTTCTTTTGGATCCACAACAAATAATGCTTGTGGTAATTCTTTCATCCCTTTGATTCCACCAAGGAATTTTTCTAATTTTTCTTTTTCTTTTTTAATTAGAATTTGTTCTTTTTTTGGTAATAATTTTAATTCACCATTTTTTTCTTGACGTTCAATATTTCATAAACGTTTAACACGTAAGTGGATTGTTTTTAAGTTAGTTAGTGTTCCTCCTAATCAACGTTGATTAACATAGAAGTTTTCACTACGTTCTGCTGCATCTTTTACAATTCATTTTGCTTGTTTTTTTGTTCCAACAAAAAGGATTTTTCCTTTTTTTGTTGCTAATGTTGCCATTAATTTTTTAACATCTTCAAGTCTTCATAATGTTTGTTGTAGGTCAATAATATGAACCTTATTTTTTTCTCCATAAATATATGGTTTCATTTTTGGATTTCATCTTTTTGTTTGATGACCAAATTGTGCTCCGGCTTCCCAAAGCATTTCTCTTGTTAATTCTTTTGCCATTTTTAGTTTTCTCCTTTTCGTTTCTGCTTCCATCTACTTCTAACATTTACCACTTTATATTAAAAATAAAGCACTCGACAAATGAATTCATAAATGTGTCTGTATAACCATAAATTAAGTAAATACAACATATGAATTATAACATATTTTTAAAAAAGAAAGCACTATTTAATAAAATAGTGCCTTTAAAAAAATAAAAAGTTTGGCTGTTTTTTTGTTTTTTTTGTTTTTTTAAAATGTTTAAAATTAAAGTTTGTTTTTCGAAAGAACTAAATTCTAATTTCTGAGCGGTAGTTGATAACCTTGCGCCAGAGCTTTAAGATCAAAATTAAACCTCTCACTATGCATAATATAGAAAGAACTATCAACCGATTCCTCTTCTTTTTTTTGACTTAAAACATCCATTATTTTTAAAACTTCCGCAACCATAATAATGGCAATCAAAATTTGAATTGGAACAACAACAAATAAAATTGAATTAATTAATTTTGAAAAGGGTCGATTTTTAAGATTTTCTAAGTACGGTATAGCAAGGGAAAATTTTGATAAGATATTAATACTAAAAAACAAGATAATTAAAAAACAGAATTTTAAAAATCTTTTCGGTCCAAATAGTTTTGACACTAAAATCCCGAGAGGAATAAAAATAAATAAGTCATTTAAAACAATTATTGTTAAGATAATTAAATAAATGGGGTTAAAAACTTCATTTAAAAGATTAAAATCATTTAATATTAAAGCACCAAAAATAACAATTGGTAAAAAATATCCGATTTTTAGTAAAATATTAACTATTTTTCAATTACGCAAGATTAACAATATCCCAATTGATAATTGAAAATAATTAAAACAAGAAATTGTAAATAAAAAAGATTTAATATTAAGAGTTTTTGTTTCAATATAAAAGCTTTTTCAAATAGTATTTCCTAAGAAAAATATTGCAAAGGAAAAAATAATTGTTGAATATTTAATTATTTTATATTTTAGATTTTGGTTAGGCCGATTAGAAAAATATAATAGATAACTAATAGCTAAAATAGAAATAACATAAAGGCAAGTAAAAACGGAAACCAATAAAATAAATTGGAAATAATCTTTTTGCGAATTTACAAAATTATTTGAAAAATTATAATGATTCAAAAATTCGATTAAATTTTTTTCTCAAAGGTTAAACATTAATACCCTCCCTTATTATCGGTGGTATGAGTTAAACTTTTTAACTCCAAGGTAACTTAATTATTTTCACTTAGAATTGCAACAGCAACACTATATTCTTGTTCATGACTGATTGAAACATTTAACTGTTCATTTCGTTGAAGTGGAACACCGTCAACAACTATTATTTTATTATCACTTAAGGTTATACTAATCTCGTTTAAAACAATTCTTTCATGATTAATTGCTTTAATAATTGCTTCTTTTGCCGCTCAACGGCCAGCTAAATATTCAATTTGACGATTTAAGTTGCTAATTTTTGAATAATATTCATACTCAACTGGCGATAAAAGCTTTTTAACAAATTCAGGACTCGCCGTGATGCGATTATTTTTGACAATATCTATCCCTACATTCTTAATCACTTAAATAACCCCCAATTCAATACTATATTAACTATTTTGATACACGAATATTTTAACCCATTTTTAAAAATAAACCAAATATATTTTAAATTTTATTGTTTAATCAATTTTTTCGCTATAATTAAAATAATAACGGGAGGGCTTTGTAATGGCTAATATTAGTTTCAAAAATGTTGATCTAAATATAATCAAACAAATTATGGCCTACTATAGTAACTATGAAGTCACACAACATGACAAAAATAAAAAAAATGTTTTTCAAAAAGATGGAATAACAATTACAATTTACCACACAAACACTGTTTTATGACAAGGACCCAATGCTATTAGAGCAGCAGAACGTTTTTTTCCCAGCAAGGAAAAAAACGAACCTAGCCAAAAACTAGCAATCGCTTATAATACACCAAATATTATTGGTAACGATGAAGTTGGGGTTGGTGACCTATTCGGCCCGCTTGTTGTATGTGCCACATCATTTACAAAAGAAAACGCACAAATATTAACCACCTTGCCAATTAAAGATAGCAAAAAATTACGAGATGATGTTATTTTAACTTTAGCTCCCCAAATTAAAGAACTTGTTAGTTATAGCATTGTTATTATTAATAATGAAACCTATAATACATTATTTAATAAATATCATAATTCTCATATTATTAAAGCCCAGGGCCATAATCAGGCTTTAATAAACTTAACAGCAAAATTAAATCAACATCAAGCAATTTATATCGATCAGTTTGTTAATCCCAAAAAATATTTTGAATATTTACAAGATCAAAAAAATGTTATTAAAGAAAACGTTAATTTTTTAACCCATGGTGAAGAACAAATTTTAGCAATTGCGTGCAGTGCAATTCTAGCACGGGCAACATTTTTAGCTGAAATCAAAAAACTTGAAAATAAATTTAACATTGTCTTACCATTAGGAGCTAGTGAGTCAACAAAACAATTAGGCAAAAAATATAAAAAAATGTTCCCCCTTGAACAATATCACCAATTCATCAAAGACCACTTTAATCTCGAACCAAAATAAAAAAGTTATTGCTAATATTTAACAATAACTTCAACCGGTGATATCATCCGACAATTAATGTTTGCAAGCGCAAACATTTTTTTAACAGCTTGATTATCTTCAGTTTGATCATATTTATCATTATCATAAATGACTTCTTTAATCCCAGCTTGGATAATTAATTTAGCACATCCTGAGCAAGGAAATAAAGTTGTATAAATTCGACAATTATCTAAGTTTGTTTTCGCACTTAGAATTGCATTTAATTCGGCATGGGCAACATAGGGATACTTTGTTTCTAAATATTGTCCTTCCCGACTTCAAGGAAACTCATCATCATTTAAACCACGTGGTAAACCATTATAGCCGGTCGCAATAATTTGATTAATATTATTAACAATACAACTCCCAACTTGCGTATTTGGGTCTTTACTCCGCATTGCGCAAACATGGGCAACACTTAGAAAAAAATTATCTCAACTTAAATAATTCTCTCGTTTTTGTTGTTGATTTGCTGGCATTAGAATTTAACTCCTTGTCATAACTGATATAACGAATTTGCTTGTTCTTTTAATATTTCTGGTCATTTTTCTTGTGGTAAATGATAGTAATTACGGAGCATATTTTCAATTGTTCCTTTATCAATTAACCCTAATTGCCAATATTTAATTAAAGTATATATTGTTTCCGGATTATATGGGGGAACATACGGGCGAATTAAGAAACAAACCAAAATTGTAATAATTGTTCCCAATAAAATGATTAATGGATAAATTATCGCTGTTAAACCATTTTTTTGTTTTAAATTAATGTCAAACAAAAAGGAAAGCGCACTACCAACAAAAAAAGCAGCTAAAACTATTAATAACGTAATATATTGTTGACCAAAAATTGGAAAAACAATTAATCAAATTGGAACAATTAGCGTTCTTTTATTTGAAACTAGTTCAGCTAAATTATCTTTCCCAAAGTTATAAGTAAATAATCCTCCTCATAACAAACTTAAAATAATTGATGATCCTGAAAAAATAAAGTTTGGCATTGTTGATGATAAGAATAAGCCAACTAACGGAATCCCAAAAATTAAAATAACCGCCATTCTTCAACGCCCTAAAATTGCTTCGGTAAATCGACCAATTAAGAATAATAGAAAAACATTAATAATTGTTGAAATAATACTTTCATCATAAATCCAAAAAGTTCATAACCGTCATCATTGATTTGACCAAACTAATAAATCACGGTTAATCCCCCCAAATATTAGTTGCTGAATTGATATTGGCGTTCCAGCTATCCCTAGTACATTTGCTCCAAAAAAGATAATAAATAGTGGAAAAGCTAATAAAACAAAACAAATAATTCAGGTAATAACCAAATTATTGTAACTTAGTTTTTGACTCAATTCTTTTAAATGCTTGGTAATATTACTATCGGGATCATTAATCTTATCCATTAATTCTTCTGGGGATAAAGACCCCACATTAGAATTTTCAATATTATCACTCAAAATATTTGCTTTAGGATAAAATTCTTGTAATTTGGTTGCGTAATTTGTTTTATCAACCGCTAAAATAACATCCCCATCTTCCTTTTTAATCATTTGAGAACGATCTTCGGTTAAAATAACTGATAATACGTTTAATTTTGCCCGTTGTTGTTTTTTTGATAAAAACCCTTTTAAACTTACGACAACTTCATCATCAATAATAAACTCATTTAAATCCTTTTCAAAATTATCAACAATTCGAATAATTTGAAACTGCTTATTATCAATTTTGTAAAGATAAACATTATTATTACTACGCGCTTTATTTTTATAAACAGTATATTTTTCCTGTTTTAAAAAATATTCTACTAATGATAACTTATCCTTATCAAAATTTGCCATATTATCACCTACTCTTTCTCTCGTAAACTTGCCAATTTTTCACTAAATTCTAATGGTAATTCACTAGTAATTTTAATTATTTTACCAGTGCGAGGATGAACTAATTCTAATTCATATGCATGTAAATATTGCCCAAATGATTCTTTCTTATCACTTAAATAACCATAAGTTGGGTCCCCATAAACAGGGTGATTAATATATTGCAAATGAACTCTAATTTGATGAGTTCTTCCTGTTTCTAACTCACACTCTATATAAGTATAATCACTAAAGCGTTCAATTACAAGTATATTTGTCACAGCTGGTTTTGAATTTTGTCCCGTCACAGCCATTTTTTTGCGATCAAAAGGGCTACGACCAATTGGGGCATTAATTTTAGCCCGATTCTCAGTAATTACACCATGCACCAAAGCTCGGTAACGACGATGGAGGATTTTATTTTGAATTTGTTTTTGTAATTCCTGATGTGTAAAATCGTTCTTAGCAACTACTAGTAACCCTGTTGTTTGACGATCAATACGATGAACAATTCCTGGCCGTAATTCCCCACTAGCAGTTGATCAATTAACATCTAATCCTAGCAAGCCATTTACCAAGGTATTTTCATAATGCCCCGGGGCTGGATGAACAACTAACCCATTTGGTTTGTCAATAATCATTAAATCATCATCTTGATACATAATTTTTAAATCCATCTCTTGGCCAACTAATTCTTGGTTAGTAGATATTTCTGGGCTCTTAATTTCAATTTCATCATTGATTTGTAATTGGTAATTGCTACTAACTTGTTGATTATTAACGCTAATATACCCTGTTCGAATTAACGTTTGAATTTTAGTTCGTGATAAAGGTTCTGGAGTTGTGGCAAAATATTCTGTTAAATATTTATCAAGGCGCATTTGACTAGTACTAATAAGCTTCATTATTCTTCTCTTTCTGGGTGGGCAATTCCCTCTTTTTGATATTCGCGATAATATTTAATAATACTGATAATAACACCAATCACAATGACAACAACCCCAAATGTTACTCACATATCAGCTAAATTAAAAATACTATATGGGGGAAATAATACTCAAGCAAGAAAATCAACAACTCCACCGTTATTTCACATTCGATCAACTAAATTACCAAAACCACCAGTAACAATCATTATTAATCCTACAATAATAACTTTTTGATTGGCATATAAAAATAATAGTAACGCTAAAACAGTAATTAAAACAGCGCCAACAATTGTTCCAGCTAAATTATCAGCATTAGCCCCAAAGGCAATCCCTTTATTAATAATTAACTGAAAATTAATAAAACCATCTAAAAACGGAACTTGAACATTATAAGGTAATAAATTAAATGCTAATTGTTTTGAAATAATATCTAACGTTAATAAACCACAAAAAATTGGTAAACAAACAATTAGTTTATATTTTCAAAGATATTCTCTTAATTTAAAATGTTCCTTAACATCATTAAAAAACTGTTTTGAGCGTGCTGTCATCTTTTCTTCTCCTTTTATTAATTATTATCTCATAATTTCTTAATTTAAGATATCAAAACAACGTAAACAAATTTCATTATTTGCCGCTAATTTATCAACGATCATTCAACAACGTTCACATTTTGAACCGTTTTTTGGTTGAACTTGTAAATAACTTGTTTCATATTCTCTTAAATTAGTTTTATCGTCGGTAAAATTAACACCACTAACAATAAAAATTTGGTGTAAATCACTAATAGCTGCTAATTCTTGATATTCTGGTTTCAAGGCGATTGTGACTTGGCATTCTAATGACTTATTAATAATTTTTTGCTCACGACAAACTTCTAATTCTTTATTAATATCATCACGTAATTTTAGCACTTTATTCCAACGATTAATAATTTCAGGACTAACTTCACAATTTAAAACATAATTATCTTCTAAATGAATTGATGATGCTTTATCAGGATAGTTAATGAACTGATGAGTTTCTTCTGTCGTATGAGGAATAATTGGTTTTAAAACATCAATTAAAACACGATAAATTTGGTATAAAGTTGTTTGGACGGCACGACGACGTGGCGCATTAGCTTTTTCAATATATAAAATATCTTTAATAAAATCTAAATAGAACTTTGATAAAGTTGTAATAACAAAATTATTAATTAACGTAAAGACAGTATTAAAATTCAAACTTTCATAGCCTTTAATTACTTTTGCTTGAAACTCTTTTGTTAAATGTAAGACATACTTATCAACTTCACTTAAATTTGCACTAAAATCTTTGCTTGCATCAAAATCAGCTAAATTTGCTAACATAAAACGTAAAGTATTACGAATTTTTCGATACGCTTCCGCACTTTGTTTTATAATATCAGGACCAATTTTAACATCATCTTGATAATCCACCGAAGCTACTCACATTCTTAAAACATCCGCCCCATATTGTTCAGCAATTTCTAAGGGACTAATAATATTCCCAAGCGACTTACTCATTTTGCGACCTTTTTCATCATTAACAAAACCATGAGCAACAACATTACGATAAGGAGCATGGCCTGTTGCAATAACGGAAGTAATTAAAGACGAATTAAATCATCCTCGGAACTGGTCAACCCCTTCTAGATATAATTCAACGGGATGATTATAACCACGGTTTTTAATCACATTTAAATTACTTGATCCACTATCGAATCAAACATCCATAATATCTTGTTCTTTTTTAAAATTTTTATTTTGATAACTGGCTGGTAATAATTCGTCAGCTGATCATGAAAATCAAATATTTGTTGTTTGATTAACTTTAAAAAGATTAATAACATGCTCAATAATTTCTGCGTTGACTTGTGGGACATTATTTTCATCATAAAAAACAATAATTGGGACTCCTCATAGTCGTTGACGCGAAATACATCAATCTTGGCGATTAGCAATCATATTAGCAATCCGTTTTTCACCCCATTCTGGGAACCAATTAACTTGACTAATTTCTGTTAATAACGCTGGTTTAATTTTATTAATCGCAACAAATCATTGATCAGTTGCCCGGTAAATTACTGGTTTTTTTGTTCGTCAATCAATTGGGTGTTTATGTTTAATAAACTTTAATTTTAATAATTGATTATTAGCGGCTAAGCGTTCCCCAATTAACTTATTAGCGTTCTCATAAAATAGTCCGACTAATTGGTCATCATTAATCGCTGTTGTATATTTTCCTTCGTTATTTAATGGTGCATAAACTTTAATATTATTTTGACGGGCGATTAAATAATCATCTTCACCAAATCCTGAAGCAATATGAACAATCCCAGTTCCCGCTTCAGTTGTAACATGATGGCCTAAAACAACTGTTGTTTCCCGTTGATATAACGGATGAGCAGTTATTGTTCCAACAAGGTCATTTCCATAGTAAGTTTTAACAACTGTTGGATTTTCTCACCCTAATGTTATTGTTAAAGATTCCAATAAATTTTTAGCAACTAAATAGCCTTGCTCAGCAACTGTGACAAGGACATACTCAATTTCAGCGCCAACTGCTAATAATTGATTCATTGGAATTGTTCATGGTGTTGTTGTTCAGATCACTATTTTTGTCCCAACTGGTAATTCTTTACTTGTTACAACATCAAAAGTAACATAAATTGAAGGTGATGTTAGTTCTTCGTATTCAATTTCTGCTTCGGCTAAAGCTGACTCACTTGAACATGATCAATAAATTGGTTTTAAATCACGGTAAATTAAATCATCAACAACCATTTTTTTAAATAATTCTAGCTGTCCCAATTCATAATCTAATGTTAATGTAACATATTTATCATCAAAATCGGTTAATAATCCTAGTTTATTTAACTGATTAATTTGATTGTTAATTTGGCCTGCAGCATATTGGGCACAAATTTCACGAAATTCAACTGGTGAAACGGCTTTACGATCAACACCTTGATTGGCAACTGCTGTTTCAATTGGTAAACCATGGGTATCTCAACCACAAATAAAAGGACTATAGTTCCCTTTTAAATTTTGATAGCGGACAATAAAGTCTTTTAAAATTTTATTTAAGGCATGCCCAACATGCAAATTACCATTAGCATAAGGAGGCCCATCATGTAATAAAAACTGTGGTTTATCGCGGTTTTTTGCATTACTTAATTGCGCAACATTTAATGTTCGTCATTTTTCTTGTAATAACGGTTCTTTGGTTGGTAAATTAGCTTTCATTTCAAATTCAGTATTTGGAGTCAATAAGGTATCTTTATAGTTCATGTTTTTTCCTTTCCTAATAAAAAAGTAAGTGATATAAGAGTGTTAAAAACACGGTACCATCTTACTTCATAAATATTTTGTTAAATATTTATCTTTCTCTTTCATGTTAAGTTGTTAAAAATAACTGATAATTTAACAATTTTTATAATTAGCTCGCATCGTCCTAATCTTGCTGGAATAAAAGTTTTGTTAAACCGTGGTTTATTTTTCTACTTTAATCATATCTTATTTTATTTAATTTTGTTAATAATTTCTTTTTTAATCATTTCTGAAATTCTTGTCCCATCATTAATGGTAAAAGCATAAATTTTTTTATTCCGCTCAAGAAAATCATCAATTGCTTGTAAAACTGCTTGAGGATTTGCCCGATTTTCATCAATTTCATCTAATAAGTTGGCAATTTCCTCTTTGAAGGCATATGAGAAATCAACAGCTTTCATAATAATTCGTCCAGCATTATGACTGGCAACTTCAAAAGCTTCATGGGATTTTTCAATATTATAGCGCGAAACTTCTTCTAATGATTGAACTTCTGCTATATACTTTTTTAAATTGTCATTTTCTTGTTGCAATTCTGTTAACTGCTGTTTTTGGCGGGCCAGGATTTTTTCTAGTTGCTCCAGTTCACTCATCTTTTCACCTACTCATATTTGGCAATTTCAATTCGAAAATTATCATTTTTCAATTGATTAATATCTTGAATTAAAAATCGTCCATATTTTTTTATCGATAATATCATACCATAATTAATGCTAAAAGTCCTACGATTGTTGACTGAAAAGTCGACATAAACCATTTCTTTTTTAATCATTGTCTGAGCAACAGTTCGTGACAAATTACAAATCGCACTAACAATCGCATCTAATCGTAAACTTTGCGTAACTTTGCTAAAAGTCTTAAATTTAATAACCATTTCAACCGGCGTTGGGGCTAAACTAAATTCTAATCAGCGATTCTGGCACTCTAATGGCCCTGATAAAAAAACCGGGCTAATTTTTGTAAGAACACTTAAATAGATTTTGTCTTCGGTAAGGTACAAATCACCAAGGACTTTTTGGTCAAGTTGCAACTGATTTAAAAAGTAACCAACCAAAACATTATGCTTAAAAAGATGGTCTTTTGGTTGGGTTGCCACTAATAACTCTGTATTATTAACTGAACTATTAACCGTTACTGTTACACGATAACCATTTAAAAAAGGACGATGTATTGTATAGTCCTTAATTTGTGCTTTTTTAAAAACACCCTGTAAGATATTTAATTGCGCCAAGGACATAAAATCGGTTGTGACGATTTGACCTCGTTTAGCTTGCTCACATCATCCTTTTAACTTATTAATAAAAGCTAAATCATTCTGATAATGCTGAGCTAAATATGCTTTATCGTTCACCTAATCTCCTAAGACAAATTCATATGTCTGATTTTCTAAGCGGCGGGCTGTTCCAGCAAAACTATACATTACCCCACTGATAAAATCAAGTAAGCGAATTCGTTCTTCTTTTGGTAAATGTTCTAAATGAACAATAATTTGGCCATGTTTTAACAATAAATCAGCAATTTTAGGAGCATCATTAAAGTCTTTTGCTGTATATCCTGTTGTCGCGCTTTGATCAGTGCTATCATCTTTGGCGCTGACTAGTGACGCCTGTTCAGGATTGATAACTGGTTGAGTAAAACTAACTTTTTGTAATGGTTCTGCGTTAAGACTTGGATTAGTACCCTCGTGTTGTTGGTGATCAACAGATGATGTTTGTTCTGAAAAATCTATCTTTTGTTGGGAAAAATCTAAGTTATTACTTTTCTTTTTTGAAAAAATTCCCATAATTAATTATCAACTTCTGCGAACAAATGGTGGTAAGTCATCATCGTCATCATCATTTTGGTCATTTTGTTCTGGATTAACATGTTCACGTCAAGCATTAATTCGGCGATTAGCATTTGCTGTTTCCCGTTCAGCATTTTGTTGTAAGTTATTGAAATAACTTGGTCGTTTACGAATATTTTCACCATCAACTTCATCATCGTCATGATTTTCCGTTGGGCCTTCATATTCTTCTTCACTACCAGCATCTTGGGGATAACCATTATAATTATAAGCTTGGTGGTCATCATCAAACCCAGTGGCAATAACGGTTACAATCATTTCATCATCTAAATGTTCATTAACAGCTGTTCCGAAAATAATATTAACTTCCCCACCAATTGCTTGTTTGACAATATCAACAGCATCATTAGCATCATTTAAAGTTAAAGTATTTCCCCCTGTAACGTTAATAATAGCATCTTTTGCCCCACGAATTGAGGCTTCTAATAATGGTGAAATAATTGCTTTGTTAGCCGCTTCAATTGCTTTATCTTTTCCTGATCCAATTCCGATTCCAAATAAGGCATTCCCTTTATTGCGCATAACGGTTTTAATATCAGCAAAGTCTAAGTTAATTAACGACGGTACGGCAATTAAATCAGTAATTGTTTGTACCCCTTGACGTAAAATATTGTCAGCCTCTTTAAATGAATCTTTTAATGGTACGCCCCCAATTACTTCTAGTAAACGGTCATTTGAAATAATAATTAGTGAGTCAACATATTTGCGTAACTCTTCTGTCCCTTGAATGGCATAACTATTACGCGCACGGCCTTCAAATGAAAATGGTGTTGTAATAATCCCAACTGTTAAAGCTCCTGCTTCTTTGGCGATTTTGGCGATGATTGGGGCCGCTCCGGTCCCAGTTCCTCCCCCCATTCCAGCGGCAACAAAGACCATATCAGCATCTTTTAATGCTTCTCTAATTTCATCGGTTGATTCAATTGCTGCTTGACGACCAACATCAGGGTTGGCTCCGGCTCCTAATCCTTTTGATGTTTCTTTTCCTAAAACAATTTTGTTCTTTGATTTTGAAACACTAATAATTTGGGCATCTGTATTTGCAACAATAAACTCTACACCTTGTACTCCAGCTTCAATCATTCTATTAACAGCATTGTTTCCAGCGCCTCCAACTCCAATTACTTTAATTGAAGCGACTTGTTCATAATTGTCAAAATTGTCCATCGTTTAATTCCTCCGCTTTATATTCTTATTTAAATATATTGTACTATTTTATTTAAGGTTTTGGTACAAATTTTGTTGATATTGTCCTTGTTCACCAAATTGGTTAACTGGTAATGGTCGTAAATATGTACCTTGTTTTTCTGCTGGATTTTGTGTTACTTCTGGCTGTTTTACGGTTGGAGCCAGATATGTTACAAAACGTTGATCAACAGCTTGTAAACTTGTTCCGCTAACTTTATTAGCTAAATGCTGATAATAAATGTTTCCCAATAACCCGGTACATCACGCTTCGCGAGCGCCAATTGTTTCAGGTAAATAAACACTTAAATTATAGTTTTTATTCATTGTTAATAATTGTTCTTTAAATCCACTAATTTTTAGGATATCCCCAACAACAACTAGGGGGTAATCATATTTTTTTAGCGTTGTCGCTAATTTTTGATTTAAATGTTCGATTTCTTCTTCTAACACCCGATTAACAATTGTTGTTAAATCATGGTGGGTAAAGTTTAATTGTGTTTGTTGTTCTGGTAAGTATTTACTATAAATAACCAGATTATCTTTTGTTTTATTATTTAAGTTAATTATTTTATATAAATATTTGCTTGCTTGTTTATAATCACAATTCATCACTTGACGTAAACGCATTATTATTTTTTTAATTCCACCCGGAATAATAATTTGTTCACATAATGTCTCACGGACAAAGATATGTGCTTTAATACTATCATAATCTCAATCCACAATTGTAATCCCATTTTGGAGATCTAATGGTGAAGCGATATTTCAAGCAAGACTAAACGATTCTGGTAGGATACCCATTACTTCTACCTTTGCATACTTCAGAACATTAAAGATTCCTTGTATAATTTGTTTTTTTGTTACATAGACAATTGCTTTGATGCTAACTTTATGTGCAGGAAAGCCAATTGGGGGCGCCGTTACCGCCTTTTGTTCATTAAGAATGTAGCGGTATGGTCGAATGAAAAACGTTGTTTCATCATCTAATAATGGTACTTCTTTTGCTAGACCAATTAAAGCATCAATATCGTTTTTTGTTATTAAACGATCTGTGGTTAGATTTAGCATTTTGGTTGAAGTTTTAATTTTTAAATTGTGTGATGGAATTGAAACAGCAACACGTTGCAGATCAAGTCCTAATTGACGATTAGCATCTTTAATTACAATGCTTAATTCTTTGGCCATATTTTTTTCATCCATAATTTTGCCATTTTCACAAAAACGATACTCTAAGTGTTTTTTGTAAAGGACTTTAATATTTGAATTACTATAAATTCCAACCATAAAACTAAAACTATATTCTTTAATTTCTAACACGGCATATACTTCTTTTAGTTTGTAATCCATATCCACTACCTTCCTTTCTATTACTGCGTATTAGTTCACCCGTTCTAATATTCGCATTTTGGCACTGGCGCTACGATGATTTTCATCAAGCTCTTTACTCGTGGGGACAATAACCTTTTTTGTAATAATTTTAAAATTACTTTGGTAATTGGAAACGACTGGTAAATTTTGATATACCATCGCGGCGGGATCGGTTGTCAGTTTTTGAAAAAACTGCTTAACAATCCGATCTTCTAAGGAATGAAATGAAATAATAACTAGTCGCCCTGTGACTGCTAACATTTCAACCGCTTGTTCCAACGATTTTTTTAACACTTCTAATTCTTGATTAACTTCAATTCGAATCGCTTGAAACACCTGCTTAGCAGGGTGTTTCGCTTTTTTTAACACTTTTTGTGGTAACGATTGCTTAATAATATCAACCAATTGAAATGTTGTGCTAATTTCTTCTTTTGCTCGAGCAGCAACAATAGTTTGGGCAATCTTTCAACTAAATTTTTCTTCACCATATTCGCGGAAAATCCGAGCTAAATCATTAACAGAATAAGTATTAACAACTATTTTAGCTGTTAAACTTTGCTTTTGATTCATCCGCATATCAAGTTCACTATCATAGCGATAACTAAACCCGCGGTAGTCACTATCCAACTGTGGTGAGGAAACTCCTAAATCATAAAGAATCCCATTAACTGTTTGAACATTTCGAATGACTAATTCAGCTTGTAAATGCATAAAATTGGCATTAATGATTTCAAAATTAGGTTTGTTTAACAGCCCCAATTGTTTTTTGGCGGCATTAATTGCCTCATCATCTTGTTCAAAACAATATAATTTTCCAGTTGTTAATTGGCTTAAAATTGCGGTACTGTGACCAGCACGCCCTAATGTGCAGTCAACATAAACCCCATTTGGTTTAATCATTAGGCCCTCAAGTGCTTCTTTTAATAAAACGGGATAATGTTTATCCATTGTTAATTAAATTTTTTCTTCAAAATTCTTGGCAGCGTCTTCCATTGCTGGCGCACCATCAATATATTTTTCTCACACAATTGGGTCTCATAATTCCAAATGATCGTTATTTCCAATAATAACAACATCTTTACTAATTTGCGCTTTTTCTTGCAAAATTACCGTTAATTTTATTCTTCCGGCATTATCGAAAGTAGTTTCATCCGACATTGACATTACTTTTCTTGCCAATGCTCGTCCTTCAGGAGTGGCTTGCCCAGTTGAAGCAACTTTGGCAATTCATTTTAGCCATTCATCTTCACTGCGCACATCAATACAACCATCAAAACCAAGAGAAATAAAGACTTTATTAGCTTTAAATTGCTCTCGTAATTTTGAGGGAATCGTTAAACGCCCTTTATCATCTAAGGTATGATTGTATGTGCCTAGTAGTGCCATCTCCCACTTTCCCCCACTTTCATACAAATTATATGACATTCTTCCCCATAATGCAACACTTTTCAACAAAAACTTTTAAATCATCATTATAGGCTAAAAAAAAAAAAAAAACTTCCCTTTCAAAGGGAAGTTTTTTTTAGTCAACTCTGACTACTTCTTTATTTTTATAATATCCACATTCACGACAAACTCTGTGTGGTTTAATTGTTGCTCCACAATTTTTACATGAAATTAATGTTGCTCCAGCTAATTTAAAATGTGTACGACGCTTTCTTTTTGCCTGTTTCGACGTCTTTCTAAATGGTACTGCCACTTTATTTCCCCTCCTTTATTTTCTGCTCCCATAATTCTTGCAATTTATTTCATCGTGAATCTTCTTGTTTTGCCAAGTAACTCTCAAAGTCTTCTTCCGATAAAACCTGTCAAGATGAATCACCACTAATTATTGTATCACTATTTTCCGATAAATTAATAGGAATATTAATAATTATTTCATCTCATGCATATTTTATTATATCAAAATTTTGCTCTTTTAAATAATTAATATCAGTTTTTTGATAAAATTTAAAACTATAATAGTCATTTCATTCTAATGTAATTGGATACAAAAATAACTTTAATGTTCGTGAATCTTCAATCACTAATTCACCGCTGATCTTTGCTTTAACTTCAATTGCATCTAATTCGGCATTATATTTAATTATCCCCGTAGCAGTTAAATTTTTTCCGTCCCGAATATTTGGCGAATAATTTTCTAGATTTTCAATTGTTGTTAAATTTTCGGTAAAATTAATGACTGGACTATTAATAAAATCAGCTTTTTTATAAATCATTGGACCCTCCAACTTTCCTTATTTCTATTATTATAACTATTATAACAAGAATTCCACGCCATAACTTTCGCTTTTTTTGGCTTTTTATGCTATAAATATAGCATACCGTAATCAGTAAAATTTTGGAAGTGATAAAATGCAACTTATTAAATATACTGAAAGTCATGAGCTAACAAATTTGGAACAGCAGTTAGTTGCCAAATTAAATGAAAACATTAAAGAAACCTTGAAATTATCAATTAATAAATTAGCGTTAAAACTCTATATTAGTCCTTCATCTTTAAGTCGGCTGGTTCGTAAACTAGGCTTTAAAAATTATAACGCCTTTATCATTTGATTATCTGGACAATATCAATTAGCCCAACGCTATACTTCAACGCAATTAGCAAATAAACAAAAGAACCCCCTTGATATTATCACTAAAATATATCATCAATATGGTTTTGAATTAGAACAAACTTATTTAAACATTGAAATTAATGATTTTGAAATTGCTATTAATTGAATTCATAACAGTTCCCAGATTATTATTTATGGTCCTAGTGATAGTAATATTTTTTTAAAAAACTTTAATTTTTATTTAAATTTATTAAGATACCAAACAATTTTAGTAAATTATTTTAGTATTTTTCAACAACTCCTTGCGACAACGCAAGAAAATGATCTCTTAATTATTTATTTATATCATGAGCAATTAGTTAAGTTACCATGACAAGATCTTTACCAATTAGCTCATACAAAAAAAATTAAAATTCTATTATTTACTAACTCCAATAAAATTAAGAATAACGATTTTATTCAAAAAATAACCTTAACAAAAAAAGATATCGTCAAGAATAGTCCTAATTTTACTTCTTATGCTAATAATTTAATGACAATTAATTTTTTATTTGAATTATTAATCGCCAAGTATCATCTTGAATTATCGCCAAAAGCAGAAGCTCAGAAAAAATAATTAAAACCCTTTAAAAATAAAGGGTTTTAATCTAACGAATTACAATTTTTAGTTTTGTTAAATGTTCTTTAATTTTATCAAATTCAAGATTAATCTCTTGTTCTGTTAATTGATGAGTAAGGTTATTAAATGTGAAGCTAATTGTTAAAGCAACTTCATCGCTCATCGTTTTCGGATCACGATATTTATCAATTACTCTGACATCAGTTAAATAATTAACTCCAGTAATAATTTGATTTTTAATTAAACCATATTGTTGATCACCTTTTAATAAAATTGAGATATCTCGTGATGATGGGGTAAATTTTGAAACTTCTTGAAATTTAACAACTTGATGATTTGCTTTAAAAATAATATCAAACTGAAATTCACAAAAATAGGTTGGATTTAAATCATGTTCTTTTTGATATTGGGGGTGAATTACCCCAATAATTCCTAATAATTGATTATGATAATAAATTAAACTTGTCCGATATGGATGATAAACTGTACTTGCTGGGGCAAGACGATAATCTAACGCTGCTAAATCAAGCCCTTCTTTGGCACAAAAACCTTCAAATAATCCTTTCATATAATAGAATGAATTATCAATTTTTTCTTTTGTTACTAAATTATTAATAATTTCATTTTGGGCAATAAAAGCACCGTGATAATAACTATCCCCTTGATTGACATAAACTTTTTCCACAGTAAATAATTTAATATTGTTATTATTACGGGTATTATTATAAATTCCAGCTTCTAATAAACTATTTAATAAGCTAACGCGCATCATTTCATGTTCTTGTGATAATGGTGATAATAATTGATAAGGTTTTTTGTAATTAAAGAAATTAAATTGTTCTATTTCGGTTTGCGGAACCAATGAATAGGTTTTGGCTTGGTAAAATCCTTGATTTAATAAGAAATTTTCAAAATTTTGAATTGTTTTTTCACTTGCCAGTCTTTTTTTTGCCAAGTTTGGAACAACCGGTGGTTTGGCGATAATCTCATCATAACCATATAATCGAGCAATTTCTTCAATTAAGTCGGCTTTTTGTTGAATATCTGTTCTTGTTGCTGGACTAATAATCTCAAATTTGTTTTCGCCACTATCCGCAACACTAAATCCTAATGGTGTTAAAAGATTTTTTATTTGTTCACTATTAAACTGATGACCAATTAAAGCATTAATTTCAGTTAAAGTTATTGCTAATGAAACTGGTTTTTCACTGTATTCTCTAACATAATTAACTGTTGATAATTCTGCCAAAAAACGGTGCTCTTCTAATAACATTAAAAAACGACTTAAACCAAAATTAACTGTTGAACTACTTAATGGTTTTAAATAACGTTGTAAATTAATATTACTAATCCCTACTTTGCGTTGTTGACGACGCATTAACAAATGATTAACTTTCAATGCTAAAATTGTTATTTCCGTAGTTGTTGAACTAACTAAATAATTAGGATTAACTCTAACCCCAACTAGTTCAACAAAATCATCGCCATCTAAAATAACTAAATCCCCTTTTGCAATCTTAAATTCCGCATTTTCATAATCGGTTGTGATTCGTAAGCCGGTTTTAATTTTGTGATAGTCATAAACAATAATTGGTTGGCCTGTTTCAATTGTTGTTTGAATTTGTAAATCATCAAGCGGTTTAGCAATATCAGAACAATATTGATTAATTTTTAATCAAACTCTCTTTGCTAAGGCTAATGACTGATCAAGATTTTGTAATTTAACATTAACAGCAGAACTTTTGATAATTTCTGGGCTATCAATGATAATTTTTAAATCTTGGTCATATTTTGGTAATTGTTCGGTTGTTTCAATCAATAATGGCAATAATGGTCGGTCAAAAAAAGCAGCTAATTCCCGAGCTAATTCATAAGCACTTAAACAATCACTACGATTCAAAGTTAAATCAACTTCAAAAGCAACATCAGTAAAACCTCAGTCAGTTAAAATATCTTCTTTTCCAATTAAATTATAACCTTCTTCTGATGGTAATTTTAACATTACAATTTCATCTTGTTCTAATTCGGTTAAATATTTTTCAGAAATTCCTAATTCACTAAACGAACACATCATCCCTTCGGAACTATGCCCTTGCACTTCACGGATTTGGATTTCCATCCCATTGGCAAGTTTTGCCCCCGGGCGAGCAACCGCAACATATCCTTCTTCCACCGGATTAGCTGCACCACAAACAATTGGATCAACTAAGTCTTGTTTTGTATCAACTAAACAAAAATTTAAATGCGTATTTGGGATTTTGTTAACAACTTGAATTCGCCCACCAACAACATTAGAATTTTTATTATAATCAACAACACTGTCAACTTCAAAACCAAGTTTATTTAAGGCCTCAACAATATGGTCATTACTAATATTATTTAAATCAAGATATTTTTCTAATCAATTTCGTGTTATTATCATAATTTCCTCCTAGTTAAAATTTCTAAACTGTTCTAAAAATTTAATATTATTAGTGTAAAAACGGCGAATGTCATCAACACCATATTTTAGCATTGCAATTCGTTCAATTCCGATCCCAAAGGCAAACCCTGTTAAATCTTTTGATTGGCCACATGCTTCATAAACTAAGGGATTAATCATTCCGGCTCCCATAATTTCAATTCACCCGGTTTTTTTACAAATTGAACATCCTTGTCCCCCACAGCAAATGCAAGTCACATCGACTTCAACTGATGGCTCGGTAAATGGGAAAAAACTTGGTCTTAATCTTGTTTTAGCATTCTCGCCAAACATTCTTTCACAAAAATACTGAATTGTTCATTTTAAATTAGCAAAACTAATATTTGGAGCAACTAAAAAACCATCAATTTGCATAAACTGGTGAGAATGAGTTGCATCATCATCATCACGGCGATAAGTATTACCAGCCGAAATTACGGCAATTACCTCTTCGTTATCTTGCATTTGTGATAACATTCGTGCTGTCATGTTTGTACAATGTGTTCGTAATAATGTTGATTCAGTAATATAAAAAGTATCTTGCATATCACGGGCTGGATGATCTTTTGGGAGGTTTAATTTTTGGAAATTAAACTCATCACTTTCGACTTCTGGTCCAAAAATAACATCATAACCTAAACCATTAAAAACATTAGTAATTTCTTCAATCACTAACATTAACGGATGCCTTCCCGCTGAATTAATATTAAAACCAGGTAAAGTAACATCAATTTTTTCCTCATTTAATTTTGCTGTTAATTCGGCAAGTTCTAATTCCTTACGAGTTGCTTGTCAAAGCGCAGTTAGTTCCCCTTTAATTTTATTTGCTAACTGACCAACGATGAGGCGTTCTTCATGGGGTAAATCTTTCATCCCCTTCAAAAATTCATTTAAAACTGATTTTTTCCCTAAATACTCAACTTGTAAGTTATTAAGTTGTTCAAGGGATGTTGATGACGCGATCGCCTTTTTTGCTTGTGCTAATAAATCATTTAATTGCTGTTCCATAATTTCCTCCTTAAATAAAAAACCTTGTCTATTTAAAAAAATAAACAAGGAGTGAATGTTTCACGGTACCATCCTTTTGCACTAGTTTCCTAGTCTTAATTAGTTTAACGAATTATAAAAATAATCCGGCTGGGATTAGCAGCACTCCTTAGGTGAATTCATTAATATTATCTTAGTTACTCTCACCATCTATAACCTCGCTGAAAGATAACACTTTAACTACTACTCCTAAATCATCGTTTTAAATATTTACTTACTTATTGATATTATAACTGATTTTTTAAAATTATGAAATTATTTTAAATTGTTAATTCCTGCAATTTTCTTTTTTTAATTAAGTACATTGCCAAGACTCAGGCAAACCCTAAAATTGTGGCAATAATGGTTCCTGTTAAAACTGGGGTTTGCCAATTTAGTGGTAAATTTATTACCAACTGATAATTTGTAAACACCATTGCGAGGACAAAGTGTCAAATTAATAGTGATAGTAAATAAGCGGCGAAAAAGGCAAAAATTATTCCTAAAATATAATTACCAATAACAATAAAATTAATGTCCCGCGTACGATAGCCTAATGCTCGCATTGTCAAAATAATATCACTTGCTTCATCAATTACCGAAGTAGTAACAACAGCTAAAATAATAAAAATAATAAGGCCATTTAAAACTTGTAAAATCAATAATGAATTATTAAATAATTCCATTCCTGCTGCTAATAATAATCGTTCCAAATTAATCATCGTTACATTATTAAGGTTAGTAAAACTAGCAACATCGGCAGCATTAAAATTATTCGTCAAAAGTTGACCGATTGTAACATCTAAATCTTGATTAAAGAGATTAATCGTTAAATTTTGAACTGTTACTTTAAAACTTTGCTTTTGCATTAAAATTTCTTTCAGATTGATTTTTTCTTGAATTAACTGATTTTTTGACAAAAGATTATTATAAAAACTTGGCATAATTGCACCTTGCGCATCACGATAATAACTTTGAATTGCTTGTTCACTGATAAAAATGTTCCGGCGAATTGTATCATCATTAATGATTCCTTTAACAACTATTGCAATTGGAAAAGAACCAATTGCATTTTTAACAACAAATTGATAATGATCATTTACATTTAAATTTGCTAATTTTGCTATTTTTTTTGAAATAATGGCCGGAATATTAGTTCTTCCGGCTGAAAAATTAATAACTTCGTTAATTACATTTTCCGAAATTCCTGGCAAATAATAAAAATCATCCGCAAGAGTTTGTGATAAACCCTTAATGGTAATATCATCAATTACTGTTTGTTCATTTTCACTTGGTGAAACTGGTAATGTCACCCCTAAAGCTTCTGCTGTTGGATTATACATTAGTTGGTTAAAACTAATAATTGTTTTAACTTTTGTTTGGTCTAATTGAGATGATAATTTTTCAATATTAGTTAATCATCCAGGTAAATTTTCAGCAGCCCCACAACTTTTGACAAATTTGATAATAGCTAATAAGTCATCAAAATAAATCGACTGATAAATTGGTTGATATGAAGCAAACTTTGCCAAATCTTTGCATTCCCCACCTTCAATAATACTTTGTACTAAACTATGAAAATTTTGAAGCGATTCTTGGGCTGTTTGTTCAGCATTTAATGTTGGTATTAAACGAAAATTATCAACATTTAATAGTTGTAAAGTTTCGTGACCACCAATATTTTTAACTTCACTAGCCGTTAATTTTGTCCCAAAATCAAATTTATGATCAACACTATTTTGATAAATTAAATTGGTACGAACTGTTAATTGTTTAAAAATATCACTAGCATTAAATTGGAGAATAAAAAGTAAAGAAGATATAAAGAAAATTACCATCACTATTAATCATTTACTAAAAGTTCGCATCATAAAAGATAATTGTAGCCGAAAGAGAAACGGGGCTTTAACTGTGATAGTTTTTAAAAAAGTTTCAAAAAAAGTAATGCGTTTTTTGGAAGCTAAATTAATTAAATCTAAACTAGGTAATTTTAAGTGCAATAAAATTAAACCAAATGATATTACGGTAAATAAAACTGGCATCGCGACAAATAACAAAACAAGGAATCATCACGCAATATAAATTAAATCAAAAGGAACCAACAGACCAATCGTATATAATTTGTTAACATACATTTGAATTGGAAGACTAATCGCATAACCAACTAGGGCTCCTAATAGCATCGTGATAAAAAATTTCACAGTAAAAACTCAAGCTAATTCGGCAGTTCGATAACCAAAAGCTTTAAAAATCCCAATTTGGCGACGAGTTTTATTCATTTCTTTTTTCATTGCATAATTAATGAAAATAAAGCCTAATCCTAATAAAACACTTCCCATCACAGCATAAAGAATAATTTGCAAATTAATATTTTGCATTTGGACAGCAAGACCACTTTCGTTAAAAGATAGCAACGTTCCAGAAGGATTAACAAAAACTTGTCCTAATGCTTTTTTCAACGATAACAATGTTTCTGGATCAGAATTATTTAGTTTTATCATTACCATTTGCTGGGTTGAAAAAACATAATCTAACGCTTTTTCACGCTCTTTAACTCAAGAACTTCCTAATAATTGATAAATTTTACTTTGCGGTAAATAAATAACACCATAATTGTTCAATCCACTAGTATTGGCATGATTTGAACCAATCGGTTCTATTCTTAACATTGTATTTAAAGTACTAGCGATCCCACTAACTGTAAAACTTGGGGCATTATCCCCTAAACTAACTTCACTCCCAATGCTTAAGTTATGCTGTTTGGCAAATAAACTACTAACTGCGATTGTATTATCCTCACCTGGCAGTTGACCAGCAAAAAGATGAAGTTGATTAAAATTTGCAACTTTGCTATTTGTTAAATCAATTAAGGGTGTTGGAACAAAATTTAAAGTCAGATTATCGTTTTTAGTACTTTTAGCAATTAGTTCATTGGAAATAGCAAAACCTCAATCCAAGCGTGGTGATTTTAAAATACGAAATAATAATTCATTTCAACGATTATAATTAAATTTTCCTAAATAAGCTACGCCACTTGGTGTTAAACCATCATGAGACATTTTTCCCTGATTTTGATAAACATCATTTAATTTTTTAGTAATTGCTAAGTCTTCACAATTAGTTCGATTAGCAGGATTACTATTGTTTGCACAAGTTTTTTTAACATTAACTCATCATTCACTATTTTTATCAATAATACTGTCCCCACTATCAGTTACTGTTTCAACATTACCATCTTGATTAACAAAAATATTATTTAGATAGTAATCTTGAATAAACTTTGCTTTATATGGGCTTCGACCAGTAAAATAAAAATCTCATTCTTGTGAACTATTGGCAATATTATTATAAATAATTTTAAATTGAAGAGCTCCGGATAAAACTCCAGCAAATGTTGCAACAATAATAACAATAAATAAAATTAAGCCAATTGCTTCAATTCAATTTTTAAAATACGCTTTTAAATAACTTTTTAAAATTTGACGCATTATTTTTTCCCTTCATTAATAATTACTGTTTATTAGTTGGGCAATGACATTTCCAATTTTATTAACAACATCTGTTGCTAAAACCGGTTTTTTAGTTTGGGCCACTAAATCACCACAAAAACCATGTAAATAAACTGCTAGGTAACTAGCTGTTAAATTATTATAACCCTGGCCACAAAGACTGGCAATCAAACCTGTTAAAGCATCCCCCATTCCGGGTGTTGCCATATATGGATTTCCCGTTGAATTAATATATGTCACTTCCCCATCAGTAATAATTGTTTGATAACCCTTTAAAACAACAATAATTTTATATTTGCTTGCCAATTCTTGTGCTAATGCTACACGATCTGATAAAACTACTTCTAGCGGTTTATTAATTAACCGAGCAAATTCTTGGGGATGGGGAGTAATAATACCACGGTTCTTTAGTTTTCGTAATAATTCAGGGGTTAAAACATTAATTCCATCGGCATCAATTACAATTCGACCTTCATAATTGTCTAAAACTAGTTTTAATAAATTTAAAGTTCGTTCGGTGCGACCAGTGCCGGGACCAAAAA
This sequence comes from Spiroplasma syrphidicola EA-1, assembly GCF_000400955.1. NCBI lineage: Bacteria > Bacillati > Mycoplasmatota > Mollicutes > Entomoplasmatales > Spiroplasmataceae > Spiroplasma > Spiroplasma syrphidicola. Next base: position 734,757 of record NC_021284.1, read on the forward strand.
TAACAACATTTATTACTTTTTCTAATAAATCAAGAATTTTTGATCGATCATTTGCATCACAATACGTCATTTCAAGGACAGTATTAACTAAATAAGTCCGTAATTCTTGGGGAATAACTCAAGTCAAGTGGCCAGCCCCTGCTTGGATTGCCATATTAGCCGCAATTGTTCCAGCATTTAAATAATCATTGTTTGAACCAAATAACATTAATTTCCCATAATTTCCCTTATTTGTAACAAGCGGTCTCGGCGTTATTTTAACATTATCCACAATAAAAATTTTATTATCAATTATTTGATTACAGAATTCATTAATCTTTTCTTGTTCAAAATCAAGGGTAGTTAAAGTAATTTTGCCCAAAAATGGGATAATTTGATAATTAATAAATGCTGTTTTATAAATAAAAAATGTAACTGTACGACTAGCTTTAATCGCAACAGATGGGGTTTTCTGTTCATCATTTATAATACCACTGGGAATATCACACGCCAAAATTGGTTTATTACTTTTATTAATATCAGTAATTAATTCTTGTAATTTTTTCGCCATGTTTCCCTCAAAACCAAGCCCAAAAATGCAGTCAATAATTTCTTCACATTCCGTGATTCATTCTTGATATTCATTATTATCTAAGTAGCAAGTCGCAATCTTATCTTGCTGAGCAATTAAATTAGTTCAGTGTTTATTAACTGGTGTTTGGTGAGCCAGAAAATCTAATTTTGGCGCACAAAAAACAACTTTAACATTATTTCCAACATTCTTTTCAACAATCATTTGGGCTAGCGCTAATCCTTGGGCCCCATTATTACCTCACCCTACAAAAATTAGATATTTTCGTGGTTGGGGTGATAGAAACGATAATAAACTTGTTGCTGTTTTAGCAATTAAGTTAAGACTTGAAACTTTATAATTGTCCATAATAATTTGTTCAAGGCGATAGAATTTTTCTGTTGTTCCAATATAAATCATATGTTTCATCTCCCTATTATCTGCAAGGATTATCATGTAAAAACTATACTATTATTTTATTCCTTTTTTGTTTGGAACTAAACAAAAAATAAAAAAAATAGTAATTTTAAAAAACTATTTTTTTTGACTAGGATTTTTTATTATATTATTTTGATATTTGACACGTTTAATAATTGCGAAATAAAAACCAAAATATAATCCACTCATAATAAGAATGAAGGCAAAATAAATTAAGAACGTTTGCGCCCCCATTGGTAATGCTCCGGCAGTATATGTCGCATCTGGATTTGTAAATTCCATAAAATCATAGGGGAAATATCCAGAATAAGACATATCAGGAAATAATTTTCAAGCATGACTAGCCTTGAAAATATAACCTAAAATTGTAAAAATAACGTAATACCCGATAATCGCTGCCCCAGCATAACCTCATCAGCTTAACATTTTACGGCGATTATAAATAAAAGTTGCTTTATGTTGATAAAATAATAAAAAATAAATTACCCCAGCAATTGGAACTAATGAGTGTTGTAAAAACATACTCATTCAATGGTTTCATGCTCATGTTTGATAATCTTTTGTAATAAATAGCGATAAGTTATAGAAAAAAATTGTGAATCCCATAATAACTATCGTTCATAACCCAAAATAACTATTATCATATTTACCATTTCCTTCATGGTTCGTATTAAAAGCTGAATTTAAGAAAAATGCTGAAAAAATAATTGTTGAATAAGATGTGTATAGAAAAATATTACGAAAATAGACCTGAAAGACACATTGAAAGACCGATCAACTTTCTAATTCGGCTAATGTTGTGTTATATTTTGCGACTCAAAAGTCGGGAAAAACATGATTAGCACGGAATCATAAGATTCTTGCAACTTGAAAAGATGAAAAAATAATCATTGATAAAATTGGTAAGAACCCAATTAATAATTTCACCCAAAATCGTCAATTTTTTGATAATTCAATAATATTTTGTTTATAGTTAATTTTATGTTTAATTTTATGTTTAATTTTATGTTTAATTTTATGTGTTGCTATCGTTGATGTTTGATCCATTTTAGCAGCTCCTTTATGGTTTTTTTTACCTTATATATTATAACCTATATTTATAATTTAAATTCCTGGTCTTTTTAAAATATTCATTTTTTCCCGGTAAGTTGGGAAATATTTCTCAACATAATGTCAAAATGCTTTTGAATGGTTGTGATGAACCAGGTGAGATAGTTCATGGACAATAACATATTCTAAAACGCTTGGATCAAAATGAATTAATTTAATATTTAAAACAATTTTTTTACTTTCAGGATAACATACCCCTCATTTGCGTTTCATTGATTTAACAGTCAAATTTTTATATTCTAAATCCATTATTTTTGCTCATTTATTAAGTAGCTGTTCAAATTTATAATAAAATTTTTGCTTTAAAAAGGTATGAATCCGTTTAATATTTTCTTCTTCACTCCCTGCTGTTTTAATTAAAAAAGCTTCATGATCAATAATTTTGCTATAAACATTATCAGAAGTTAATTGTAACGGATATTTTTGATCAAACAAGATTAAATAACCAGTACCAGCCTGATTTCAATAAATTTTACGATAATTATTATGATCATTAACAACGCTTAAAATTTTCTTAATATTTTTATATAGAAGCATTTCAATTTCTCAATCCTGGGCATGGGCAGGAGCTGAAATTTTAATTTCGCCACTAGAAACATTTAAAACAATATTTTTTTGTTTTTTTATTGTTAAGTAATATGGAATTGTTGTCCCTTGATAAGACAAATACTTTGCCATTGCCATTAAGAATAACCTCCCCAATTAATTAGTAATTGACAAATAAAAACCACTTATTGTGGTTTATGATAATCATCATTATATGGATCAAAATTGTTTGGCCCAGTTTGATTGCTATTATTAGCAGTTGGGTTTTTTGTAATATCTTGACGATATTTTTGCCCTGCTGAATAAATTTTCTCAATATCTCCTAAAAATACTTTTCCATCATAAGAATTATCAACTTTTGCATTTGGATTAACACGTTGTTTTCCAGTTGGTAATGGTACTTGGCGAATTTTTTCTTCTAGTGAGCGAGTATCAATTGTTTGACTTTGTTTTGAACGAGGAATAATTATTGGCCCTTGATATTTTTCCGGTTTTGGTTTAGCAGTATTATTATTAGCAAAATTAGGCTTATAGGAATCATGATGCTTAATAATATCACCTTTTTGGACAAAATCACCACGTTGTTCAATTGCAACACCACGAGTTGATTCATCAATAACTCCTTTTGTTTCATCAACTGTACGTAAATATTGCCCATTGGGACCAACACTAATAACTGGTTTTACTGGCCCTTGTGGTGCTTGGGGGTTTTTTCAACGACTATTATTCATTTTTTCATAACCCTCATCAACAATTTGGGCTGAACCTTCTTCTGTAAATTTAGTACTTTGATACATTTTTTCTTTTAAGCGTTCAACTTTACTTTTTA